>DAOPYF010000024.1:0-25265 GCA_035352735.1 Treponemataceae bacterium | reverse complement strand
TATTATTATCAGGCATTGCCCGGATATTCAAGAGGAGGTCCTCTTCCTTAATATAAGGGGGCTTCCCGATAACGCACGCGCGCTCGATCGTGTTCTCGAATTCCCGGATGTTCCCCGGCCATGAATAGGAAAGGATCGCGCTCATCGCCCCTTCCGAAAAACCGAGAAACTCCTTCTTGACCTCATGGCGGAATTTCTTCAGGAAGAAATTGGCGAGCTCCGGGATATCCTCAATACGCTGCCTGAGCGGCGGGATATAGAGCGGGAGGACATTGAGGCGATAATAAAGGTCAGAGCGGAATTTCTGCTCCGCGACGAGGCGCTCGATGTCGCGGTTCGTCGCGGCGATGATCCTGACGTCGACGGTGATCGTTTCGCTCGAGCCGACTCGCTCAAACGCCTTATTCTGTATGACGCGCAGAAGCTTTGATTGGAGGGACAGGGGAAGGTCGCCTATCTCGTCGAGGAAGATCGTTCCCTTGTCCGCGATCTCGAACCTTCCCTTGCGGTTGGCGATGGCGTCGGTAAACGCCCCCTTCACGTGGCCGAAAAGCTCGCTTTCAAGCAAGCCTTCGGGCAGCGCCGCGCAGTTGACCCTGACGAATGGGCCGGACACACGGTCGCTTTTGAGGTGGAGTTGTTCCGCAAAAAGTTCCTTGCCAACGCCGCTTTCGCCGAGTATGAGCACGGACGAATCAGATTTCGCGACGCGCTCGACGATATCGAGTTTCTCGAGGATAACCGGGCTTCGCGCGATGAGGGTGTGGTAGCCGCGGTCCGTCGCGATCTGATCCTGAAGGACGAAGATCTCGTCCCGCGAGCGTTGGAGATAACTCGCGTTATGGTACGCGATCGCTGCCTGGTTCGCGAGGATCTCGAGGACCTCAAGGTCCGAAAGGGTAAAGCCGGTCTCACCCTGCTTATTGAGGATCTCGATGACCCCGATGCACTCGTCCTTCACGCGCATGGGTACGGCGAGCATGTTCCGCGTCTTATACCCCGTCGAGAGCTGTACGTTCGGGCAGTACCGCGGATCGTTCTCGGCGTCGTTTACGATTAGGCTTCGGTTGTTCTTGACGACCCAACCGGCGATCCCCTCGTCCATCTTGACGACCGACTTCTTCGCGTCGAGCCCCTTCGGCCCAAGCGCGACCTCAAAGCGGAGGATCTGCTTATTCGAGTCGACCAAGAGGATCGACGAAGCCTCGCCGACGACAATGCGCATCGCCGACTCAAGGATATGAGCCAGCAATGCGTTGATGTCCGAATAGTTTGAATTGATTAAGGTGTTGATCTCGATGAGGGCATTGAGTTTTTCTGTTTCAATCGTATTGGACAGTTTCATCAATGCCGCTCATCAAAACCGATGACTAGTTTGACTTGTTCTTGAGGAAATCCCCGAGGGTATAGGCGCCGTCGTCCTTCTCTTCCTCGGACGACATATAGCGGGAAATCTCTTCGCGTTGCACTTTCTTCTTGTAGTCCTTGATGGAGAACGCGACCTTCTGCCTTTCGGGGCTTACCTCGACGACGACGACCTTAAGCTTGTCGCCGACGTTGTACTTCTTGACCGCGTCCTCGAAGGTTTCCTCGCGGCTCTCGGTCAGGTTCGACTTGTTGATGAGGCCCTCGATGCCGCCCGCGACCTTAAGGAACACGCCGAAATCGGTAATCGAGGTAATCTCACCCTCGATGAAGGTTCCGGGCGGGTTCGCCGCGGCAAAGGTCTGCCACGGATCGTCGGAAAGCTGCTTCACGCCAAGGCGGATGCGGCGCATCTCGGGATCGAGCTCGATGACCATAACCTCGAGTTCCTGGTCTACGGCAAGCTCGCTGCCGGGGTGCTTCACCTTCTTGGTCCACGAGAGGTCGTCCACATGGAGGAATCCGTCGATGCCTTCCTCAAGCTGGACGAAGGCTCCCGCGTTGGTGACCTTGACGATCTTGCGGGTAAGGCGGGTGCCCACCGGGTACTTCTGGGCGAGGTCTTCCCACGGATTCGCGGAAACCTGCTTAAGGCCGAGGGATACGCGGCCTGCCTGGATATCGTAGCCAAGGATCATGCACTCAACCTCGTCGCCGATGTTGACCATATCCTCGGGCTTGTTGATCTTCTTAACCCAGCTGAACTCGCTGATGTGGGCGAGTCCCTCGATTCCTTCCTCGAGCTCGATAAACGCGCCGAACTCGGTGAGCTTGGTCACCTTGCCCTTCACGATATCGTTCACGTGGAACTTGTCCTCGAAGTGGAGCCACGGATCCTCGCTGAAATGCTTGAGCGAGAGATTAATGCGCTTCTCCTCGGGATCGAGGCGGATGACCTTGAGGGTAATCTCCTGGCCTTTCTTGACGAAGTCTTTCGGCCGGGTAACGTGTCCCCAACTCATGTCGTTGATGTGAAGGAGCCCGTCGAAGCCGCCGAGGTCGATGAACGCGCCGAAGCTCGTGAAGCTCTTCACGGTACCGGTCACGGAATCGCCGATCTGGACGTTCTTGAAGAACGCCTCGCGGTTGGTTTCGGTCTGCTCTTCAAGATACTTGCGGCGGTTTACGACGACGTTAACCTTGTTATCGGAATAGAGCCGCTCGACGTAGAACATGCACTTAAGCCCGAGAAGCTTTTCGGCTTTCTCGACCTTCTGGCTGTCGGACTGGCTGATCGGAAGGAACGCGCGAACGCCCGATCCGAGGTCGACTTCAAAGCCGCCCTTGACGATTTTATCGATTTTGCCCTCGACAGGAGCCTTGTCCTGGAAAGCTTGTCTGAGATTCTTCCAGAAAACCTTTACGTCGGCCTTCTGCTTGGATACGATAACCTCGCCGTGCTTATTCTCTTTCTTCTCGAGCACGACGCTGACGGTATCGCCGACTTTCGGCAGAACCGTGAATTCGGAAACGGGGATCTTGCCTTCGGACTTGTATCCGACGTCAATAAACACCTGATCGTTTGTTACCTGGATGACGACACCGTCAACGAGTTGTCCCTCTTCGAGAGACTGGAACGACTTCAGGTACTCCTCCTGTAATCGTGTCTGCTGGATGTCCTCACCGGAGTTCTTCTGTCCATCCTTTGCCACTTCCATCTGATCCATAACCAACCCTTATAAGTGAATTTTACTTATTATCATGTCACAAACGCGATCGATGGTCAAGTCCGATGTATCGATATAGACGGCGTCGGGGGCGATTTTGAGGCTTCCTTCCTTTTTATTACGGTCAACCTCATCGCGCGCGGCAATCGTCTTTTTGATCTCCTCGAGGGAAAGGTTGCTCGTCCCCTGGTCGAAACGCCGCTTCGCGCGCGCCTCGACCGAGGCGTCGAGATAAAACTTATGGTCCGCGTTCGGGAAGACGACCGTCGTCATGTCGCGGCCCTCGCAGACGATGCCGGTTCGTGCGGCAACCGCGCGAATCTTCTCGTTGACGATATGCCTGACCTCGACGATCGAGGAAAGCCGGGCGACGAGCGCCTCGACGGCGTCGGTACGAAGATACTGTTCCGCATCTTCTTCGCCTATATAGAGATGGCTATTTCGATAATCGAGGGGAACGGTCGCGGTGAACGCGATAATCGCGCTTTCATCGGTGAGATCGGGCGCGATCGCCCCCGATCCGTCGGCCTTCCCGCCCCGCGCGCGAAGGAGCGCGAGGGTCACGCCGCGGTAAAAACTGCCGGTGTTCATGAAGGTAAGCGAAAGCTTGGCGGCAAGAAGCTTGGCAATAGTGCTTTTCCCGGACCCCGCGGGCCCGTCAATGGCGATAATCATGGTGTTTCCTCGGATATATGCTGTATCTCGTTATTTCCGGACTAAAAGTCCGTCTATTTCCCTCGCGGTAAGCTCGCGATATTCTCCATATTTCAGCTCGCCAAGGGTTACCGGGCCGATTCGCACGCGGATGAGGTTTTTCACCCGCACGCCGAAATGCTCGAGAACCTTGCGTATTTCCCGGTTTTTTCCCTCGATCAAGACGACCCGCATGCGCCGGGACGAAAGCCGCTCGGCCGCCTTGCAGCGAAAATACACGGTATCGATTCGGATGCCCTTCGTAAACGAGGTGATTACCTCGTCGCGAAACGGGAGACTCGCCTCGACGATGTATTCCTTCTCGATTTCCGAGCTCGGATGTCCCACGACCGCGGCAAAGTCGCCATCGTTCGTAAAGATAATCGCCCCGGCTGAGTACATATCGAGCCTGCCGACGTTATAGAGCCGCTCGCCGTAGCGTTCCTTAAGGATATCCGCCGCGACGGGCCGGTTCTTCTCGTCGGAGAGCGAGCAAACGTAGCCTGACGGCTTATTGAGGAGGATGTAGCGCTTTTGCTCCTCGGGCGCGACGCGCTTACCGTCGACGCACACGACGTCGGAAGGCACCACGCGCGAGCCCATGCCGGTGACCGTGCTCCCGTTGACGGTAACGTGGCCCGAAAGGATGATCTCCTCGGCGGCGCGACGCGAGGCGACGCCTGAATGGGCGAGGTATACCTGGAGCCGTATCGAGCCGTCATCCCGCCCCTGAGCGTTCGCGTCGCGCGATGCCGAATCGGCGTTTTCAGACGCTTCCGAGGAAGCGTCGCCTTCTGGTCGTTCGATTCGTTCCATACTAGCGGGCGAGCTCGAAGCGGTCGCTCTCGGTTTCGTCGAGCTTGGGCAGGTCCGCGATGCTATTGAGCCTGAAGAGCTTGAGGAATTCCTTGGTCGTCCCGAACTGCACGGGTTTTCCCGGAATATCCTTCTTTCCCACTTCCTTGACGAGATTGCGCTCGATGAGAAGGCGAATCATGTTGTCGGCCGAAACGCCGCGGATCGCCTCGATCTCGGCACGGGTGATCGGCTGCGAGTACGCGATGATCGAAAGGGTTTCCATAGCCGCGCGCGAGAGCCGGTTGTCGTTTCGCTTGCCGTAGCGGTCCTTGAGGTTTTCCCAAAGCTCCTTTTTCGGGCTAAGGGTCCATCCTCCCGATATCTGCACGAGCTCTATTCCGTGATCGTCCCGCGAATAGCGGTCCTTCAATATCTCGATAACCTGCTCGACGACCTCTTTCGAGAGGCCGGAAATACGCAGCAGGGACGCGTCGTCCACCGGTTCGGTTTCCAAATACAGGATCGCCTCGATCAGCGCCGTTTCCTTTTCCATCTTGTACTCCATAGCATGAACTACCCTTCGACGGTTATTTCCATCTCTTCGACGGAAACCTTTTCCCAGGGCTTTATCTTAATGTCGCCGAACATGCGGTTTTGCCAAACGCTCGCCATCCGGAATTTCACCGCCTCGAGTATGGCCATAAAGGCGCACACGATGTCCATGAGGTTGCCCTTCCGGACGATGAGGTCGGTAAAGAGGCATTCGCCCTTATTCTCGAGAAGCTCGTTCATCAGCGTGATCTTCTCGTTGACGGACACCTCTTCGTAGAGGTCGAGGATCCGCTCCGAGTTATAGCTCGATACGAGGTTCGAGAAGGTCTTCAGGAGGTCCCAGGTATCGACCCGTTCCCAAAGCTCTTCGTCGCCGAACGGCAGGGCGCGCTGGATCTTCTTTCGCTCGAAAACCCACTCGGCCTCGTTTTCCTTCTGCTCCATGAGCTCGGAAAGCTTCTTGTACTTCTGATACTCGATGAGCTTGTCGACGAGTTCCTGCCTCGGGTCGTCGATCTCCTCGTCCTCGCCCGAGATCTCCACGGGCAAAAGGAGCCGACTCTTGATGTAAAGAAGCGTCGCCGCGAGCGCGTAAAAATCCGTCAAGTTCGCGAGATCCGTCGAAACCGCGTAATCGAGATACTCAAGATACTGCTCGGTGATATGCCCGATCGGGATATCGTAGATATTCACCTCGTTTTTCTTTATGAGAAAAAGGAGGAGATCGAGCGGCCCCTCGAAATCGTTGATCTTGAACGTGTTCCCGTCTTCGCGGGAAACCGATACGGTTTCAGTTTCCATATAACGAACCTGCCTTTACGACGCCTTGATCGGGAAGCATTCGAAGCAGCGCCCCGAATCGCTCGCCCGTTACAGGATCGGCAGAATCGGGATGAAGCTCAAGGAGCGGAACGAGCACGAATTGGCGCTCGACCATGCGCTCATGGGGTATCGCGAGATCGGCCTCCCGCACGACGCGCGAACCGAAAAGGACGATGTCGATATCGAGCGAGCGCGGTCCCTTCAGGGTCTCCTTCGCGCGGTTTCGGCCGTGCGCGGCCTCTATCCGGTTGATTTCCCCAAGCAGCGCGCGCGGCGTTCCCGCAAAATCGCCCGATACGGCGATATTGTGAAAGTCCCGCTGCTCGACGCCTCCTTGGGGCTTCGTCACGTAAAGCGATGAAACGCGGAGGTCGCCGAGAATTCTCCCGAGGTCGCTAACCGCGTCCCTGAGCGTCGCGACCGAATCCCCAACGTTTGCCCCAAGCGAAAGGACCACCCGCTCTGCCATGCGGGTAACTTAGAAAAGCCCGCCGTCGGTTTCCTTCTCGGCCACCGATTCGGTCTGCGCCTTCCGGGCCTGGGGCTTCGCCGCGACCGCAGCGGCGGCGACGGCGCCCTTTCCCATCGCGGTGCCCGCGGCGGCCTTAGCCTGCGCGGTTTCTGCCGGAGCGGCCTGCCTGAGCTTCTGCCCGGGGAAAAGCTTCTCGCGAAGCTGCCGCTCGATCTTTGCGCGGAAATCGGGGTTGTTTTCGAGGAAGAGGATCGCGTTCTCGCGGCCCTGCCCGATCTTTTCTTCGCCGACGGAATACCAGGCGCCCTTCTTGTCGATCATCTCGTGCTTGACGGCCGCGTCGAGGAGGCTCGATACGGCCGATATGCCCTTTCCGAAGATCACGTCGAGCTCGACCTTCCTGAACGGGGGCGCGACCTTGTTCTTCACGACCTTCACCCGCACGCGGTTTCCGATCGCGTCGTCCTCGCCCTTGTCGATCGTCTCGATCTTTCTGACCTCAAGGCGCACCGACGCGTAGAACTTTAGCGCGTTACCGCCCGTCGTCGTTTCGGGGTTGCCGAACATGACGCCGATCTTCATGCGGATTTGGTTGATGAACACGATGATGCATTTTGACTTGCCGATTATTCCGGTGAGTTTTCTGAGCGCCTGGCTCATGAGCCGGGCCTGAAGGCCCATGTGGGAATCGCCCATGTCGCCCTCGATTTCGGCCTGCGGGGTGAGCGCGGCGACCGAGTCGACGACGATGATGTCGACCGCTCCCGAGCGGACGAGGCTTTCGGCGATCTCGAGCGCCTGTTCGCCGGTATCGGGCTGGGAAACCCACAACTCGTCTATGTTGACCCCGAGGTTCTTCGCGTACTGGGGGTCGAGCGCGTGCTCCGCGTCGATAAACGCGGCGATTCCGCCCATTTTCTGCGCCTCGGCGATCGCGTGGAGGGCGAGCGTCGTCTTACCCGAGGATTCCGGGCCATACACCTCGATGATGCGCCCGCGCGGATACCCGCCGATCCCGAGCGCCTCGTCGAGGAGGATGCTGCCGGAGGGCACTACCTCAAGGCCGACGACGTCGGCGCCCGTTCCCAGTTTCATGAGCGAGCCCTGTCCGAACTGTTTCTCGATCTGAAGACGGGCAACTTCAAGCGCCTTGAGCTTTTCGCCCATATCAGCGCTCGGATTCATTTCAGTAGTCAACTTTGCCACCTTTCCCTCCCCTTGTGCATTAGATATAGGCGCAATACGAAATCCTGACCGGATTATACCAAAAAAAACCGGAAAAAAATAGCGTGGCGGGGAAAAAGGTTGTATTATTTACCCATGGTACAACCGTTCCTGATCCTTTCGACGCGCTCATGCGTGGCCTACGCGAAAAGGGTCGTCGAGGCGATTAACCGCCATCCGGAGCGAATTCTCTTCCCCGACACGATCGATTATATCGAAGAGCTTACCGTCATGGACTTCGCCGACGGCGAGCTTGAGGTCACCCTGAATAAGTCGGTTCGGGGCAAAACGGTCGTCCTCTTTTCCACGGCGGCGAAGAACGCGCGCGCGATCCCCGGCGAGGAATGCAAGATCGAGCTCTATCACGCGATCGACGTGCTCAGGCGCTCTCAGGCCAAGAGTATCATCGTCTTCGAGCCGTATATCTCCTGCTCCCGGTCCGACCGCACGACGCGGCGCAATTCCGTGGGCCTTTGGGTGCACTACAAGACCATGATCTCCCTCGGCGCGAGTCACCTCATCACCTATCAGCTCCATTCCGACAAGTCGAAGACGATATTCGATCCCTGCCTGTGCGCGGTCGACGACGTCCCCGCAGTCTCGCTCCTCGAGCGGTACCTGTGCGACTCGATCATCCATACCCGCGAAGCACTTGAGACCGAGGTTCGGAACGATTGGCTTTTCTGCTCGGTTGACGCCGGCGGGGAAAAACTCGCAAAGAGCTTCTCGACGGCCTTCGGCACCCAACTCGTCATCGCGCATAAGCAGCGAAACTATCGCGAGGCGAACAGCATCGAATGCATCAACCTTCTTTCGGCCGTGCCGCTCGAGGGTAAATCGATCTGGATCGTGGATGACATGGTCGACACGGGCGGGTCCGTGTACGGCCTCGTGCGCGAGCTAGCCTCGCGTGGCGTCAAGGAGATCAACATACTCGCCGTGCACCCGGTCATGTCGGACCCGGCGCCCGAGCGCCTGCTCGAGCTCAAGGAAGCGGGCTACCTCAACCGGCTCGTCGTGTGCGATACGGTCGACTGCGTCAAGGCGCGGGACAGGCTTCCTTTTATGGAGACGATATCGTCGGCCGATCTGAGCGCGCGCGTCATCCTGACGATCGCGCAGGAACGCCCGATGGCCGACATCATCGACAGCTTCTCGCCCGTCGAGTACCTTCGTTAGGGGTTCACCGGCTTACCGCTCTGGAACACGCCCTTCCCTTTCAGCACGATCTTCCCGTTCTCTTCCGCGACCTTCGCGAGGATCTCAAGCGGCTTATCGGTGTCGACGGATACCGCCTCGTCGAAGTGCGTCGGGACGATTCCCTTGAGGGTCTTCCTCGTGTCGTATCCGACGAGGAAATCGAGGTCCATCGCGTCGCCCGCGACGCGGACGTTGGTCGCCATACCCTTCCACGCGACCCAGCAATCGATATAGAGAAACGGGTCCGCGCTGATCGATTCGTAGGGGTAATTGTCCTTGATCGAGTCGAAACCGGGCTCCTGGAGATAGGTCATGAGCATGCGCGCCTTCTGCTTAATCGGCGCCGAGGCGTTCGAGTAGAGGATACGGTTGATCTCGACCTGCGCCGCGTTATCCCGGTATTCCTGAAAGTACCGCTCCGCGGCGGTGTACGACGCGATGACGCCCTTTTCGGTCAATACATATCGGTAGGACCCGCCCATGTCGAGCGCGTCAGTTTTTTCGCCCGCGGCGAGCGAGAGCGACGAAAGGTCCGCGCGCTCGGTCCCCGTCTTGACGGCGCCGGCGAAGCGCGGCCCGGCGAGCCAGGCGAAAAGCGCGAGGCCGCCAAGGAGGGAGAGGGCGATAACCGATACGGGAATCTTTCCGGACCGGGGATGAGGATAAAACCGCGTGATCTTGCCCGTCTCGACGAGGGTTTCGATCGCCTCAGGCTCGCCCTTCTTCCGGATAAAGTCGAGCGATTTCTTCGCGAGCGCGTGGCGAGGCGCGTATTCGAGGGCCTCAAGATAGTACTCGACGGCCTGATGGGTGTCCCCGCGGCGAAGGTACAAGGCGGCCTGCGCGACCAAGAGGTCGGGATCCCGCATGCGAATCTGCCGGGCGCGCTGAAAGTACGAGGTCGCGCCGCCGATGTCCCCGGTATAGAGACAGGAAAGGCCGAGATAATAGTAAAACTGAAAGGAGTCGCGATACTGGATGATCTCCGGCTCAAGGAGGGAGATCACGTCGTTATATCGTTTTCGGAAAAAGGCTCGTTTGGCGCGGGTGAGTACGGTTACTGCCATCTTCGCTGACTATTCTCCGCCCTGCTTGAGCATAAAATCAAGCTCGGCGTTCAGGCGAGTGAGCTCGTCGGTCGAGACCGAATCGGGATTCCGCTCGACGACGGCGATTCTATCGAGTAAATCCTTTATCGCCGCCTCGCGATAGCTTTTATCGGCTAGCCTTGGATCCGCCGGGGTTACCCCCTGCGCGCGAGCGGCACCCTTTGCCTCAAGTGAGCCGCCCTTCGGCCCAAGCGCCCCACCAGGGGCTCCCGCGCTTGATCCGATCAGCATCCTGACGGAAAGCGTCTCGTTCGGGCCAAGGCTCTTTTCTGGCCACACATACAGTATCGCGGAATCATTAATCGAATAAATGGTATTGAATGAACGACCTTCGACGAAATCGGGGTTCCAGGTAAGGGTGTTCAAGCGGTCCCAATTGGCAAGATAGACGGTTTCCGGGGCGGTGACGCCCGATCCCGAGCGAAGGAACATCACGGCAAGCGAGTCTTTTTTCGAGACAATCCAAGCGTCGCCGTCGATTCCGTCGCGAAGCCTCGCTTCAGCGGAGACGCGATTGCGTAAATCGGTGAAAAAATGAATTCCCTCGCTCTCGCCGAGGGTCGTGTCGAAAAGCGCCTTGAGCGCGAACACGCCGTCTTTTCCGGAGGTATTCTCGATGCGGGTATCGATGGCCACGAAGGGATCGCTTCCCCCTTGCGGCGACGCGACGAGGGTAAACTCCTGCTCGACCTGAAAGTCGTCGGTTAGGGTAAAGACGAACTTCGCGCCATCAGTGGTTTCGGTGAACGCGATGGGCTTTCCGGCCTTTTTCGCGAGCTTAAACACCCTGCCATTCGAGAGCACGGAAAACCAGCTGGTCGCCGACGCGTCCCGGTCATCATACAAGGCCTCATAGCGGTTTTTTCCGACATCGGAGAGTTTATAGAGCGTAAACGATCCCGAATCGGGATAGAGGACAAGCTTGATGGCGCCGCGTGCGATCTCGAAGGGTTCTTTTGCGAATAGCGCCCCGGCAAGGACCATTATGAGGAAGAGTATTGGTAGCTTTTTACTCATTTCTTCCCCCCATCGAGAATTTTATCGTACATACTCTGCAGCGACGCCGCCTTATTCCGAAGTGCCTCAAGCGCTTGCCGTTTCTTCTCGGGATCGCTTGAATTGATGTCACTCGGTATCACCGTGTCCCCCGGCCTAACCGGAACCGGTTGCCCCGCCTGCGAAAGCGCCGCGGCGAGTTCCGCGTTCTGCATCTCGAGCTCGGCGATACGGTCCGAAAGCGCGGTGTTCTTCGCCTTTTCGTCGGCAAGTTGCTTTTCAAGCTCGCCGAGCCTCGTATCCTTCATCATGTCGGAGATGCGCTTTTGATAGGCGGTGACGGCCTGCTCGTAGGTTTTGTCCCGCCGCTGGTAATCCTCGATCACGCGCAGGGATTCCTCATGGCTCATCTTGAGGAGCTTGAGGAGATTCTCTTCCTTTCCGGTTTGGTCGATGAGCGCGATGCGGTAGCGGGCGGCCTCGACCTTAACCGATTGCGGGTAGGTATCCCGAACGATGGAGAAGATCGCGCGGGCCTCGTCGAAACGCCCGGACGCGAAAAGGCATTCGCCAGTCCAATAATACGCCGCGGGAACGAGGGCGTGGTTGGGCCAGGTCACGAGAAACTGGTAAAACGTCCGTATCGATTCCTCGTAATTGCCGAGAATGTACTGAATCCGGGCCTTTTGGTAGCGAACGTCGGGAATGCGCGCGTCGTCGGTAAACGAGGCGGTAAAGCGGTCGATATCCCCAAGCGCCGCCCGGTACTCACCGGAGGAAACCTCGGCCATAATGAGCCAATACCAGGGCTCGGCCCCCGCCGACGGCTCGGAGACGGCCTTTCTGAACGAAAGAACGGCGGTTGACCAATCAGAACGGGCATATGCGTCGAGGCCTGAGGAAAGCGGATCCTGGGAAAAAACAAGGAAAGCGGTAAGCAATAGCCCAATAGTGCACAGCGTTTTTTTCATGCTTTTCTCCCCACAAGCGCCTTAAAGGGCAGCAAAAAAATCAAAGTTCGCCGGTAAAGAAGGCGGATCCGGAAACCACCACGTCGGTTCCGGCATCGATAACCAAGGGTAAGGTTTTCTTATTAACGCCGCCATCTACAGATACTATATACGAGAAATCGGAATTCTGCTTGATTTTTTTCAGCTCGCGGACCTTTTCAAGGCAGGATTCAATCATTTCCTGACCGCCAAATCCCGGATTTACCGTCATAATGAGCACCAAATCGACAATTGGCAAGAGCTCCGTAATGGCCGAAAGCGGGGTTGAGGGAACGATGCTGATCCCGGCTTTCTTCCCCGCCGCCTTGATTCGCGTAATGAGCCGATGGGCATGGACGCACGCCTCGCTGTGAAAGGTAATCCAATCGGCGCCCGCGGCGATGAACGGATCGACGAGGGAGTCGGGATCAGACACCATGAGATGCACGTCGAAGGGTAACGCGGTAAGCGGGCGAATCGCCCGAACGACGAGCGGCCCGATGGTCATGTTCGGCACGAAGTGCCCGTCCATCACGTCTATATGGATGACGTCCCCGCCCTTCTCCTCTATCTGTCGAATAGAGGCGCCAAGATTTGAAAAATCTGCGCTTAAAATGGACGGAGCCAGTAGAAATGTTTTCTTCATATCGTTTATAGTAGCAAACTCGTTTAAAGCTGTAAATAGAAACCCTTAATTGACTAAACGTCAGGAATGAGTATAATGGTATTAGTATTATGACCACCGAACCTGTTCAAGGATTACTACAGCAAGTCTATGAGTTGCTCAAATCGGGGGAACTTGAACAGGCAAATCGGGAGCTTGCGGGTATTCTTCAGCAGAATCTCGATAACAGCGACGTGATATATGCCCTTACTGGCGTCAATTTCTGGACTGATAAACTGAAAAAAGCCATGAATGCGACGACTGCCTTTGAGCGCGGCGAGTATCTGGTTTCCCAATGGAAGCCGTTTACCCTCTATATAGAGAAACAAGGTCCCGAGTGCGAGCCGTTTCTCTATGCGCTCAAGCAATGCGTGTTTTCCCTTGCCCTTGGGTTTTACCAAACCCTGTATCGCGAGGACGGAACCTCCCGCGATCCCGAAATCTATCGGAAAACGGGGTTGTGCTACAAGGAGCTCGGCGACTATGACCGGGCGCTCCGTCTTCTTGAGCAGGCAAAGGAAGGCGACGATTCCCCGGCGATCCTCGCCGAGCTCGCCGATTGCTATGCCCTCTGCGGGGAGACAAGACTCTCGAAGGTGCTTTTCAGGGAGGCTTTCTTTCAGGGAGCGAGCGAGATCTCGCTGCATTTTCTCGAGTCGGAGATCATACTCAGGCTCGTGAACCAGGTGCACGCGCTCGGCTATACCGGACCCGAGCTTGCCGAATGGATACCGGTGTACGGAGTGCTCTATAGCGTCTTGAACGTGAAAAGGGAGCTTCGCGCGCTCGAATTCGGGAAGCTCAAACAGGCGATTTTCGCGCTCGAGAACGAGCTGCGCGACGCGCCGCCTGAGACGCGAGCCGTTTTGGTCCCGCGGCTTATAAACCATTATTTCTGGTTGATCGACCATTACGTGAACGTGAACGATGATACCGCCAGAATAAACGAAGTATTATTGAAGATAAAACTACTGGATACTGACGTGTACAAACGGTACACTATGTAAACCGTATTGCTAGGAGAAAAGAATATGTCTGAGTCGTTGGTTAAATCTGTCCAGGATATGCTGAATGAAGAAAAGTGGACCCGCGCCACGATCAGTAATTATTCTATCGCGAATTTCAAGGACCTCGACGCGATCATCAGGGAAGCTCAGGCGGCGAAATGCGTCGACGAGATCAAAACCCTTTGCGACGAACACCTTTCGCATACCAAGAACAGCATCATCGCCCTCTATCTTTCGGGGATCAGCGCGCTTTCCAAGCAGCTCCTCGACGATTCGGCGCTCGTAACCCTCATCAACATCTTCATCGACAACCATAAAACCCCCATCGTCGAGCACCTCGCGAACCGCGTCCTTGAGTTCGGCGAATCCAAGTTCGCGCTCCGCACACTCGCCGACTGCTACAAGGAAAGCAACAACGACGCGCTCTACGACGTCTGGGAGCGTCTCGTCAAGATCGATTACGACGAGGCCGACATCACCAAGCTCCTCGCGGAAAAGTACGAGAAGGACGGGAACGCGGAGGCCGCGGTAGACTTCTACAAGAAGGCGCTCTATCGCTACATCAACCGCAAGCAGGCCAATTCCGTCAAGGAGATCTGGACCCACCTCGTCGCGCTCATCCCGCAGGAAATCGACTTCTTCTACCACGTGCAGCGCAAGATCTCCAAGATCATGGGCGACGACCGCAGCGCCATGCTCATGCAGGAAGTCTACGTCTACTATAAGGAACACGGCGAGTGGAACACCGCCATCGACATCCTCAAGATCATCCTCACCTACGACGACAAGGACTCTTGGGCAAGAAAGGAGATCGTCGAGTGCTTCCGCGGCAAGTACGCAGGGCACAGCCAGCTTGACGAGTACATCAAGGCGTCCAACCTCAACCAAAGTTGGCGCAACGTCTTCGAGGCGATCGGCGAGTTCGAGAAGCACATCTCCTTCGACACGGGGAACTTCGTTTTCCACCGCTCCTGGGGCGTCGGCCGCATCGCGAGCGTGAAGAACGACGAGATCACCATCGATTTCGCGAAGAAGCGCGGGCACACGATGAGCCTGAAGATGGGCGTCAACGCCCTTCAGACCCTGAGCAAGGAGCATATCTGGGTATTGAAGTCCATCTGGAAGCGCGAGAAGCTCGTCGCGAAGGTAAAGGACGACCCGACATGGGCGCTCAAGATCATCATCCGAAGCTACGACAATAACTGCGATCTCAAGCACATCAAGGCCGAGCTTGTTCCGTCGGTTCTCACCGTCAACGAGTGGACGAGCTGGAGCACCAAGGCGCGCAACATCCTCAAGGACGATCCCGGATTCGGCGTCAACCCGACCAACATTGATCTTTTCGTCGTGCGCGATCGCCCGATTTCGCTCGAGGAAAAACTCTATAACGAGTTTAAGGCTCAGAAGAACTTCTTCGCGCGCATCGATCTTCTGATGACCTTCTCCGAGAAGGCCGAGCCCGACTCGGAATACTTCGCCGAGATGTTCAGCTACTTCGCCGGATACCTCAAGGCATTCAACCAGGTCAACGAGCAGATCATCGCGAGCTACCTCGTCGTCAAGCAGATCGTCGCGAAGCATCCCCATCTCAACCCCGGGATTCAGTACAACTTCGCCGAGCTTTTCGGCGAGATCGAGGATCCCTCGGTCGTCTATACCGCGATTAAGGATAACGACCTCAAGAGAAGCTATCTCCAGCACATCAAGAACTTCCTCCCCGACTGGGACGAGGTGTACGTCAAGCTCTTCCCGACCGTCCTGTCTTCCGAGATCATCGAGGCGCTCATCAACGAGGGCTTCACGGAGAAGGTTAAGTCGCTCGCGATCCTTTGCTTCGACAACTATCGCGACTATCGCGAAGCGACCATCTGGTTCTTCAAGAACGCCCAGGATCTTGACTGGTTCAAGGAACTCGGCATCTCCTACGAGAAGCAGCTCATCGCGCTCATCCATATCCTCGACGTAACCTACCGCGAGATCGCCAACCACCGTGAGACCACGGAAAACCGCAAGATCAACCGTCAGGTTCAGACGATCCTCTTCGGGAAGGACAACCTCCTCGAGACCTACATCCTGCAGAACGACGTCGACACGATCACCCGGCTCTACACCCTCGTCGACGACGTCAAGGACCTCGACCCCGCGATCAAGATGCACCTCCGTAACAAGATCCTCGAGCATCACAAAGGATTCAAGTTCTTCGGCTCCGAGGAAAAAACCGTCGTCTCCCGCGGCCTCATCGTCACCTCGAAGATGTACGAGGAAAAGAAGAAGCTCCTCCAGAACATCGTCGACGTCGACATGCCGGCGAACTCGAAGGAAATCGGCTTCGCGCTGTCCCTCGGAGACTTGCGGGAAAACGCGGAGTACAAGGCCGCGAAGGAACGCCAGACCATACTCAACGCGACCGCCACGCGGCTCCAGGAAGAGATCGACCGCGCCCAGATTTTCGACCCGACCACGATCACCGTCGCCCGAGTCTCTTTCGGCACCGTCGCGCACTTGACGAACAACCAGACGGGCAAGGAAGAAACCTACACGATCCTCGGGCCGTGGGAATCCGATCCGGACAACTCCATCATCTCGTACATGTCGCCGTTCGGAAACGCCATCCTCAACCATCGCGAGGGCGAGACCTTGAAGTTCACGATCAACGAGCGCGATTACGACTATACGGTAAAAGCGATTACGGCCGCATCGTTCTGATCCTCAATACCAGGGGTGTTGTATGAAAAAAATGTTGAAACGGTTTTTAGCGCTCGCCTTCTTGACCTGCGCGCTTACTTCAGCGTTCTCCGAGGGCTCGGACATCGTCGTGCTGATGGACGCCTCCGGAACCATACTCCCCTGGTTCGACGAGATCAATTCCCGGGTGCTCGTGGACATCACGAAGAAGTTCATCAGGCAGGGAGACACCTTCCACCTGATATCCTTCAATTCGCGCGTTAACCTCGAGATCGTCCAGCCGATAGAGAGCGAGGCCGACGTTTCCCGCGTCGTTTCCCGTTTCATGCTCCTCTACCCGCTCGGCCAAAACTCGGATTTCCTTTCAGGCCTTCACTATACCTGGCAATACGTCTCGAGCCTGGAGCAATCCCGGCAAAAGGTCGTAATCATCATATCGGACGGCATCTTCAACCCGCCTGCCGACAGCACCTATGCGTCGTACACGCCCGATCAGGTTAAGGCCGATATCGCGCAGATCTCCCGTCAGATCCGCGGCGCCGGGTGGAACGTGTATTACGTGAAGCTCCCCTTCCCCGACAACGCCGAGATTTCCTCGCTCGACGGAAAGATCGTCTCCTCGCCCGAGGCCGCCTCGAAGACCGCGAAAAACGGCAAAGATGCCGCTTCATCGAAAAAGGGAACAGGCTCGAAATCGAAAGCCGAGGCTACGGCTCAGGCTGAAACCAAGAAATACCTTGACGTTTCATCCGACTTTGAATCATCCCTTGATATCGGGCAGAGCGAACTCCCCAAGGAGAACGTTCCCCTCACCTTCGTTGACTCGCTCTTTTCCATGCCCGAGGTCACCTTCCCCGACAATATTGGAAAGAAGGGACGGGTGTTCATGCTCCCGCTCAAGGTGAAGAACGTTTCCGATAAAACCGTCAACATGGAATTGTCCGGGGTGTACTGGAACGACATGGACGTGCTCGGAAAGACCTCGTTTCTCAATCTCTCGCCCAAAGAGCGCGGCACCTTACGCGCGGAAATCCGCCTTCCCGAAACCGTCGGAAAGGGTCCCTTCGATCTTCCGATCCGCTTACAGTTCTCGGGTAACACCCGAGTCAATCCGCAATCGGGTACCGTGCACCTCACGGTCGTCGGCTTTTCCCCCGAGATGCTCTTTATGTCCGGCGTCCCGCTCGTGTTCTCCGTCATCCTCATCGCGCTCGCGCTTATCTTCGTCGTTCTCCTAATTCTGTTCGTTATTCGGAAAACGGCGCGGCCCGTGCCCGACGCGGTAAGCGCCGCGGCGACCGCCGAAACCGTCTCCGGCAGGGCTTCGCAGCCCGCGAAAGCCGAAAAGGCGGCCGCGGGTTACGCGGCTTCAGCGTCGAACAAACGCGGAATGGCCTTCGCTCATGCCTCCACTCAGGCCTCGACCGTTACGCCGCAAGGGTCTGAGTATACCCCCGACACAAGCCGCAACGCCGCTGCGATCCTTTCAAGCGCGGCGAAACCCGAGAAGACGGGACTCACCTCGCTTACGGAAGTTGGCGTCGCCAAGGAAGTTGATCGCAAGGCGATACTCGCTTCCATGGTAAGAAAAGAAGATAAGCAGATTCACTTCGACATCGCCCGAGACGACTCCGCAGACAAGAACGTCGCGCAGATGGCATCCGCGCTTGCCGCCGAAAAAAGCGCCCGACTTTCCGTTTTGGCGGACGCAGCCAAGAAGTACACCGCGCACGAAGTGGTTCGCACCGGCGCTTCCGCATCCGAGCCGATACTGGTTAAGGAAAGCGGCAACATCATGCTCGAGCTTTCGGTCGGCAACCAGAACCCCCACATCGGAAAGCGCAATGTCCATATGATGAAAGCGGGAACGAGACTCTCGATCGGCGGCGGAACCTCGGCGTTCCTTATCTTCTTGGTGCGGTTCCCCGCGCATATCGCCGAGATCCGCTTCGACGGGAAACAGTGCAATCTCGCGATCCTGAAGCCGCAGTACTTCCCTTACGAGACCGACAACGTCATCTCGGACTGCGTCGGCCGAGAGTTCACCGTCGTTTCCGACAAGGGATACGAGGTCGCCTTCAGCCTTGCGGTCTACGAGGATCCCGTGCTCAAGCTTAATCGCCTCTTGAAATCAATCGGTTGATTTCGGCGCGCTTTCGGAACCGAGGAGTTTCTTCGCCCGTTTCCCGAGCGCGCCTTGCTTTTCGTCGGCTGCGATCGCCTTTACGGCGTCGGTCATCGACCCATAGCGGTTTTTATCGTAAAAATCCAACCCAATGCTTTTCGTGATCGTGTCCTTACTCGCGATAAACGCGTTCGCGATTGCCTCGGGACGCGGATCCTTCTTTTTCGTGAGCACCTTCCCGAACTCGTAGCGAAGCTTTATCTTCTTGTCGTCCTTGAAGGTCGCGAGGACCGCCTTCTCGATCTCGGTGAAGTCACAGGGGTAATCGGACGAGACAAGGACGTCCGCGGCCTTTGCGCGGTCGGCGTCAGGGCATGAATCAGCCGCGACCAGGGAAAGGAGCCATGCGCGGGATTCCGCGTCATCAAACTTCCCGAGCGTCTCGAACGCCCGCATCCTGACGGCGGGAACCGGATCGGTCTTCGCGCGATAGCGTACGTAGGGTATCGCCTCGGCGAGTTGCTGCTTTTCCGCGGCGCCGAGCGCCTCAAGGCGCACCTTGTAGTAGGAATCCTTAAAGCCCTCGAGTATCGTCGCTTTCGCCTCAGGCGTGCGCACAGTGCCAAGCGCCGCGATCGAAGCCGTCCTGAGCAGTGGGTCCGTTTCGCTGAACAAGGCGATGAGCGCGGGCGCGTCTTCCGGGTTTTCCATCTTTCCGAGCGCCGTCGCCGCGGAAGCCCTGATCACGGCGTTCTCGTCCTTATCCTTCGCGATTTCCGCGAGCTTATCCCGTATCCCGACGGCCTTCATGTCCCCGAGCGCGGCCATGATATTCTGCCGCACGATGAGCCGCTGCTTTTCGTCGCCCGGTATGTCCGAGTCCATCAAGCCGATCATATACTGCGCGTCATCCGCCGAACCGATCTTGCCGAGCGTCTGTATCGCGGCGTCTCGGAAGTCTGCGTTCTCGCTTTCGACGAGTTTCCGTACCATGGGCGCGGCTTCCTTTATCCCGAGCTTCGAGACGTACGCGAGAATTTGGCGAACGAGGTCCTTCGGTTCGTCGAAGGGATCGGTAAGAACGCTCAGCGCGTTCGGTTTCAGCGCGTCAAGGTTCTCGTCGGCGAAAAGGGCAAGGATTCCGTTCTTTACCGAAACGCTCCGCGTGGACTCAAAAAGCGCAGAAAGGTCCGCCGTGTAGTCGGTGTTCTTTTCCGATTGCAGGGTCTGAACGAGATCGATGATATCCGGCTCGAGCCCATACTTGAGCACGTCCCGCCGTTTCGACTCGACGGTATCCTCGCAATAAAGCGTGGCGGCCAAGAGGAAGAAAAAAGCCGCGAAGATTACTTGTCGAGAATGATACCGCATTACGCTCATGCATCCCCTCCGTTAAACCTTTTTAGGAACCCCTCGCGATACTCTAGGAACCTATCGGCCTCTATCGCGTCCCGTATCTCTTCCATGAGCCGATGCAAAAACGCGAGATTATGGTACGAGGCGAGCATGGAGCTTAGGATCTCGTCGTTCTTATAGAGATGGCGCATATACGCCCTTGTGTACTCCCTACATACCCGGCAACCGCATTCCGGGTCGATTGGGCCGAAATCCGTAGCAAACCGCTCTTTCTTAATCGCAATCGCCCCGTCTCGGGTAAACAAAGAGCCGTTCCGCGCGTTACGGGTCGGAAGGACGCAATCGAAGATATCGATGCCGTTCAGCACCGCGTCGAGAATGTAGTCCGGGGTACCGATGCCCATGACGTATCGCGGTTTCCCGTCGGGAAGCTGCCCGGAAATCGACGAGAGGAATTCCGAATACACCTCGGGAGGCTCTCCGACCGAAAGACCGCCGATGGCGATGCCTGGGGTATCGAGTTCGATAACCGAGTCTATGCTTTCCTTGCGGAGGTCGTGATAGAAGTTTCCCTGAATGATCGCGAAGAGCTTTCCCTGATAGTCGTCGCCGGTCTCAAGCCACGCCTTTTTTGCGCGCTTTGCCCAATCCGTCGTGATCGTAAGCGCTTCGCGAGATTTTTTCCATTCGGTCCCGAATCCCGTGCACACGTCAAGCTGCATCTGAATGTCACTGTTGAATCCCGCTTGAAGCTCCACGACGCTCTCGGGCGTCATGAACCGCGAGGATCCGTCGATGTGGCTCCTGAACCGCACGCCTTCCCGAGTGATCTTCCGAAACGCGGAAAGCGAGAACACCTGAAACCCGCCCGAGTCCGTAAGGAAGTTCTTCTTCCACCCGGAAAAGCCGTGAAGCCCGCCCGCCGCCTTGATAGTCTCGACGCCCGGCCTCAAAAAAAGATGGTAGGTATTCGCGAGGATGATCTCAAAGCCAATCTCGTCGAGCCAGTCCTTCGTCATTGCCTTTACGGTCGCGTTCGTCCCTACCGGCATGAAGGCCGGGGTCCTTACCGGTCCATGGGGCAAATCGATATAGCCCGTGCGTGCCCTGCACTTCGCGTCTTTGTGGGTCTGCCGATAAATGGCGTCTGTCTTTTGCATCGAATCGTCACGTCCTTGCGTATTTTAGCATCGCGGATCCCGCGAAAACGAAAAGCACGACGGGGAACCAGGCCCCGGCGAGCGGCGAAATATACTCCCACTTAGCGAGGAGCATCGTTACCATCTGCATGATGTAATAGAGCACGGCAACCGAGAGGCTTAAAAGAAGGCTCATGAGGAGGATGTTCTTCTTGAAGCGTCCGCCTAGCGAGATCGAGAAGAAGAGCACGATGAAAATCGTCAAGGGAAAGGAGAAGCGCTTATAGTAATTCGAGAGTTGCTCCGCGTACGGAAGCCCCGCCTTGCGCACGCCTTCGATATAAACCTTCGCGTCCTTCGCGGTTAACTCGTCTACCGAGGTCGTATTCTTTCGAAACGTCTCGGGCGATTCGTCAAATGTTTCGGGCAACTCGCTCGTGGAAACGCTCACCCCGCCGTCCTTTGGGTCTACCGTATACACGAGATAACTCGGAAAGACCCACGAGGAGCCATTCCACGAAGCGGAAGGCGCCTTCGTGACGCTTTGAATCGCGCCTTTCGCGTCGCGCGAGACGATCATGAGCGAAAAAATCTTTTTTTCCTCGTCATCGTAGAAATCAGCGGTATAGACGACGCGTCCCGATTTGGACAGCACCACGATATTCGCGTTACTGAGGGATTCCTTTTGCTGTATCAACCGCCTGTTCTCCGTGTTCTTCTGCAAGAGCGAGTGAATGACCACGCGATCCTCGAAATAGAACATGAAAAGGGAGAGGATAAGTCCCGCGACGAGGAGCGGAATGACCAGAAGATGCAGGGGGTATCCCGAGGTGAAAATGATCGTGAGCTCGTTTCTCGCGTACATCATGCCCATCGTGTACGACGAGGCGAAGAGGACCGCGAGGGGCATCGAGAATGACACGCATTTCGGTATATAGAGCCACAGGACATGCAAGACGCTTTTTAACGGAACCTCGTTCGCGAGGTACTTCCAGAGATTTGAGAAAAGGTCGCCCAGCTCGAGAAGAAAGACGAAAAAAACCAACGAGACGACGCACACGGGTATGAACTGCTGTAAGAGATACCGCTGGAGGAGTTTCATTTGAACAATTCCTTTCCGAGTAAAATCAACCCTACCCCGAGAACGATCGCGTTCGGGAGCCACATCATGAGGGCGCCGTTTAATCCGACCCGCAAGCTCAGCGTTTGGCCGCCGATGAGCACCGCCCAGTACATGACGGCGATAATGAGACCGAATATGAAACCCACGCTCTGCCCGTTGGTCTTCGAGGCGAGCCCAATCGGAAACGCGAGGATCACGAAGAAAAAGGCGCCGAACGGTATCGAGAATTTCTTGTGGAACTCCGTTCGATACATATTGAGTTTCTTCGTCTCTTTACCCTGCTTTAATTTCGCGAGCTGGGTATAAAGGTCGCGAGAGCTCATCTCGCGCGGACTGATCGCATTCGAATAGGACGAGAGGATATTCCGCGCGAGGATGTTGTATGTAATGTCCTTCGCCTTGATGACGTCATAGTCGTTATCCTTTGCCTTATTGAGCGAAAGGACATAGGAGTCGTCCATCTCAAGGCTCATGAGCACGGCGGGGTTGTTCGACTTTCGGATTACGGCCTCCGGCGCCGAGATGACCCGTTTGTTCCCGTCCTTGTCCGCGTCGATGATCAGGATGCCGTCCATTCGCCCATTCGCGATAACGCCCGTCACGACGACCGAGTTTTGGTTTCGCTTTACCGAATTGGACTCAAGCTCTAGTGCGGGCGTCGAGGTAAGGATCTTTCGGTAGAGCCTGTTAAATTGAATCGTTCCCGCGGGGAGCAGGATGTCGTTCGTGAAAAACGACACGAGGGAGATAAGCATGCCCACGGTAAGCACGGGGATAATGATCGCGCGGGTCGGGATTCCGAGCGCGTTCATCGAGAGTATTTCCCTATCGGTAACGAGCCTTCCGAGGCCCATGAGCGTGCCGACGAGCGCCGAGAAGGGCGCCGAGGTCGCGATGATCGACGGCAAGGCGTACACGATGAGCATAAAGACGTCCCTGAACGGCGCCTTCTTCGAGAGGATATCCTCGGCCATCAAGAGTATCTGGTTGACGAAAAAGATCAAAAAGAAAAAAAGGAAGCAGATGAAAAAATAGAGGAGCATCTCTTTCGCGATGTACAGGAACAGGCCCTTCTTCATGGCTACTTCCCGGTCGACCCATATCCGCCGCTTCCGCGGTCGGTCTCGCCGATCGAGTCCACGCGCTCAAAGGCGCTCGCGGGCACGGCGCATACGACGAACTGCGCGATGCGGTCCCCGTGATTGACGGTAAAAGGCTCACCCCCGTGATTGATAAGCACGACGCCGATCTCGCCACGATAATCCGAGTCGACCGTTCCCGGCGCGTTGAGCACCGTCACGCCGTATTTCAGCGCGAGCCCCGAGCGCGGGCGAACCTGTATCTCGAAGCCCTCGGGTATTTCGACGGAAACGCCCGTCGGTATGAGCCTTCGCTCGCCTGGCCCAATCGCGACGGGGCCTTCGAGAAAGGCGAACGCGTCGGCGCCTGAGGCCCCCGGGGTTTTATACTCGGGCAAGGTCCCGCCCTCTTTCACGACGCACCGAATTTTTACCGCCATCTTTTTGCGCACTCCTTACCCGTTTTTTTATCCGCGTACACGACCAAAGACGCCTCGCCCGCGCGAAGCTCGTCCCTGACGCGCGCAAAAAGGGAGTCCCCGTCTATCGCGCGCACGATCGCCATACACTCATCGAGAGTATACACCGTATCGCTAAAAAGGTATTGCCTCGCGAGCCGCTTCATCCGATTTTCCGTATCCTCGGCGGAGAGCGAAAGATCGCCGATAACGTGCGTGACGGAATCGCGAATCTCTTCTGGACGGAAACCGTTCGCCCGAATGTCCTCCATCTCCTTGAGAAGGAGCTCGAGCGCCTTCGCGGTATTCTCGGGCGGCGTCGCCACGTAGGCGCCCCAGATCGCCGAGTCCCGGCCGTAGGAAAACGCGCTATACACCGAGTAGCAAAGTCCGTTGCGTTCCCTTAGGGACTGAAAAAGCCGAGAGCTCACCGTGTTTCCGATCATGGCGTTAATCAGGCGCCAGGAAAACCATTCGCCCGGATCGCGAGAAAAAGCGATCGGATAATTGAGATATATCTGAGATTGGCTGAACTTCGATGTTGGATAATTAATGCCGGCATTCCATCGGGGAACCTCGCCCTTCGGTCTCGCGATAGCGAAGGAAAGTCCGGCCGTTCGGTTTTTCAGGAACGACTCTATCGCGTTTGCGTCAACCGCACCCGCGACGGTTATGATGGGCGCGCATGAATGAAGCGCTCCCGAGCAAAAAGCCTTGAGCGATTCAGGGGAAATGGACCCGACGTCGCGAAGGGAACCCGCGATGGGCCGCGCGATCGGGTGATCGGGGTACATCAGGGCAATGGCCGCGTCCATACCCATCTCCTCGGGATCGTCGAACGAGGAAAGAATCTCGCTTTCGATGACCGACCGCTCGCGCTCGATGTCGGCGTCAGACACCTTGGGGTCCCATACCATGTCCGAAAGGACAACGAGGGCCTCAAGCGCGTATTCTGATGGAATGACGCAATGAAGGCACATAAGCTCGCGCTCGGTAAACGCGTTGACGTAGCCGCCGACGCGATCGAAAAAACGCGCAAGCTCGGAAGCGCTCATCTTCGAGGTTCCCTTAAAAAGGAGATGCTCGATGAAATGGGTGATTCCGTACTCGCCCGCGCGCTCGTCGCGCGAGCCCATCCTAAACCAAAAACCGATTGCCACGGCCTTTGTCGCGGCAATCGGTTCGATTAAGAGGCTAATTCCGTTAGGAAAGGGACGCTCAGTTAGGGGCATTGTCCCCAAGCGCGTCCACGTAGGAAAGGTTGAGCCGACCCATCTTGTCCACTTCGAGGAGCTTAACGGGGATCTTCTGCCCTTCCTTGACGACGTCGGAAACGTTCGCGACGCGCTGGCGGGAGAGCTTGGAGATGTGGCAGAGGCCTTCCTTTCCGGGGAGGATCTCGACGAACGCGCCGAAGTCCATGATGCGCTTGACGGTACCTTCGTAGATGCGTCCGACTTCGGGATCCTCGACGATGCCCTTGACGGCGTCGCGCGCGGCGAGCGCGCACTTGGCGTTCTTGCCGTAGATCGTGACGGTTCCGTCGTTATCGGTGTTGATCGTGACCTGGTACTGCTCGCACAGCGCCTTGATGTTCTTTCCGCCGGGCCCGATGAGCGCGCCGATCTTGTCGGTCTCGATCTTCATGACCTCGATGCGGGGCGCATACTGCGAAATCTGCG
>DAOPYF010000023.1:22415-25350 GCA_035352735.1 Treponemataceae bacterium | reverse complement strand
GACGCCGAGCGCCGCCTGGAACAGGGCCTCGCCGTAGCCGGTCGAGCACGAGCGCACGATGCGCACGCCCTCGGGGAGGCGGCGGTAGAGGTCCTTGAGGACGCGCACCGCGAGGTCGACGGGGTTTCCCGCGTTGATGTCGTAGAACCGCCAGAGGATCCGGCCGAGCTCGTCGACGAGGACGGCCTTCGTGGTCGTCGAGCCCGCGTCGAGCCCGAGGAACACGGGGCCCTTGGCAGAGTCGAGGTCGGCCGATGAGGCCATCTCGGAGGCGTGCCTGATGCGGAACTCCTCGAGTTCCTTCTCGTTCGCGAACAGGGGCTCGAGCCGCTGGACCTCGTTCATCTCGGCGCCGACGAGCTTCTTGAGCCCCTCGCGGAGTTCCTTCGTCGTCACGAGCTGGGCGCCGGGGCCGACGTCCGCGGAATGCGCGGCTCCCGCGGCGACGAAGAGCTGCGAGCCCTCCGGTATGATGATCTCGTCGTCCTTGAGCTTGAGGGTCTCGATGAAGCGGCGCCTGAGCTGGTCCATGAAATGGAGGGGACCGCCGAGGAAGGCGACGTGGCCGCGGATGGGCTTGCCGCAGGCGAGGCCCGAGATCGTCTGGCTCACGACGGCCTGGTAGATGCTCGCCGCGATGTCTTCCTTGCGCGCGCCCTCGTTGATGAGCGGCTGCACGTCGGTCTTCGCGAACACGCCGCAGCGCGCGGCGATCGGGTACATCATCGTCGACTTTTTCGCGAGCTCGTTGAGCCCGTCGGCGTCGGTGTCGAGGAGCGCGGCCATCTGGTCGATGAACGCGCCGGTGCCGCCGGCGCAGGTGCCGTTCATCCGCTGCTCAACCCCGTCGGTAAAGTAGGTGATCTTCGCGTCCTCGCCGCCGAGCTCGATGACGACGTCCGTCTCGGGGATGATCTTCCGCACGGCGGTCGTCGAGGCGACGACCTCCTGGATAAAGGGAACCGAAAGCCAGTGCGAGACGGCGAGTCCCCCGGAGCCGGTAACCTTCACGCTCAAGGGGGGCACGCCCTCCGTGGATTTGGCGAAATGAGCTTCTATGAAATCGATGGCGAGATCTACTACGGAGATGATGGTGCTGCGGATATCCGCTCGATGCCGCTCGTATTTGCTGTATAGTATCGACCCATCGGCGTTTAGGGCGACCACCTTGACCGTGGTCGAGCCGACGTCAATGCCCATGCGTATTGCGGTGCTGTGTGTCATAGTCGCATTATGCCCGAGATTTGCCCTTCATTCAAGAGAGAACACCTCAGGCTAACAAATGCGCCCCAAAGCCCCTTCAATAAGACCTGCCCCGCATGCTATGCTCGGCGCATAATGGCAAAATCACTCGCAAAAAGCGGGATCCGGCTTTCCGTCCTCACGCTCGGTTCCCGCGTTCTCGGCCTCATCAGGGAGATGACCAAGGCTTCCTTTCTCGGCACGACCGCCCTCTCCGACGCCTTCTCGGTCGCGTTCATGATCCCGAACCTCCTCAGGAGGCTATTCGCGGAAAACAGCATATCGGTCGCCTTCATCCCGACGTTCCGGCAATACCTCGAGGACGACGACAAAAAGCGCACGGGCGAGTTCCTTTCGGCGATGTTCACCTTCCTCTCGTTCGCCACGACGGTCGCCGTCATCCTCGGCATCCTCGCCACCCCGCTCATCGTGCCCCTGTTCGGCATCAAGACGACCGAGACGGTCTTCCTCACGCGCGTGATGTTCCCGTACCTCCTCGTCATCTCGATCGCGGCGTTCTTCCAGGGCATCCTCAACGGCGTTAAGATTTTCTCGCCGTCGGGCTTTACCCCGATCCTCTTCAACGGCATCATCATCGCCTTCACGTATGCGTTCGCCACCGCCGCGGGAAACCCCGCGCGCGCGATGGCGTACGGCGTCCTCGCCGGCGGCGCCGTGCAGGCGCTGTTCCAGCTTCCCTACGTGCTCAAGAGCGGCTTCCGCTTTTCCTTCGTCCCGCTCAAGGCGGCGGTGAGCGACCCCGGCACCCGCAAGGTGCTCAAGCTCATCGGCCCGACGATCATCGGGATGGCGGCATACCAGCTCAACGACCTCATCTCGGGCGTCCTCGCCGGCAACGCGGGACAGGGCGTCCTTTCGAGCCTCCAATACTCGCTCAGGCTCCAGGAGCTCATGCTCGGCATCTTCGCGGTCGCCATCGGCACGGTCATCCTTCCCGACCTCTCGGCCTTCGCGGCGCGAAAGTCGTGGCCCGACTTCAACCGGCTCCTCGCGCAGGCGATGAACATGATCGCGCTCATCATGATACCGGTCACCTTCTACGCGCTCGTCTCCGGCGAGAACATCATCATCCTGCTCTTTAAGAACCGGCAGTTCTCCGACGAGTCGGTCAGGCTGACCCTCACCGCGTTCGTGTGGCACATCTCGGGGCTCTACTTCATCGCGCTCAACCGGGTTATAGCGCCCGCTTTTTACGCGCAGAGCGACACGAAGTCCCCGACCGTCGCCGGCATCGGCTCCTTCGCGGCGAACATCGTCCTCGCGCTCGCCCTCGTCGGCCCGATGAAAGGCGGCGGCATCGCGCTCGCGCTCAGCCTCGCGAGCCTCGCGAACACCGCGTTCCTGTTTTGGTTCCTCGCGAAAAATAAAACGGTCGACTTCGCCCGGATGTTCCGCTCGACCGGACTCTACGCGCTCAAGCTTGTCGCGTTCTCGATCGTCGCCGCCGTGCCGATCTGGTATTTCCACGACGCGATCTACGCGCCGTTCGCCCGGCACGGAAGGCTCATCGCGCAGGGAGTCCCGCTCACGATCAGCCTCCTCGCCTTCGCGGCCGTCGGCCTTGCGCTCCTCGTCGCGACGCGCGACAAGCTCACGCTCGCGTTCATGGGAAAGATTAAAGGAAAGATTTCAAGGTAAGGCGGCTTACTCCTCGCGTTCGAACAGCGACGCG
>DAOPYF010000023.1:0-22315 GCA_035352735.1 Treponemataceae bacterium | reverse complement strand
AAAGGAAAGATTTCAAGGTAAGGCGGCTTACTCCTCGCGTTCGAACAGCGACGCGATCTCGCGCTCGCGATAGCCGAAAAGCGAGAGGAATCCGATAAGCGAAAAGACCGCGGCGAGGATCAGGGTGAGCCGGAGACCGGCGCGCCCGGGGACGCCCTTTCCCGCGGAGCCCATCATCACCGCGACGGGGAAGAAGAGCGCCGGGATCAGTTCGCCCGCCTTCACGACGAGCGAATGGACGCCGAAGTAGGTTCCCCCGCGCTGGATGCCGGTCTTCCGCTCGGAGGCGACCGCGAGGTCGGCCACGAGGGCGAACGGCACGACGGTGAACACGGAAAGCGGGATCGACACGAGAATACACAGGATCAATCCCTGCGCGAACGGGTCGAGCGGATAGCGCCCGGCGAACGCCGAGAACACGAGAAACAGCATGAACATGAGAAAGGCCGCGAACAGCACCTTGCGCTTGCCGAGATGGTCCACGACGACGCTGATCGGATAGTAGAGCGCGAGGTTCACGAAGAAGATTATCAAGAGATAGAGCGCGGCCGTGTCCTGCCGCTGGCCGAGGAGCAAGGTCACGTAGAAGGTGAAGCCCGTCATGATGAAGGCCGCGGCTATTCGGTACATGAGGTCCGATATGAGGTACGAGCGAAAGTACGTGTCCTTGAGGACGATCGCGATCGACTCCTGGAAGCCGTCGGTCACCGCCTCGCTCTGGCTGTACCGGCGCTCGTCGATGAGGAGCGGCGGCAAGGCGAGGCAGACGCCCGCGACGAGCCCGTAGAGCCCGATGACGAGCCTAAAGGACATCACCGAGGAAAGCCCCAAGTCGGCGCCGAACGCGTTCATGAAAAACGAAACCCGGTTCCCTAAGAGATACGCGAGCGACGAGGCGAAGGCGGTGAGCATCGAAAGCTGCATGCGCTGGCGCGGGGTCACGCCGAACTCCGAGATGAGGGCGAGATACGGGGTCGTGTACATGGCGAGCGCGGAAAAGAAGCACACCATGCAAATCAAGACGAATACGGCGTTGGCGGGAGAGACCGCGGCGACGGGCGGGAAGAAAACAAGCACGGAAAACACCGCGAGCGGGAGCGCCGCCATGAGCATGAAGCCGGTTCGACGGCCCTTCTGCATGCGGCTCCGGTCGGAAAGCCAGCCCGAAAGGAGGCCACCGGCCAAGTCGACGATGCGGTTGAGCGCGACGATGAGCCCGACGACCGTGAAAAAACCGAAATAATAGCGAGAGTCTATGTACAGCGGGAATTCGCCGGAATGGGAAATCCCGGTATCCACGAAAAACGACACGAATAGCTTGCCGGCGCCGTAGGCGCTCAGGACAAGACCAAACTGGCCGAGTGCATAGACGCACTTTTTCCCGAAAGAAAGGTTCACGGCCCAGCTCCTTACAGATAATTTGAAGGTAATGATATCCGATTTGCTTTACCCTGTCAAAGTAAATGATATATATTGAATGGATATGGAACAGTACCAGAAACGAAGGGCCGAGCTGTATACCTGGATGGCCCGCAACAGCATCGCCGTGGTGGTGCTCGAGGACGCCGAGGGACGCCGAGATCCCGCGATACGCTATTTTTCCGGCCACCCCTCAGACGCGATCCTCATCATGACCATCACCGGTCACGCGGTACTGTGCCCCTGGGACGAGAACCTCGCCCTGAAAACGGCGAACGTGGACGTGATCGTGCCCTACGCGGAGTTCGGCCGACACCCGGTCAAGGCGGTCACCGGCATCGCGGAGCGCATCTCCGTGCCCGAGCATTCCCGCATCGAGATCCCCGCGCGCACGCCCTATCCCCTCTTCCTCAAATACGTCGAGTCGCTTTTCGGGTATGACGTGCTGTGCCGCGAGTCGGGCGCCGAGGACGAGATCGCGCGGATGCGCGCGATCAAGGACGAAAGCGAGCTCGCGGCAGTCGAGAAGGCATGCGAGATCACGAACGGGATCATAGACCTCATCGAGCGCCAGCTGAAAAGCGGCAGGATAAAAACGGAGACCGACGTCGCGCTCCTGATCGAGCGCGAATCGCGCGCGGCGGGCGCCGAGGGCACGGGATTCGAGACCCTCGCCGCGGGGCCGACGCGGAGCTTCGGGATTCACGCGTTCCCCCCGTACACGGCGGCCGAGTTTCCCGGGCAGGGTCTTTCCATCCTGGACTTCGGCGTAAAATACGAAGGATACACGAGCGACGTGACGCTGACCGTCGCCTCGGGCGCGCTTCTTCCCGCGCAGGAGAAATTGCTCGCGGCCGTCGAGAAGGCGTACGCTACCGCCCTCGCGCTCTATAAGCCGGGCGTCGCGACGCGCGAGGCGGCGATCGCGGCCGACGAGGTATTCCGCAAGGCGAAGCGGTCGATGCCCCACGCGCTCGGACACGGCATCGGCCTCGAGGCGCACGAGGGCCCCGCGATCCGCAACCGCGACGACAATGCATGGAAGTTCGAGCCCGGCATGGTGGTCACCCTCGAGCCGGGACTCTACCATCCCGAACTCGGCGGCGCGCGGCTCGAGAACGACGTGCTCATCACCGAGACGGGCAATCGCGTCCTGACGTCCTCGCGGATCATCAGGCTCTAGCGATACCGTTCCCGATTATTCTTCGCGGCCCTCGAATCGGGCCCGGATATTCTCAAGCCTATTCTTGAGCGGAACCGCGAAACCCTGGTCCGGCAAATCGCCGACGAGGGTCTCGAGGAATTCGAGCGTCTCGCGGACGTTGATCTTCGCGGGCAGGATGTTCCGGGGGATCTCGGGCCAAATACGCTCGTCCCCGACCCGCTTTTGCCTCGCGCGGAACAAAAGGCTCTGCTTGAGCCCCGGCTTTCCGGACAGCCGATCGATGACGTATTCCATCTGGATGCGCTCGTCGCTCAAAAGATAGTCCGCGAGCGCGTCGGCGGGAAGGGCGCGCGTGACGTCCTTGAGGTAACTAAAGAGATCGAGCAGCTCGTCCCCGTTAAGCACGGTAAGCATCTCCTCGTACTCGGGCGGGGAGAGCATCGGCGCGCCGATTGGGAACCCGTACTTGTCCCTGAGCTCTTGAGCCCGCGCGGGGTTTCCCGCGATTCGTCGGGGAGCGACTTCCTCGGGTGAGGCGCACGGCTCCGCGGGCGCTTCCTCAGGCGCTTCATCGCCGAGCTCAAGAACCCCATCATCGGGCGCGGCTTCGGCGCCTTCACCAAACGCGCCCTCCTCGCCTTCCTCAAGGGAAACCGTTTCGCCTTCCTCGGCCTCGATCGCCGGCTGAGAAAGATCGATGTTCTCCATGAGCGTTGAATCGTCCATGAACGAGGGCATCTCGTCGCAAGTCTCGCCAAAGGAAAGGGGCGGAACCGGTTTCTCATCCTTGGGTGCGGGAGGCTCCGGCTGATAGGGCCGTTCGGGATAACGCGGCTCGGGCGGATACTGCGGTTGCGGCTGCGGGGGGTATTGCGGCGGCTGTGGATATTGCGGATATTGCGGCAGTTGTTGCTGCGGATACTGCGGTTGCGGCGGATACTGCGGCGGCTGTTGCGGCTGCTGGGGGTATTGCGGTTGTTGAGGCGGTTGGTATTGCGGGGCTTCGGGCTCGCGGGGATACTGGTCTCCCCCGGGAGGGCTTTCGCGTGGGCTCGAGAAATCGGGCTCCTCGGCCTCTTCCGTAATAGGCGCTTGCCCGTGATCGATCGGAAGCTGAAGGTCGGAATCGGGAAGGCTATCGCCCGAGAATCCTTCGGTCCCGCCCGTCTCCATCGGTTCCTCGAAATTCACGAGGCTCTCGAAGGAATCGTCCGGTGGAACGTCCTCGGGCTCTTCCTCGCCGGTCGTGGCGAGAAGCTCGTCGAAGGGTATTTCGCTGTCGTCGACGAACTCCTCGTCCTCGATGAGGGTGAGCGGGTCGGACTCCTCGTCGACGGGAACGAACCCCTCGCCGCCGGCCTTGAGGGTCGGGGTTAGCTCCGCCTCGCCGAGACCCGAGTCGGGGATCGACTTAGACCGGAGCAATTCGATATTCCGCCCGAGCGCGTCGGGGTTGGTCGAGCCGAACCGGTGGACGGCGTTCTCGTAGAGCTCGAGGGAGTTCGAGAGGTTCGAGAGGTCTTCCTCGGTGCCCCGGCTTCCCTGCATGTTGACGATCTCGTCCGCGAGGCGCACGGCCTCGGCGTTTCGGCCGGTCCGCTGGTATAAAAGCGAAAGCGCCGCGCGGGCGTCGAGGTTTTCGGGCTCGCGCGCGAGCACGTCCTTGTACGCCGCGAGGGCCTTGGAGTTCTCGCCCATGCGCTCGTAGAGCTGTCCGAGGGAGATGCGCACCGCCGAGTCGCGCGGCCGCTCGTTCAGGTACGCGAGGAGCTGCTCCTCGGCCTCGGGGAGCTTGCCCGACTGCATGAGCTGGTCGGCGAGGTCGATCCTAAAATCGATCTCGGTCGGGCTGATGGCGAGGATGCGCGCGAAGCAAAGCTCGGACTCCTCGTTGTTCCCGAGCTGGGCGAACATGCGCCCCTTGATGCGGAGCATCGCGACGTTGTCGGGATCGGTCTTCTCGATTTGAGCGAAGACGGCGCGCGCCTCGGGATACTGCTGCTGGCGCACGTAGAGTCGCGCGAGGTGCGTCAGGATGTCCGCGTTCGACGCGTTCGGCCCGGCGGCGACGGTTTTCAGTTCTTGGAGCGCGCCGTCGTAGTTTCCCTGTCGCTCGAAAAGCTGCACGAGCGCGAGCACGGGCGCCACGGAAGCCGCGTCGGAATTGATCGCCTTGCGGAAATACGCGAGCGCCTCGTCCGCGTGCCCCGCGCGCGCGGCGACGTTTCCCATCTCGGTGAGCGCCCGCGAGTCCGACGGGTCGACGGCGAGGATGCGCCTGAGGGTGGCGACCGACGATTGCTCGTTCTTCTGCCGCGCGTAGAGGGCGGAAAGGTCGCGGAGTGCGTCGAGCCAACCCGGCTTCGTCTTGAGTGCCGCGTTGTATTCCGCGATCGCCTCGGAAGGACGGGAAAGAGACTCGTAGCAATGCGCCATGTTGTAGTGGATGAACGGATGGTTCGGGTCTATCTGAAGCCCGCGCCGATAGGCCTGGAGCGCGAGGTCCTGGCGGCCCGAAAGCGCGTGAATGCTCCCGAGGTGGTTATACGCGAGCACGTCGTCGGGCTTTTGGTCGATGACGTCGTTGAAGCACAGGGCGGCCTCGGCGTACTTTCCCATCTGCTTGTAGGTATTGCCGAGGTTGTAGAGGACGGTCACCGTGTCCTTGCCGGTCTTCTTCGCCAGGGTGAGCGCCTCGATGGACTCGTCGAACCGGCCGAGCCTGCGGTAGATAATCCCGAGGTTATTCAGGACGTCGACGTTTTCGCCGTCGATCTCGGACAGCTTTTTGTAAACCGAAAGCGCGTTCTCCCAGCGGTCGGCGCGGGTATAGACCGTGCCGAGCGCGATGAGGGCCTCGGGGGCGTCAGGTTGCTGGCGCAAGAGGTTTACGAGCAGCTTTTCGGCGTATGCGAAATCGCGCGCGATGAGTGCGGAATTGGCGCGTTCGATGATAGTCGCGATTTGGTCAGCCATGCGAAATCTCCAAAATCATGCAATGAGTATAGCACGGACGAAGCGGTGCGAAACGCGCCGCGCGCATCATTCATGCCTCGAGGCCAGCGGCCTCGCGTAGGTCTCGGTCGAAAGCTGCCCCGGACCCTGGGGGCCTGAGTTATCGTAGGCGGCGATCGCGAAATAGTAGATCCTGCCGTTTTTAAGGCCCGTCACCGTGAAGGAGCGCGCCATGCCCGCGTCCTGCGGGGAACCGTCCCCGAGGTATTCCCCCGGCTCTTCCCCGTAATAGACGAGGTAGCCTTTCACGTCGACGTCGATCGAGGCGGGCCACGTGAGGGTCACCTCGCCGTCGCCGGGGGTGACGAACACGCGCGCGGGGGGCCAGGCGGGGGTATCCCGCTCGTAGCGGAGGGTCACCGAGGTAACCTTCGGCGTCGCGGCGCCGCGCCCGTCCGCGTAAAGCTCCCCGGCGACCTGGAAATAGCGGCCGGTGATCCCGGTAAGCTCCTCGCCCGACTTGACCGGGACCCACGCGGGCTCGTCGGCCGTCCAGGCGTAGCAGTTGTCGCCCGCGCGGACGAAGAAGGCGACGCCCGTCTCCGCGGGACAGTTCGCCACCGCCGCGAGGGATTTCAGCGTCGACGCGTTTCCGCCGGTGTCGAACGGCATCGTCTCGAACCGCCCCCCGTCGCGGGGGAACTTGCCGAGCGCGACGCGGTTGCGGGTTAGCGTTTGGTCCGCGGCGGCGCGCCGCGAGATGGTGAACTCGTCGATGAGCCCGGAGAAGCGCGGCGCGATCTCGACGTCGGCGGGAGAGCCGAAGGCGGCGCCGTACACGTCGCCCCGCTCATGCCCGCTCGAGGTCGCGTACGCGATATCCTCGGTCGACCCGTCGACGCGGTATTCGATGAGCCCCGAGCCCTCGTCGTAGATGAGCTCGTGGTGGCTCCACTGGTTCGGGATGAGGTTCTTCCGCCCCTCGAGGGTGATCTCGACGGGAAGCCCCTTCGGGGTAAACCAGACGTTCGAGAACTTCCACTCGAGGTGATTCTGAAAGATGCTCGAGCGGACGTATTGGTAGACGGAACCCTGCGCGGCGCGGCGCGAGGAGCGCCACTGGAAAAGCACGCTCCCGTTCTCGGTCACCGCGGGGAAAAGCCAAAACTCTATCGTGAACGAACCCGGGTTTCCCGGCGTCGCGAAGAGCGCGCCGTTCTTTCCGCGGAGGGTGAGCCCCGCGCCCGAGGTGTTGCAGAGGGCGGCTCCCGCGCCCCGGCGAGCCTTTCTCGGGCCGACGTGGAGGAGCTTCGAGGAGACGACGGCATAGTTCCCCGTGTCCTCGGCCGCGGTCGCGCCGTCGAAGGAAAGGGAAAGGTCGTCATGGAACGAGGCGGCGACCGTTCCCGGGCTCGGCGTTTTATCCGAGTCGGGGCTCTCGCCGTAACCGCCGTAGATGCTGTCGAAGGCCCCGACCCGCTCCCGCGCGTCGCTAGAGTCCGCGGCGGCCTCGGCCGATCGCGAGGTGCTCAAGGCCGACGAGTCGAGGACGAGCGCCTCGTACCCGAGCTGCCCCTTGCCGCGCGCGATCGCGTTCGACAGGGAAAGCGGCGACCAGCCCGAGGCGCCGCCAAAGGTAATGGTCGAGTCTTCCGCGAAAAGCGCGAGGCCCGCGAACGTGAGGAATAACGCGATAAACGAACGGGTAAGATGTGTGTGCATGATAGTACTTATCAGAGTATCGGCAGAATGATATGATAAATCCAATGAAAGAGCAAACGGGTATTCGCGAAAAGCTTCACGCGACCGCGCTTGACGCGCCGAAAACCCCGGGCGTGTATCTTTGGAAGGACGAGACGGGCACGGTCATCTACGTCGGCAAGGCAAAATCCCTGAAAAACCGCCTTTCCTCATATTTCATCTCGAACCGCGAACTGAAAACCCGCATCCTCGTTTCCCGCGCCCACTCGATCGAGTACATCACCTGCGACAACGAGTACGAGGCCCTCCTCCTCGAGAACACCCTCATCAAGAAGTATTCCCCGCGCTACAACATCAACCTGAAGGACGGAAAGACGTATCCCGTCATCCGGATCACGGGGGAGCGGTTTCCCCGCGTCTACCGCACGCGCACGATCCGGAACGACGGCGCCCAGTATTTCGGGCCGTACCCGAACGTCGCCGCGCTCGATCAGTTCCTCGAGTTCGTGAAGCGGAGCTACCACTTCAGGCAATGCCGAACCCTCAAGAAACGAACCGTGCCGTGCCTCTACTACCACATCGGCCGCTGCCTCGCCCCGTGCTGCGGCAAGGTGAGCGAGGAGGAATACCGGAAGGAACTCGACGAGATCGTCCTCCTCCTTTCGGGCGACCGGCCGAATCGGGCGCAGACCGATGAGTCCCAGGCAGATCAGACGTCCGCTGACGGCGCGACGGACTCGATCGCCCGGCTCACCGCGCTCATGAAGGAAGCCGCGGCAAGCCTCATGTTCGAGCGGGCCGCGCGCATTAGGGACGGTCTCCGCGCGATCGAGACCTTAAGCGAGCAAAACGCGGTCGTCGACATGGACCCCGAGGCGCGCGACTATATCGCGTGGGCCGCGGAGGGGACCATGGTCACCTTCGCCGTCCTCCAAATGCGCGCGGGGAGGCTTTCCGGCCGCGATCTCTACCGCGCGCGGAGCCTCAAGGACGAGGAGGAGATCCTCCCCGAATTCCTCATGGCCTACTATACCGAACCCGCGCGCGTGCCGCCCCGGATCTTCGTGCCCACGGAAAGCGGCCTCGAGCTCGCCGAGGAATGGCTCGCCAAGGGCCTCGGCATCGACGCGCGCATATCGGTCGTCGCCTTGCCCGCCGAGGCAGAGACCGAATCGAGCGCCGCCGGGGATACGAACGGCGACGGAGCGGGGTCGCGGCTTGAAAGCGACGCCGGCGACTTTGGCGACGCCGTCGCCGCGCCCGAGGCGGCCTACGCTGCCGAAAGCCGAGAGGAACCCGACCGGCGCCACCGGGCCGCGATGGCGATGGCGCGCTTCAACGCGCGCGAGGACGCGAAACGGCGACTCCGCGAGCACGGCGATTTCCCCGCGCTCGAGGAACTCAAAAGCACGCTCCGCCTCCCCCGGATTCCCTCCCGCATCGAGGGCTTCGACATCGCGCACCTGGGCGGCAGGCTTCCGGTGGCGAGCCTCATCTCCTTCCGCGACGGCAACCCCGACCGAAAGAACTACCGCGTCTTCAGGCTTCGCACGACCGACGGCGTCATCGACGACTTCGCCTCGATGCGCGAGGTGACGAGCCGCCGCTACTCGCGTCTCCTCAACGAGGGGGCGGAACTTCCCGACCTCATCCTGATCGACGGAGGCATCGGGCAGGTCAACGCCGTCAAGGGCGTCATCGACGCGCTCGGCGCCGACGTCCCGATCGTGGGGCTCGCGAAGGAAGACGAGGAGCTCTACCTCCCGGGGAACTCGACGCCGATCAGGCTCCCGAAGCGGTCCGACGCGCTTCGCCTCCTCCAGCGCGTCCGCGACGAGACCCATCGCTTCGCGACGACGAAAAACCAGCGCCTCCGCACGAAGGAAAACACGACGCTCATCTTCGAGCGCCTTCCCGGCATCGGGCCCCGGAAGGCGGTCGCCATCCTCGACGGATTCGGCTCGCTCGAGGCCCTCGCTGAGGCCGTCGCCGCGGACGGCGGAATTGAGCGCCTCGCGAAGGCCGCGCGCTTGAGCCCCGAGGCGGCGGCCGTCGTCGCGCGCGCCGTTCCCGGCCTTCTCGCCGAGCGCGAGGCCGAGCGAAAAGCGCGGGGCGAAACGGGAGAAAATCCCCGAGCGGGCGAGACGGGGACAGCGCGATACGAAACCGACATCGCGCGCCTCGCGCGGGAAGCCGGCGGCGAGTGATCGCGCCCGCGCTCCGCTGGATAAAAAACGATATTCTGATACAATGAATGAAACACATCGCAAGGAGACCGTACGCATGAACCGGCTCGCCATCACCGCCCTCGCGGCCCTCATCATTCTCGTTCCGCTTTCACGAGCCGAGGCGCAGGACGCCCGAATGCTCAACGCCCACGACGCGCCGCTCGCGTGGGGCTACCTGGACCGAATCCTCGGCGGGCGCAACATCCCGACGACCATACAATCCCTTTCCGTCCATGAGGCCGACTTCTACGGCATCGACACGGGCTTTGCCCCGCTCGACAAGCCCAAGGTATCCGGAAAGTATATCGTCCATCCCTACGCGATGGGTTGGAACAACCTCGACGTCTCGCGGCACCTGACCGACTCCTCGATCATCGACCGCCTCAAGCTCGACGACCCCGTGCTCGCCGCGGGGGTAACCTTCGGCGTCACCTCGTTCTTCGCGACGATGCAAATCGACTTCTCGACCGACTCGCTCGCTCGCTACGCCGAGTCCGACGGCATCAGCGGCTTCTGGGTTCCCGGCGACTACGCGCAGTACTGGACCTTCCCCGAGGAAGGGTACCTCGCCTTCTCCTCGGGAAACTGCACCGTCGCCGCGGGACGACTGCGCACCGGCATCGGGCTCGGCGACGTGAACGTCTTCCTCAACGGGGACGCCCGCTGGTACGATCAGGTGCAGTTCTCGTGGTTCTCGGATAAGTTCCGCTTCTTCGGCTTCCTCGCGACCTCCTCGTCCTACCTCGAGGACGAGGAATACAGAATCCAATCGTACTCGGCGTTCGACGGCGACGACTCATGGGGCTGGGACACGATCAACAACCACGACGCATCAACCCAGTCCGTCATCCCCTTCAAGCTCTTCACCTACCATCGCCTCGAGTTCAAGCCCTTCGACCGAATCGGCTTCGGCCTTGGCGAGATGCAGCTCGTCGGCGGCAAGGTCCCCGACCTCCAGAACCTCCTGCCGAGCGTCGTGTGGCACAACACCTACTCGGCCGGGGTGAGCAACGTGATGGCGCACGCCGACTTCTGGGCCGTGCCGATAAAGGGACTCCTCGCCTACGGCGAGTTCGTGATGGACGACACCAAGGCACCGAAGGAATCGGGCGCGTCAAAGCCGAAATGCTGGGCTTGGGAGCTCGGGACGACATGGGTCCTCCCCGTCGACTCGCGCGACTGGAGGTTCTCGCTCAACGCGGAATGGAGCCACGCGGACGAATGGACGTACGACCGCTGGCAGCCCTACCTCACCATGTATCAGCGCCAACTCATCACGGGCGGGCACGCCGCGCTCGACACCCCGCTCGGGCATCCCGAAGGCGGTGACGTCGACGAACTCGCGCTTCGCTTTACCGCCCTCACCCGCGACGGGAGAAAAATCGCCGTCGGCTATTCCTGGATATGCAAGGGGCCGGTCTACCTCGGCATGGTCAGCGACGCGCAGTACGACGTGAACGGCACGCTGACGAACCTTCCGGTCTACTACGATTTCGACGACTATGCCGGCGATGGCGCCCTCGCCTCGGTTCTCGGAACCGTGCGCAAGCATACCCACGCCCTCACCCTCGACGCGTCGTGGCCCATCGTACCGAACGTCGAAGCGAGCGCGGGTGTCGACGTACGGCTTGTCCTCAACGCGGGGCACGTCGCAGGGGCGCGCGAGATCGAGAGCCTGTGGAAGGCCGGGGTTAAATGGTCGTACGACGGGTCCACTCGGTGACCGATCGCCCAAGCGAGGAGATCCTCGCCAAAGTCCGAAAGCTCCTCGCGCTCGGCGAGTCACCGAGCGAGGCCGAGGCCGCGTCGGCGCTCGCGAAGGCGCGAAGCCTCCTTGCCCGCCACGGACTCTCGCTCGAGGACGTCAAGCCCGAGCGTGACGACATCGTCGAAAGCGCGATCCTCGAGAAGCGGCGCCTCAGGGCATGGGAGTCGCATCTCGTCGCGGTCGTCACCGAGGCGACCTTTACCCGCGCGCTCCACGTCACGGCCGCGGGAACAAGCCGCGTGCTGATCGTCGGGCGCGAGGTCAACACGGGCGCCGCGAAGGCGCTCTTCGAATACCTTCACCTCGTCGTCCTCAAGCTCGGCCGCGCGAACGGCGAGCAGGTCGCGCATTTGGAAAGTTTTAAGCTCGGGGTCGTCCACCGAATCGGGGAACGCCTCGCCGCGGGAGAGGAAGGGGTCTCGGGAGCGAACGGTCCCTGGACGGCGAACGACGGAACCGAAGGCGCGCGGACGAACGCGGGCAAACAGGCGAAGGCTCATGATCGCGCGAACCGAACGGGCGCCGACTCAAATCCCGAGTGCGCTCAGGATGACCGCCAATTAACCGTCCAGATGACGCGCGCGACATCGCGCGAGAACGACGCGTATATCTCGGAAAAGTACGGAAAGACCAAGACGAAGCGGACGGGACGTCGCGTCGAGCCCGATTCCTTTTACCGGGGACGGGCCGCGGGCGACACCGTGTCCCTCGCGCGGCAGCTCGCGAACCGGTAGCTGAGACAGTACGCGAAACGCGAACCCTAAAAATATTTTCGGATAAACGGAACGCGGCGGATGACGAGCTCGGCGAAAAGGATCGTCGCGATAAACGCGCTTGTTCCGATAACGGCTGCCTTCGCGAGCGGGACGAGACTCCATGCGCGCGCGAGGCGCGTCAGGCCAATCAAGAACACCGGGTGAAAGACGTACACGCTGAAGGAGTTCCGCGCGAAAAACGCGGAGAGCGCGCCTTGCCCCGGACCCCGCTTTCGGTTCGCGAAAAGCGCGGTGAGCCCAATGCTCATCGCGACCGCCGTGAACGACTCCCACAGGCAGTACCCGGCGCTCTGCCAGGTGAAACCGCCCCAGAACCCGTCGAGATTACCGCTCAGCGCGCCGCCAGAAACCATGAGCGCCATCCAGCCGGGAATACCGATACCGAGCGCGGCCCAAAACCAGCGAATCGACCGCTTGCCCATAATCCGCGAAAGCCAATCGCCGCGCAGGGCGTTAATTCCGAGGACGAAAAGCGCGATATAGGACGGGAAAAAGCAGAACTGCAGGTTCAACCACGAAAACCCGATCGGATAGATAATCCTGACCGCGAAGGCGGTAACCGCGATGAGCGCGACGAGCCCGAGCAAGGCGTGAACCGAAGGCGGCGTGTTGGGCTCATCCGCGCGCAACGCCCCAGCGGCCCCAGCGGCCCCAGACGGTACTTTCGCAAAACAAGCAAGCAGTTTCATGACCGCGGCATACGCGAGCGAGAAGATTAAAAGGGTTTCGGCGAACCACAGGGGCCCGGTCGAGCCCAGCGCCATACCCGAGCCGAGATACCGGAAAACATAGAGCGAGAAAAACCCGCCCGCCTTCCGGCATTCCTCGGGATACGCGAGGAAGTACATCATGAGGGGATTGATGACGAGCACGTACCCCGCGAGCGGGATGCCGAGCCTCAGGAGCCGATCCCGGACGAAGCGCGCACCGCCCTTCCGGGCGAGGGCGTCCGCGGCGAAAAAGCCGGCGAAGAAAAAAAGGATTCCCATGAACCACGCCTGGGTAAAGGAATTGAAAAGCCCGAACGCTATCAGGGAAAGCGGGTCGAGCGAGTCGCTCTTGTTCTCGATGAGGTACCAGCCGCCGAGGCCGCTATAGGTAACGCTCGCGTGCAGCAGCACGACGAGGAAGATGGCGAGCGAGCGCACGTCATCGATATAAAAAAGTCGGTCGCGGCCAATCGCGGTTTTCATGATAAGTCTCCCTTCGCTCGCGGCGCGTCGGGCTCTTCGGGCGCCGCGCGATTTAAAGGCTAGCTATAGTCGGCGACGGCGATCGCCTTCCCGCCCTTCCGGAGGATCGAGTAGAGGCAAAGCTCCATTTGGCAGTCCTGCAAGGCGGCGCCCGACGAGCGGAGCGCGAGGTCGGTTGACTCAAGAAGCGCGAGGATGCGCGCGGCGGCGGGGGCGTCCCACCGGCGCGAGGCCGCGCGGTATTGTTCGATCGCGCGCCTGCTCGTGAAGCCCGCCTTCTTGAGCGAGAACTCGTCCGTCGCGCCCGATTCGGCGAGGCGATGCCAGTCCGCGAGGCGCCTGAAGCAATAGGTCAATCCCGCGACGGTCTGCACGGGCGATGAGTCCTTCGAGAGCGAGAGCTTCGCGAGGATGCCGAGCGCGCCCTCGAGGTCCCCTTGGGCGAGGCTGTCGAACAGGGTGAACGGGCTTTCCTCGCGGTTATGCGCGAGGATCGATTCCGCGTCGGCCTCGGTGACCCGGTGACCGGCGGGAAAGAAAAGCGTGAAGCGCGAGCAGGCGGTCCTGAGCGCGTCAGTGTTGTTCTCGACGAGCTCGAGGATCGCCGCGACGGCCTCCTGGTCGACTTGGTATCCTTCCTTCCGGAAGAACGACTCGATCCATTCTTCCTTTCGGTTCTCGAAGAGTTCCCAGAACACGCGCTTTCGGTCCTTGGGGACCGCGGCCTCGATCTTCTTGTCGACGCCGATCTCGTCGGAGACGAGCACGAGGAACGCGTCGACGCCCCCTTGGGCTTCGGCTACCCACGCGAGGAGCTGCTCGACGTCGTCCTTCTTCTTGATGAGCTCGGCGTTCCGGATGACGACGAACCGCGCGTCGGCGAAGAGCGACCCGTTCTGGAGCAGGGAGACGACGTCGCCGATCCTGATGTCGGCGGCGTAAAAGGTGTGCGAGTCGAGGTTTCCCGCGCTCTTCGAGGCGGCGGCGCGAACGGTCTCGACGGCGGCGTTTCGCTCGCCGATCTCGGGTCCGGTAAAAAGCCAAATCGGCGCGGGTGTCTTTTGCTGTGCGGCGGGCGGCATCGGTCTTCCTCCGGCTCGCATTATAGCCGATTCGGTCCCCGTTTGTCCGGGGTTTCTCGCGGCGTTTTATCGGTTCCCGCCGAAGGGCGCGCGACGGAAAGGCGCTTCCCCTGCGATCGGGCCGCGGATGCGCGCGAGGCGATCGAGTTGACGAGCCGCGCGATTTCCGCCGTCTCGTCCCCCGAGCGCGGCACGATCCGCCAGGAAGGGTCTCCCTCGGCGAGCCGCGCCGAGCCCTCGGCGATCGCCCGGATCGGCTCGGCCATCGCGCACGCGGCGCGATAGGCGACGATCAGCGCCATCATGATCGGCGGCAGGAGGAACATCGCGAATATCCATAATCCCATGAGGGGAAGGTACGGCTTGAGGGTATCGATGATGCGCGCCTGCGCGCGGGTCGCCCGAACGCGCTCGAGGCGCTCGGTGAAGCCCGAGGGAATGTCCGAGGTATAGACGCAGACGTAGGCGTTGTTGCTGTACCGGACGACGGCGCCGTAGCGGAACGAGTCGGTCTCCCCGTCGAGGGTGAAGAGCCCCTTTTGGACCTGACCCAAAAAGTCGTGGGAGACGAAGCGCTCGGAGTCGCCGGCCTCGATGACGGGGACGTAGGACGTGGCGTCGCCGGCGCGCTCGGCGCGGTACACCTGGCACGCGACGGCGTGCGGGTCGATCGCGCGAATCTCGCTCATCCAGTCGGTCGGCCGCGCGCGATACGCGGTGATGGAAAGCCCGGTGAAGAACCGCGAGGAAACCTTTTCCATGGATTGGGCGCGCTCGTCGACGTAGAGGCCCGCGACGTCCTCGACCGCGGCGAGGGAATCCGAGACGGACCGATCGTACCAGGAACCGACCGCGGTCCCGACGAAGCGGCACACGATCACGGTCTCGGGGAGGGTCACCGAAAAAAGGAGGATCGCCGTGACGAGAAACGCCCGCGACGACAGGCGTCCCGCCGATCCCGCGTGGAGCGAGTCCGCGATTGCCGAATAGAGGAAGAGCCCGAGGAACGCGAGTAAGGCGAAGGGCCCCGCGACGAGGAGGAGGATGCCGCGCGGGGTGTTGAAGAGCGTCGCCGAGAAGACCCCCGCGAAACCGTGTTCGGCGAGGAGGAAGGACGCTATAACGATAAGGACGTATACGAAGCAGAGAAACGGAAAGGAGTAGTAGACCCGGGAGGATCCCCGCCTGATCCTTTTCAATCTTCCTCGAATTTATTCTCGAAAAGGGCCTCGATGGCCCCGACCGCTTCCTTCTCGTCCGCGCCGTCCGCGCGGATCGTCAGCTGGGTATTGTAGCTCGCGGCCATGGTGATGATACCCATGATCGACTTCGCGTTGATCCGGGTTTCCTCCCGCTCAATCAGGATTTCCGACGCGAAGCGGTTCGCCGTCTGCGCGATGAGCGCCGCGGGTCGCGCGTGGATTCCAGCCCTGTTCTTGATCGTAACGGTCTTCGTTGTCATCTGGCCTTTCCTTCAGTAAGAGTCGTCGACGCTGTAATACGGCGCGCGCGCGGAGTCAGTCTCGATCCACTTCAGGACGTTCTGGTTGAACTCCTTCGCGGAGAAATATCCCATGCTCTTGAGCCGCTCGTTCATCGCGGCGGTCTCGAGGATGATCGGCACGTTCCGTCCCGGCTTGACCGGGATCTCGAGCTTCGGCACCTGCACGCCGAGGATTTCCATCGTGAGCGCCTCGGTGCCGAGCCTGTCGTACACCTTGTTCGCGTCCCACTCCTCGAGCTTCGCGACGATCTGCACTTCCTTGCGCTCGCGGATCGAGCCGACGCCGTAGAGCTGGGTGATGTTGATGATGCCGAGTCCCCTGATCTCCATGTGGTGCCCGATGATCTTGTTCGCCCCCTGCCCGATGAGGACGTTTCCGTTCACGCAACTGATCTCGACGACGTCGTCGGCGACGAGCCGATGCCCGCGCTCGATGAGCTCGAGGGCCGTCTCGCTCTTCCCGACGCCAGAGTCCCCGAGGATCAGGATGCCCAGGCCGTACACCTCGACGAGCACGCCGTGGATGGATATCTTCGGCGCGAATATGTTCGACATGATGCGCAGGAGCCGCGAGGAAAACTCGCTCGACTCGAGCCCCGTCTGCAGCACGGGGCAGCCGGTTTCCTCGGCCATGTCGATGAACGCCTGGGGCGGCTCGAGGCTATGGGTAAAGATGCAGCACGGGAGTTGGTACGAAAAAAGCTGCTGAATGGTCTCCGTGCGCCCCTCGGCGATGATCTTGTTGAGGTAGGCCACCTCGCCCCGACCGAAGAGCTGCACGCGCTGGTAGGCGAACGAATCGTAGAAACCGGAAAGCGCGAGGCCGGGACGGTTGAGGTCGGGTATGGTGATGTCCCGCACTAGCCCCCGTCGCCCGCAGATGCATCGCAAATCGAGCGAGTCGTGTTCCTTCAGGTTAAGGCCCAGGAGGTCAAGCACGGAAAACCGTTTCAAAGCCATACCTGACTATACCCTTCCGGAACCATCTTGTAAAGACGAAGCCTGATGGCGAACTTTGTCGCCCGGTTCGGCGGGCGTTGCCGCCCGCCGCCGCTTACCGCTCACCCCGCGCCGTCTTTTGCCCCCCCCGAGCGGGGCGGCTTCAAGCGGCGCGGCGCGCGATTACTTCCTATCCTGTATCTTGTCCTTTTCCTTGCGGATCTTCCCATCGAGCACGTCCATGAGCTTATTGACGGTGGCGTTGAAATCGAAGTCTTCCGCGGTAACGTGCGCGTTCCCGCCCCACCGGAAGTTAACGGTCGCGTCCGCGTAGAATTGCCGGTCGAGCTTGATGTTCACGATGACGTCGGTAATGAGCTCCTCCGCGTACTTGATTCGCTCGAGTTTCTTGTCCACGAATGCCTTGCGGTCCTCGTCGAGGGTAAACCTAACAGTCTCTACGTTGATGTTCATGGGAACCTCCTCAAATGATGTATTCGGCAGGACGCCGTCGCTATGTTTATAATACTACGGAAAAGGGGGATTTGCAAAAAGAACCGGCGAAACGGGAATGAGCTTTTTTTTCCTAACGGTCGAAGGACGAGCCGATCGTGAGCTCGCCGCGGTATTTCGCCACCGTGCGGCGGGCGACCTTGATGCCCCGGAGCGCGAGCTGATCGGCGATCTTCTGGTCCGAGAGAGGCTCCTTCGCCTGCGAGACGAGTTCCCGGATGATCTCCTTAACGCCCTCTTTTGAGTAGACCCCCGAGATCCCGCCTCCCGCCGAGGCGCCCGGCGCGGAAGTTTGCCGCGAGCCGACCTGGTTCGAGAAGAAATGGCGAAGCTCGAAAAGGCCCCACTCGCACTGGAGGTACTTCCCGTTCGCGGCGCGCGACACGGTCGCCTCGTGCATGCCGATCTCGTCGGCGATGTCCTTCATTCTAAGGGGCGCGAGGTGCGCCGGTCCGTGCATGAAAAAGTCGCGCTGGTACACGATGAGCGCGCGCGCGAGCTTGAGGATGGTCAGGTTTCGCCGCTCGAGCGTCCCCATGAACCACCGCGCCTCCCGCACCGACTCCCGCGCGAAGTCGCGGGCGCGCGCCGCTTCCGGGTCATGGCTCGTCGCGGCATCGCGTTTCGACGGCGCTTCGTGTTTCCCGCCGGCATTGCGCTTTCCGCCCGAGCCGCCGGACTCCAAGTCCATGAAAAACGGGGCGATGCCGAGGACCGGAATCTCCTCGTCGTTGATCACGACCGAGAAGTCCCCCTCCGTCCGCTTGACGATCACGTCGGGTACGGCGCGCGAAACCGGCTCGGAGCCGTAGGCGCGGCCGGGAAAGGGATCGAGGCTCCTGATGATGTCGAAGATTTCCTCCGCTTCGTCGAGGTCGGGCACGAAGCTCGCGTCGCCCTTTTTCGCGAGCGCCTTCGCGAGCGCGTCGGGGCGTCCCTTCTCAAGCGCGTCGAAATGGCGCTCGAGGACCTCGATCGCGTGGGAGAGCGCGGGGTCGGGATTCCCGCTTCCGCGCGCGCGCTCGATGAGGCGCGCCTGCACGACGAGGCTTTCGTGAAAGTCGCGGCTCGCGCAGCCCGCGGGCTCAAGGGCGCGCACCGCCCAAAGCGCGGTTTCAAGAAGCCCCGCCTCCGCGCCGGGGAGCTCCTCGGGCGGAACGATATGAAAGCCGTCCCGATCGAGGTTCTGGATAACGGTCTCGGCGAGATCGCGCACGCGCGGGGAAAGGGAAAGCTCCGAGAGCTGCTCGATGAGGTGTTCCTGGAGGGTTTCCTCGCGATGGAGCGCGCCCTCGATGAAATCGAGATGATCGTCGCTTTCGGCCTCGCCGTCGGCGCTCGCTTTGCCCGAAACCGGAAGTTCCGAGGGAAGCCGCGCAGCACGAAGCAGCGCGGCGTCGAGCGGGGATTCCGAGCCAAGGCGATCGGAAAGGGCGTCGGTCGCGAGGAACTCGCCTGAGCCGTCGCCGAGAGGATCCTCAGGCATCGCCGTGCGGGACGCCCCGGGCGCGACGCTTTCATGCGCGGGGGAACCGGTCGCGTCGGCCGAGTCGAAGGGATCCGATACGATCTCGAGCGCGGGGTTCTTCTCGACCTCCTCGAGGATCCGGTCGCGGAGATCGGCGTACGGCATCGCCATCAACTTGATGGATTGCACCAGTTGGGGGCTGAGGGCGAGGCGCTGTTGCTGTGCGAGTACCTGTTTCTGTCCCTGCATCATGACCCCTCGAAGATACGGAAGAAGCGCGCGCGAGGTCAAGCGCGCGGGAATGAAGCCGCCCCGGGCGCGAGGCTTCCCGTCGCGCGAGAGCGCTCCGCCGCGATTGCAGGCGCGATCGCCGTTGACCCCACCGGCGTTTTTCCCGTATCATGGTCACTATGAAGTATACCGAAATCCTCAGAAAAAATGCGCTCGCCGTGCCGGAAATCCTCCTTCCGGCGGATAAATCCGACCTTTCGCGCTGGGCGGTCATCGCCTGCGACCAGTATACCCAGGACCGATCCTACTGGACCCGGGTCGCCGAGCGGGCGGGCAACGCGCCTTCTACCCTCAAGATTATCCTTCCCGAGGTATACCTCGAGGACTCAGGCCGCGCCGAGCGGCTCGCCTCGATCCGGGAGACGATGGGCGACTACCTCGGCAAAGGCCACGCAAGCGGCGTCTTCGCCGAGCCGGTTAAGGGTTTCGTGTATATCGAGCGGAAAACCGCCTACGGCCGCACCCGCAAGGGGCTCGTCGCGGCGATAGACCTCGACGCCTATGAGTGGAAGCCCGACTCGAAGGCGCTCATCCGGGCGACCGAGGCGACGATCGTCGAGCGCATTCCGCCCCGCATGGAGATCCGCCGGGGAGCCCCGCTCGAAGCGCCGCACATCATGCTCCTCGTGAACGATCCCGGAAAGACCCTCGTCGAGGGAACCGGGTCGCGCGTTCGCGCCGCGAAGGCCCTCTACGATACCCGCCTTGAGCCCGATGCGGGATCCATCGCGGGTTGGGAGGTCTCCGCCCCGGACGATCTTGAGTACGTCGCCCGCGCCGTCTCGGGCCTCGCGGCCGCGAATACCGCGCCCGACGGCTCAACCTTCCTCTTCGCCGTCGGCGACGGGAACCATTCCCTCGCGACCGCCAAGGCCGTCTGGGACGAGTTCCGCGCGGCCCACGAAGCCGACGCGAAGGCGGGAAAAATCGATCTTGAAAGCCATCCCGCGCGCTTCGCCCTCGTCGAGATCGTCAACCTCTACGACGACGGCCTCACCTTCGAGCCGATCCACCGCGTGCTCTTCGGAACAACGGCAAAGGCCGTTTCCGAGTTTCTCGCGTCCCGCCTCGGAGGCGCGGTTTCGGCGTGCGCCTCCCAGACGGCGCTCGAAAGGGCCGTCGGCGAGAAAAACGAGACTCGTTTCGGGTTCGTCGGCCAGGGAAGCCTTTCAATCCTCGATACCCCAAATCCCGCCCTCGCCGTCAGCCGCCTCCAGCCGGCGCTCGACGAGTTTCTCGCGCAAAATCCGGGGGTAAAGATCGACTATATCCACGGGGCCGAGGAGGTTTGGCGGCTCGGCAAGGAACCGGGCGCGGTTTCGATCCTCCTTCCGCCGGTCGAAAAGGATAGCTTCTTCGGAACGATAGCCTCGGGCGGTCCCCTCCCCCGAAAAAGCTTCTCCATGGGCGAGGCAAGCGAAAAGCGCTTTTACCTGGAGTGCCGAAGACTCTTTGCCTGAGCCTTATTTCACCGCTTTTTTTCACGATGTCCCTTGCTTTCGCGAGGGGCGGTGAACGATACTTTATGCCATGGACTCATCGAATACCGCGCCGGCCTGCCCGTCCGATGATGATAAACCACTCCAAATTCAGCTCTGCGTTAAACCCCTGATCGCGCTTGCCACCGCGCTCGCGCTCGGCGTGAGCGTATTGTGCCTTAACTTCGAGTATTCGATCATATTCCCGCACCTCTACTATATCCCGATCATCATCGTATGCGCCTTCTTTCCCCGCGTCGGCATTTGGTTTACCGCCGCCATCGCCCTCGTCTACGTGGCGCTCGTGTTCGGCGTCACGCGGGACGCCGAGCTTCTCGCGCAGGCCCTCTTTCGCGCGATTTTCTTCCTCATCATCGGCGCCGTCATGACATACCTCACCCGCAAGCGCTCCGCAGCCGAGGAAGCCCTCTCGTTCGAGCGGAAAAACCTCGCCGCGATCGTCGACGAGCAAACCGACTGCATCGCGCGCGAGCTTGAGCAGAGCAAGCGGCTCGAGAACGCCTACCGCGCGGCAACCGAATACTACGACCGGCTGATGAACCAGGCAAACGCCGCGATCGTCATCTGGAACAGCGGCTCCTACATCACCCGGACGAACGCGGTATTCGAGCGCATCGCCGGTAAACCCAAGACAGAGCTTCTCGGCCGCAAGGTTTCGGCGATTATGCCGCTCGACGAGGCGGCCCTCAGGTCCCCGGATAAGCCGGTCATACTTCCCGCCCATAAGCCCTCGGGCACCTCGGCGCAGGTCCTGTGGACGTTTACCGAGATCTACGCGTCCGAGCAAACGGAACCGTTCGCCTATCTCGCCATCGGGCAGGAACTTTCCTAAGCTAGCCGAAAACATGGTATACTTAAGCGAGAAGGAGCGTTTGGGCGATGGGTGATCTCGATCTCGGCAAAAAGGTATTCTTTCTCTATCCACCGAGCGTTATCCATGACGATCTCGTCACGCGACTCCTGGACCAGGAATACGAAGTCTACATGATTAAGTCGCATCAAACCGCCGAAAGGCTCTTCGCGCGGTTTCCCGACGCGATCTGTTTCGTGAACATCGACGCGGGCATGGGCGAACGTGATTGGGAAAGGTGGATACGCGAGATCATGGCAAACCCCGCGACCAAGGGCGTGGGGATCGGTATCGTCACCTATAACGCGGACGAGGCGCTCCAAAAAAAATACCTCATGGACATCGGGATCACCTGCGGGTTCGTCAAGCTCAAGCTCGGCACGGAAGAAAGCACGAAGATACTCCTGACCACGCTCAAGGCCGCCGAGGCGAAAGGCAGGCGCAAGTTCGTGCGCGCCTCCTGCGAGCACGACACGATCTCGTCGCTCAACGTGCGCGAGGGCCAATTCGACGTTTCGGGAACGCTTCGGGACATGAGCGTCGTCGGTTTTTCCTGCGTGCTCGATCCCGACCCAGAATTCCAGAAGAACACGGTCCTCCACGACATACAGCTCAGGCTCCGCGGTACGCTCGTCCACACCGAGGCAATCGTGTTCGGGAAACGAGAGGAAGAGCGGACGACGTACGTGATGCTTTTTACGCCGAGGATGGAGCCGCTCACGCGGCAGAAAATCCGCGCGTATATCCAGGCGGCGCTCCAATTCGAGATCGAGCGCATCGCCGAAGAAGCGCCCGAGGTTCACCTCGATTTCAAGGAGCAGGAAGGAAAGGGCTCCGGGGAAACGGCGACGAACGCCTAGCCCCCCGCGCGGGTTTGGCGCGGGCGGCTATCGGTCCGAGGCCATGTAGGGCAGGACGATGTTGACCTGGCGGTTATACGCGCGACCCTCGGGGGTCTCGTTGC
>DAOPYF010000022.1:12309-25412 GCA_035352735.1 Treponemataceae bacterium | reverse complement strand
TCAAGAACGAGGTTCCCGCCGCCGAGGAGACCGCAGAAGCCGCTCCCGCAGCCGGTGCCGCCGCTGGCGCCGCGCCCGCAGCCGGCGCTGCCCCCGCGGCAGGTGCCGCTCCCGCGGCCGGAGCCGCTCCCGCCGCGAAGTAATCGATACCGCGTTATGGCCCCGCGTGTTCGGGGCCGTGGCTTGAAAGGGATTTGTGGGTGTTTGTCCGATTTGGGCCAGGCATTCGCGGATCCCTTTTTTTTCGTCATGGGGAGAGTTTGATGAACCGTGATCCCATCGAAACAGTCGCCGCCGCGCTCGGCTCGCTTGAGCTTCGGGGTAAGACGATCCTCGTCGCCTGCTCGGGCGGGGCCGATTCGACCTTTCTCCTCATGGCGTTGCGGCGCCTCCAGGGCCGGTTCGGGTTTGATCTTGCCGCGATAACGGTGAACCACCGCATCCGGAGCGAGGCGGAAAGCTCGGGTGACTCGCGTTTCGTCGAGGACTTCGCGGCGTCTCTCGATCCCGCGGTTCGCTGCGTCAGGAAGGATCTCGCAGTAGGTGAGGTTGAGCGCGCCGCCAAGGAGCGCGGGAAGGGTATCGAAGAGGCCGCGCGGCATCTCCGATATCAGGCCTTTGCGGACGCTGCCGGCGAGCTCAAGGCCTCGTGGGTGATGACCGGGCATAACCGCAATGACCGCGCGGAAACCGTGCTCATGCGCTTCCTTTCGGGTTCGGGCGGCTCCGCGCTTTCGGGGATCGCCCGGGAACGGGGCATCTATTTTCGGCCCCTCCTCGAGCTGTCCCACGCGGAGATGGCCGAATGGCTCGCCGCGCACGGCATATCCTGGCGCGAGGACGCGACGAACGCCGATGCGCGCTACTTCCGCAATCGCATCAGGCTTCATCTCGTGCCGCTCCTTGACTCTTTTTTTCCCGGTTGGGAGACCGGCATCCTTTCCGCCGCAAGCCGTTCGGCGCTCGACGACGCCTTGTGCAAAAGCCTCGTTACCGCGCGCTGGGAGCGCTCGGGCGACGGGATCTCATGCCCGGTGGGCGCCTTCCTTTCCATGCACCCCGCGGTTCGCCTCCGCTTCCTTTCGGAAGGGCTTTCCCTGCTTGCGCCGGGGCACCGCGTCCCCTCGGGCTATCTTGACCGAATCGCGCATATCGGGGAGTTCGCAGGCGATGTCGGGGCGTCCGACGGGGGTGCGCGGGGCGATACTTCCCCGGCCGAAAGCCGCCCTGGAGGCATCCTTCCCGCAAGCACGATCGCGGGCTCGGGCCTTGTTTTCTCGCGGTCGGGAGACTCTTTTTTCTGGAAACCGGATATTGTGCAGAACAGTAAAAGCGGGTATCTTGTATATATCCGCGCGTGCGGCGCGTATTCAATGCCGTTCGGCACGATTTCGGTTTTCCCCGACGGGAATTCGGTGTATATTGATCGATGCCCGGGGCGATTTTCGCTCCCCCTGACGATCAGGACGCGCCAGGCCGGGGATACGGTGTTGACCGCCGACGGTAAGCAGAAAACGTTGAAAAAACTGATGAACGAATGGTCTGTCCGCGAAACCGACCGCGACCTTTTGCCGCTCGTCGAGGAACGCGGGACGATCCGCGCGGTCTGGGGCGGCGCCCTCGGGTATCCGGACTGGTTCGTTCAAACTTGAGGATTTCATGGCACAAAACGATTCCGGCAACAAGAACGCAAGCCCGCGGAAAAATCCCGCGACGGGACGCTTCGGTCTCATATTCTTCCTGGTCATTCTCGCGACCTTTCTCTTCGTCATGTTCACCGGAAACGGGGCCTCGCAGAACGGGAAGGAAATCCCCTATAGCGAGTTCATCACCCGGGTGACGAGCGGCCAGGTCGAGTGGGTAAAGATCATCGACCAGCGCAAGATCCACGGGTTCCTCCGAGACGTCCGGAACACGGACGGCTTTTTCTACACCTACATCCCCTATAACGATACCTCGCTCATGGACCTCCTCGCGAAGAACAACGTGAGCGTCACCGGCGGTCCGGCCGAGGTGTCGGTATGGTATTACGTCCTCCAGATCGGGCCGACGATCCTCATCATCATCTTCCTGATCATCATGATGCGGCAAACCCAAGGCCAGGGAAACAAGGCCTTCCAGTTCGGGAAGAGCCAGGCGCACCGATACGAGGGCACCAAGAAGATGACCTTCGCGGACGTCGCCGGACAGGAAGAGGCGAAGCACGAGCTCCAGGAGGTCGTCGAGTTCCTCAAGAACCCGCAGAAGTTCATCAAGATGGGCGCGCGCATCCCGAAGGGGGTTCTCCTCGTCGGCATGCCGGGCACCGGAAAGACCTTGCTCGCGCGCGCGGTCGCCGGCGAGGCGAACGTCGCGTACTTCAACATATCGGGCTCGGACTTCGTCGAGATGTTCGTCGGCGTCGGCGCGAGCCGCGTGCGCGACCTTTTCGAGCAGGGAAGGCGAAACGCGCCGTGCATCATCTTCATCGACGAACTCGACGCGGTGGGCCGAACCCGCGGCGCCGGCTACGGCGGGGGACACGACGAGCGCGAGCAGACCCTCAACCAGATGCTCGTCGAGATGGACGGCTTTGAGACGAAGGACGGGGTCATCATCCTCGCCGCTACGAACCGCCCCGACGTCCTCGACCCGGCGCTCCTGAGGCCCGGGCGCTTTGACCGGCAGGTTACCGTCGCGATGCCCGATATCAGGGAACGCGAGGCGATACTCAAGATCCACGCGTCGAAGATCCCGCTCGACGAGGGCGTCGACCTCCAGCGCTTCGCGCGCGCGACCCCCGGCATGAGCGGCGCGGACCTCGCGAACCTCGTGAACGAGGCGGCCCTCTTCGCGGCGCGGAAGGACAAGCAGAAGGTGGACTCGGGCGACTTCGAGGAAGCCCGCGATAAGCTCCTCATGGGCGTCGCGAGACGGTCGATGGTCATGCCCGAGAAGGACCGCCGCATGACGGCCGTCCACGAGTCCGGCCACGCGCTCCTCCACTATTATCTCAAGAACGCCGATCCCCTCCATAAGGTCACGATCATCCCGCGCGGCCAGGCGCTGGGGCTCGCGATATCGCTCCCCGAGACGGATTCCTACTCGCGCACGCGCGGCTGGCTCCGCGACCGAATTTGCATTTGCTACGGCGGCTACGTCGCCGAGACCCTCATATACGGCGAGACCACGACCGGCACGCGGGCAGACCTCCAGACCGCGACCGACATCGCGCGGAAGATGGTCTGCGAGTTCGGCATGTCGGGCGAGCTTGGCGCGGTGACCTATGGGCAGGAAGACGAGCCGATATTTATCGGAAAGGAGATCGCGCGGCACAAGGATTACTCCGACGAAACCGCGCACCTTATCGACCTTTCGATAAAGAAGATTCTCGACGATACCAAGGCGCTCGCCGAATCGATCATCAGCGAGCATCGCGACGAGCTTGAGCGCCTCACCGAGGAACTTCTCGCGAAGGAAACCCTCGACGACGCCGAGATCCGCGTCCTCCTTGGGATGCCCCCCGCGCACCCCGAGGAACAAAAGCCTAAAGACGCCACGGTCGAAGCCGCCGACGCGCCCAAACCCACGGACGCGCCCCAGGCGGCGGAAGCATCCCCCAACGCGGCGGACGCGAATGCGCGCAACGACGGAGAGCCGGAGGAAGCCAAGGAGTGAAAAGGGCCATGACCGCGAACAAACGCTTACTCGCGATACTCGCGCTCATGCTCGCAACGGCGGGCAACGCTCTCATCATCCTTGCCGAGACGGACGACGCCGCGCCGAAAAAGTCCACGAACCAGGCGGCGGCCACGCGTTCGCTCGAGCGCGCGACGGCCCTTCTTGCCGCCGCGGACTGGGACGGCGCAACCTTCGAGGCGCGCCTCGGCGAAACCTACGACCCCGCGCTCGCGGACTTTCCCTATATCGAAGCGCTTTCCCTCGCCGTGAAGAAGGCGCCGCGCGCCGACATCCTTGAGCGCGTCGAGGCGTCGCTTGCGGACGGCTTATTCTGGAGAACCTATTCGCGCGCCGAAGCGCGCGTTTTCGCCGCGAAGCTCAAGGCAGAAACCTGCTCTTATACCGAGGCGCTTTCCCTGCTTGGAAAGGCGGGAGGAGTAGAGTCCGCCGACGCCGAGTACGTCCGCGCCATTTCTTTCTACGGATTAGGGCGCAAGGCCGAGGCCCGCGCGAGCGTTTCCCGCGCCCTTGACCGCTGGCCCTTCGACGCGCGGTTCCCCCGCGTGTTCCTTTTACGGGAGAAGGGAACCCCATCATCGTCCGGCGCGGCAGAGATCGCGCAAACGATACTTTCGCGATTGTATGTTTGGCAGGACGAAGACCGCGAGCTGCTTTTACTCGCGGTTCCGTTCGAGCCTAACCCCGAAAACCGCGTGCGCGATATCAGGACCTTCCGAAGTATGGGGAAGAACGATAGCCTCGCGGAAGCGAGCGTGCGGCGCGCCGCGGAAAGCTACGGAGAGAAAACCTCGGCGGATGGTCCCGCGGCGGGAAACGCCGCGACGAATAGCTCAGTAACACCTAACGCAGAACCGTCGTTTGGGTCCGACGCATCGGCGGGGTATATCGGCGCCCTCTCGACCGTGTACGCGCTCGAGTACGGGATCATCGACGAGGCGACGGCCGAGCGCGAGCTCTTTCAATCGGAGAATGGCGGGATTCCGCTCGACGCGCTTCACGGGCTTTGCTCCCTCGTCGGAAAGAAGGACATACGCGCCTCAATCGAAAATAGGCTCGACGGATTTGAGGGAATTATCACCGACGACGCGAACGCGGACGGCATCGTCGATTCATGGATACGCTATCGGCTCGGTCGGCCCGTCGAGGCCGCATTCGACGCGAACCAAGACGGCTATCCCGACTACGAAGTCGCGTGCGACCTCGGCGAGCCCGCGGTCATCACGGTGAAAAACCCCGAAGCCGTCGTCAGCTACGATCGGTACCCCGCGGTCCGCTCGGTTCGCGAGGGGGAACGCGAATATACCCTGAAGCCACTCGCGCTCTCGTGGGCGCCGGTCGAATGGGTTCGCGAGAATTTCGGCTTTGACGGCAATGCGTTCTACACGATCAAGACGACCGCGAAGGCCGCGCCGCTGACCGAGCGGCTCTTGGCTTCTTCCTCGGCGTTCTACGTCGAGGACGGCAAGACCCGCGTCGTGCTCGAGGGCGGCGTTCCCCTTTCCTCAGAAACCCGCGAAGGCGGGCGCGTCGTTTCATGGACCTCGTATTCCCGCGGATTCCCCGCGCTTACGAAAGCGGACCTTGACGGCGACGGGTATTTCGAGACGACCTCGAGCTATACCGCGCAAGGCGCGCTCGCGTCCGTCGAGGTGGACCGAAACGGGAACCGCCGCGCCGAGTATCGCGAGGAGTACGCGAGCGACGGGACGGTCGTCAAGCGCTGGGATTCAGACGAGAACGGGATCTTCGAGATCACGTGGACGAAAACGCCGGACGGCATCGAGCGAACGCGCTGGATCCATCCCGATACGGGATTGCCCGTCGTGATAACGGTCGAAAAGGGCGCGCCTCGCGAGGTTTCCTCTGGGGGAAGCGCGAAGCCGGTTGTGCGCGACCCGATGGGCGACATTTGGTGGATAGGGCGACTTCCTCCGAACGCGCGCGAAATCGCGAAGAAGATCGGCGACGCGTTTAACGTACCGGGTCCCCCGATTGTTTCTTATTCTGTGAACGTAGACGGGAAGCGGCTCAATGCCGTGCGTACCGGCGGACTTTTCTTTGCGGAGCTTGTCGATGAGTAAACGTGCGCTTTCAGGCATCACCTTGGCCTTTGTGTTTTGTTCCATTTCCTTCGTTGGGTGCGCTTCCCAACAGAAGCGCGAGCCTTTCGTCGACTACTCAAGCGAGCGGAGCGTTCTCCACGAGGTAGATCAGGCCCGGCTTCTCCTCGATAAGGATCCCTTGATCGCGCTCGCTCGCGCGCGAACGCTCAAGGACAATACCAGCGGGCTCTCGCAGGTCGACTCCCTTTACGCGGACGCCGAGACGAAAACCCGCGCCGAGTTCGATGCCGCCGTCTCGAAGGGCGACTGGAGTGGCGCGCTCGTGCTCTTCCGTTCCCTCGACGCGCTTTCCGCGCCGCCCGAGGGTTGGACCGCGGATAAAATCATCGCCAACCGCGTAAAGGCGTGGAAGGAAGAGGGCAATACCATCCTCGCCGGTCTTGATTCCGTAGTCCGCTCGACGCCGGAGGACGAGGCTCCCTCATCCCGCGTCGTCGCGCAGATGATCCAGGGAACGGTGACCGTATGGGTCGACCGCGGCCTCAGGGTCGAGGCGGGCGTCGGATACGCGGACCGCGTTATCGGCTCGGCGTTTTTCATCGATCCGCGCGGATACCTGATCACGAACTGCCACGTCATCGACAGCGAGGTGAACCCTAAGTACGAGGGCTACTCGCGCCTTTTCATCAAGATGCCAAACGATCCCGACACGCGAATACCCGCGAAGGTAATCGGATGGGATCCCGTGCTTGATCTCGCGCTCGTGAAGACCGAGATAACGCCGCCTGCCGTATTCCAACTCGGGACGTCCGAGGACCTCAAGGTCGGCAACAAGATTTACGCGATCGGCTCGCCCGTCGGCCTCGAGCAGACGCTCACGAGCGGCATCGTGTCGGCGCAAAAGCGGCGCCTCCTTTCGCTCGGCGACGTCCTCCAGATCGACGCCCCGATCAACCACGGAAACTCGGGCGGCCCCATCGTCGACGAGGCGGGTCGGGTGCAGGCGGTCGTCTTCGCGGGGATCGAGCCGTATGAGGGGCTCAACTTCGCCATCCCGATCGAGTATCTGAGGATCATCCTCCCGGCGCTGTACGCGGGGGGAAAGGTGACCCATCCGTGGCTCGGCGCGTTCGGAAAAACCGCCGTTCTTCCGGGATCTTCCGCGAACTCAGGGGTCACGCTCGTGTACGCGGTGCCGGGTTCTCCGTGCGAGCTTGCGGGCATCGCACCGGGCACGGTAATCACCGAGTTTAACGGAAAGCCGGTCCATACCCTCGAGGAATTGCAATCGCTCCTTATCAGGGAAGCGCCGAAGACCATCGTCAAGCTCACGGGCCTCACGGGTGTGGCGAGCGGACAGGAAAAGGCGACGCCCGTCGCGAAGAGCTGGTTCGTGCAGCTCGTCGAACGTCCCGAGGTACCCGGCAAGGTCATATTCGACCGCGACATCGAGAGCCGCGCGCTCTTGCCCATCGCGGGATTCAACCTCGAGCGCGTGGGCGCTTCGCGGAAGTATGTCGTGAAGTCCGTCGTTCGGGGCAGCGTCGCCGACGAGTCCGGATTCTCCGAGCAGGACGTTCTCGAGATTCGGGACGTCGCCATCGACGAGAAGAACGAGTCGGTCGCCGTGCAGCTGTATACCAAACGCCGAAAGAGCGGGTATCTTGACTCCTTTATCGGCTTTCAGGCGTCACTGGACAGTCCATCATATTTCTAATATCATTCGAAACATGACAGATCCCGCATATATCCGCAATTTTTGCATCGTCGCGCACATCGATCACGGAAAATCGACCCTTTCCGACCGCCTCATAGAGAAGGCGAAGGTGATCGACGAGCGCTTTTATCACGCGCAAATGACCGACAACATGGACATCGAGCGCGAGCGCGGGATCACGATCAAGAGCCAGGCGGTTACCATCCCGTATACGGCCAATGACGGGAAAAAATACCTTCTGAATTTCGTCGATACCCCGGGGCACGTCGACTTTACCTATGAGGTTTCGCGCGCGATCGCGTCATGCGAGGGCGCGCTCCTTCTCGTCGACGCCGCGCAGGGCGTCGAGTCCCAGACCCTTTCGAATATGTACCTAGCCCTCGAGCATAACCTTGAGATCCTTCCGGTAATCAATAAGATCGACCTTCCCGCCGCGGACATACCCGGAACGAAGCATCAGATCGACAAGGATCTCGGGCTCGACTCGTCGACCGCGGTCCTCGTGTCCGCGAAAACGGGCCTCGGGATCGACGAGCTTTTCGAGGCGATCGTCGCGCGTATTCCGCCACCGACCGGCTTGGCTTCGGATCGCCTGAGCGCGCTTATCTTCGACTGCCATTACGATTCCTACCGCGGCGTCGTCATCCATATCCGCGTCTTTTCGGGCTCGATCCGCGCGGGCGACACCATCCGTTTCATGAACACCGGCTCCGAGTATAAGGTCGAGGAAGTCGGGATATTTATCCTCAAGCTCGTGCCGGGAGAGGAACTCGCGGCGGGCGACGTGGGCTACATCATCGCGGGCATTAAGACGATCGAGGACGTTCGCGTCGGCGATACCATCACGAGCGTCGCGAACCCCGTGGATAAGCCGCTTCCGGGATTCAAGTCGGTGAAGCCGGTCGTGTTCTCTTCGATTTACCCGATGGACACCAATGAATACGAGGAGCTCAAGGAGTCGCTCGAAAAGCTTAAGCTGAACGACGCGAGCCTCACGTGGGAAAAGGACTCGTCCATCGCGCTCGGCCACGGATTTCGGTGCGGCTTCCTCGGGCTTCTCCATCTCGAGGTCGTTCAGGAGCGGCTCGAGCGCGAGTTCAACCAGTCGGTCATATTTACCGCGCCGTCGGTCGAGTACAAGATACACCTGAGAAACGGCGATGAGCTGTTATGTGATAACCCGGCGGAATACCCCGACGAGGGAAAAATCGAAAGCGCCGAAGAGCCGTATATCCGCGCCTCGATCATTACCCCGACGGGATACCTCGGAAACGTCATGAGCCTCTGCGTGGAAAAGCGCGGCGTTCAGACGAACATGCAGTACCTCGACGAGAAGCGCGTGGAGATCACGTACGAGATGCCGCTCGCCGAGGTTCTTTTCGAGTTCTACGACCGCCTCAAGAGCATCAGCCGCGGGTACGCCTCGTTCGACTATGACCTCATCGGGTTCAAGCCGACCGACCTCGTGAAGATCGACATCCTCATCAACGGAAAGTCCGTCGACGCGCTTTCGCAGCTTTGCTTCAAGCCGAACGCGTACGACAAGGCGCGCAATATCTGCGAGCAGCTCAAGGAAGAGATCGCGCGCGAGCAGTTTAAGATCGCGATCCAAGGTGCGATCGGAAGCCAGATCATCGCGCGCGAGACGGTTAACCCTGTGCGCAAGGACGTCCTCGCGAAATGCTACGGCGGCGACATATCGCGAAAGCGAAAGCTCCTCGAGAAGCAGAAAGAGGGAAAGAAACGCATGAAGATGGTGGGCGACGTCGAGCTCCCGCAGTCGGCGTTTCTCGCTGTCCTCAAGAGCAAGGAAAGCTGAACTCAAGCGAAACGGTCACGGGCGCTCGATCGCGCGCGGATGCTCAAGCGTCTTCAGGAAATATTCAAGCTCAATCCTAATGCGCCTCAAGAACGCGTCGGACGCGCTGTAGCCGCGATAGCCGTCGGGGAAATGAAGGTAAAGGTAATCCGAATCCTCAATAAACTCGCGAAGCCGATTCGCCGCGCCTTCTTTTCGCGCGTCTTGCCCGGTGAGGATGGCGCGTATCGCGCGGAGCCTTTCTTTCTCCTCTGAGAGAAATGAGTCTAGGCGCGCCCCGTCTACCGATGCGCGCTCGGGATCGGGAAGGGCGCACGGCGGATGCCGCGCGATTATCGCGCGCGCCTCGTCGGCAGTGACTTGGGCGCATCCCGTCGGAATGCCGCTCGAACCAAAGTCGAAAAGGCGCGATTCGCCTCCGAAGCGCGCCGCGCAAAGAGCCGCGTAGCCAGAAAGGGCGGGGTCGGTGCGAACTGCGGCGGCGCCTTTACCGATCGCGGTCTCGACGGCAGGCGAGTCCGCGATCGCCGATCGCTCCGCGGGCGAAAGTCGCCAACTCACGGCAAGCGCGTCGCGAGCAGACGGTGCCCCGCGGCTATGGGTGAAGCCCGAGCCCCAGGAAAAGTCGAGGCCGGTGAAAAGCACCGGGACGTCGGGCGCGGCGATCGAGAGCGCGAGCTCGAGCGAGGAAAGGCCTACCGAGCCGAGCGGGGTGACCCCATGCGGCGATAGCCCATATTCCGAAAAGCGGGAAAGAAAGTGGGCTTTGGCGTACGCGGTATGGAAGAAGTGGATCGGTCCGCCGGTTGAAAGGACCGCCTCTGGGTTAGCGGTAAGGTCGGCGTAGACGGGAAGGCGAGAACCCCGGAAACCAATGAAGGCTCGGGTGATCCAGAACTGCGACTCGACGAGGACCGCCGCGTCGGGGAAGATGCCCGAATCGCGAAGCGCGGGAAGCGCGGTGTCAACGGCGAGGAGGAATACCCGCTCGCGATTTTCAGCGATGAGGCGGAGGGACGCGTCAAGCGATGGGCCCGCGCCCGCGACTACGATCGGCCGCGCGATGGCGCTCGCCGGAAGCGCGAAGGACTCGGGGAGCGAATGGCAGTTGGAGAAAAAGTTCCGCGCGTAATTTCTCCCAAGCCTCATGAGCGTCACGTGATTGCGCCACCACCGGCTAATATACTCGTCGATACCCGCCTGCGCCTCGCGGTAGAAATCCCCGTTGAGCGCGGTGCCGCCCGAAAGGTCGATCCGTACCGCGCGGCGAAACGGCCCCTGACCGAGCGCGTCGATGGTCTCGAGCACCCGCGCGAGCGACGAGGTTCTGATGAGTTTGAATCTTGGGTTTAAGAGAATCTCGCGCGGAATGCGCTCGGCGCTGAATGCCATGAGATTCTCGTCCGCCTCAAGGGCGAGAACGAAGGACCGCGCGGGAAGCGATGTAAGGAGTTCCGAAAGCCCGTAGCCGAGAATCGGGGAAGGGCAAAAAACGAGCGTCTCGTCGGGGATCACTGCGGCGCGCGCCGCTTCGATGGGGCTTTTTGCGGGGTCGTAGCGGGAATAGAGGTAACGCCCTCGATAGAGGACGGACCGTCCTCGGGGCGTTTCGACCGTCGAAGGCCGCGCGGCGGTTCCCGAAGGATCACCGTCGCGCGTGAAATCCACGGCCGTCACGTTCAGCTTTTCGGCAGGAAGTACTTGAGGTAGGTGTCCATGAACTCGTCCTTGAGCCGCTTGTCCTTGAGGATCGTGACGGCGAAGGTTTCCTGCGACCATGAACCCGCGTAGTAGTTATAAAAGAGGGGAAGCATTTCGTTGATCTGCGTGTCGGCGGCCTTCTCTTCCTTAACCTTGAGAACGACGACGTCGTTGCCGAGGATGATAGGATCGGAGATGGCATCCGGCGCGAGGGCGAACGCGGTCTTGAAGAAGGTTTCGCTCTTCGGGGCGGCGGTAAGCTCGGGATTCGCCTGAACCGGGATCGGCGAGAGGACGTTCACGTTGCCGTAGTTGATGCCGAAAGCCGCGGTGCTCTTTACCTCGAGTCCAGCGGCCTTGCTCGCGGCGGGGAGTCCCGACGCGCGCGCGGCGGCGGCGAATTCCTTCGCTTTAGCGACGAAGTAGTCCTCGATCTTTCCCTTCTCGTGGATGGTCATATAGGTAGTGACGGAAGCGATGACGTCCTGGTTGGTGAAGTCCGCGTCAACGGGCGCGGCGTTGCAGCGCACGATGACGAACTCCTTGCCGGCCTTGACGATCGGGCTGACGTCGCCGGGCTTGAGGGCGAGAACCGTCTCGAGATCCTTCGCGTCGGTGAAGAGCTCGTTGACGTTATACCTGAGCGACTTGAGAAGCTTGCCCGTTGAGTCGGCGCCGGCTTTGGTCGAATACGTGGTGATCGCGTCGTCGAAGGAAATCGTTTTTTTCGCGAGGCTGTCGGCAACCTTCTTTGCGGCTGCCTCGGTGTCGACGGTGATAATGGAAAGATCGTGCTTGGCGAAGAGTCCCGCGTTGGCCTGTCCATACGCGACGACCTCGGTGATGGGGTAGCCGTCGGTGGAGAAGCTCACGTAATCGAAGCTCCTCTGGGGACCGGACATCGTCCTGATGAGGTCGATTTCCTTCGTGCCGGCCTTGAGACCGTAGACGCCCGATTTATCGCCGAACATATCCTCGATAAAGCGCGTAACGGTCATCTCCTCGGAGGTTGAGGTGCGATGGAGCGCGCGAGTCGTTTCGGGGGTATCGTTGAAGATCTTGTTCGAGTACTTTCCGTTTTCATCGAGGTAGTAGGAAACCAGCGCCTTGTTAACGAAACTCTCGGGAACTTTATAGCCGACCTTCTTGAGATCGTCGAGGATCGCGAAGCGAATGACCGTTGAATCGAAGGCTTGCTTCATGATCTGAAAGGAGCTGAACTGATTGACCTGCTGACCCTGCTGTTCCATCTGCGCGGAAATGGCCTGGATTTGGCGCACGAAGAAGCTGTCCTGGACATACTCAATCGGTTTGCCGTTCCAGTCACCAAAGGTGATGTTTGAGTGGCCGCCGAACGTTCGCCTGCTGGTCGGAACATAGACAAAGGTAACGACTGAAAGGATGAGGATGAAAACCGCTCCAATCCAAAGCACATTGTTTCTACCGGTCATAGAAAGAACTTCCTTTATGAAAACGATATAGTAGAAAATAGGATACCATGCGGAATATCCTCTGTCAACGCAGGTCCGGCCTGGTTTTCGGTTTTTTCCGGGCACGGTATTGACACTTTTTGGATAGTCCTTTATAGTCATCACATCACGGGGGCGTAGCGAAGCTGGTTTATCGCGTCGGCCTGTCAAGCCGAAGATCGCGGGTTCAAGCCCCGTCGCTCCCGCTAAGCCCGTCTGCAAGGACGGGCTTTTTCTATGAAACCGTTACGGGCCTTTGCGTGAGCAGTGGTTCGGCCGCAGCAGGATCCATTGAAGCGGCATTAATAACCGGATCCTGATGACATAGATGGCCCTCTGAAAGGAGGGCTCTTTCCGGGTAGTAGCGCAGGGGTAGCGCGCTTGGTTCGGGACCAAGAGGTCGGGGGTTCAATTCCCCCCTGCCCGATACGATGAAGACGCTCAGCGAAAGCTGAGCGTCTTTTTTATTATCAGATGGGGGAATTGAACGTGAGGAAGCGCCGACCAACGGGAGGATAAGGCGCCATGGATGGCGCCGAAAGCTTCCGAGCGCGGCCTGGAAGGAGTGCGCTCGGATGCGCACGACTGCAAGGCAATTCCCCCCTGCCCGATACGATGAAGACGCTCAGCGAAAGCTGAGCGTCTTTTTTTTT
>DAOPYF010000022.1:0-12209 GCA_035352735.1 Treponemataceae bacterium | reverse complement strand
CGCGCGCATAAAAAAAGGGATGCCCCGCAGTTCTTGCGAGGAATCCCTTTTCTACTTAATACGATTACGAATACTTGAGGTTAACGCCGAAGCGTCGCGCGGAGACCCGAGCGTCTTTTACGATAGGTGCGCCACGAGCTTGAATATCGCGAAGCTCGCCGCGGCGCACGCGCCCGTCGCGGGAACCGTGAGGAACCACGCCCACACGATGGTGCGCGCCGTCGTCCAGCGAACCTTCGCGGCGGACTCGACGGCGCCGACGCCCATGATCGAGCCCGAGATTACGTGCGTGGTGGAGACCGGGATGCCGAGATGCCCGGTCACCTGAAGCACGATGGCCGCAGACGTTTCCGCGCAGAATCCCTCGAGCGCGTGGATCTTGGTGATCTTCGTGCCCATCGTCTTGACGATGCGCCAGCCGCCGCACATGGTCCCGAGGCCGATGGCGGTGTAGCACCCGAGCGCGACGAGGCCCGGCACTTCCTTGAACTCGGGGAGCACGCCTCCGGCGACGAGCGCGAGGGTGATGACGCCCATCGTTTTCTGCGCGTCGTTCGTTCCGTGCCCGATCGAGTAGGCGCTCGCGGAAACGAGCTGAAGGTACCGAAAGATATCCTTGATCTTATGCGGCCTGACCTTTTGGAAAAGGATGTAGATGAGGGTCGTGAAGAACGCCGCGCCGGCGAAGCCGATGAGCGGCGCGATGACGATGAACGCGAGAATCTGGATGATGCCGCCCGAGAAAAGCCCGCCGACGACGATCGCCTGAGGCCCGACGGCGACGAGCGTCGCGCCGAGAAGCCCGCCGATGAGCGCGTGGCTCGACGAAGTCGGGAGCCCGAAGAACCAGGTGATCAGGTTCCAGATAACCGCGCCCATGAGCGCCGAGAAAAGGAGCGGAAGGAGCCACTCGGCCGGAACGAGGTTGATGTGCACCACGCCCTTGCCGATGGTCTTCGCGATGGCCGTGCCGAGGGTAAAGTAGCCGACGCAGTTCGCGATGCCCGCGAGGATGACCGCCTGAAAGGGGGTGAGCGTGCGGGTGATGACGATGGTCGCTATCGCGTTCGCGGCGTCGTGAAACCCGTTGAGAAAATCGAAGACGAGCGCGATCGCGATGACCGCGATTAGGATTATGGGTATGCTCATGGCCGTCAACCCAGCTTGATCATGATGCTGCGGATGACCTTGCCAATGAAATCGACCGAGTCGATGGTATCCTCGAGTGCCTCGTACACTGATTTAAATTTGATGATCTCCACCGGGGACTCGGACTCGAAGAGCCGCGCCATTCCCTGATGGAAGGTGTCGTCGCCGCGTTTCTCGAACTCGTGCATGACGCGGATGATTTGGGAAATTCCCTTGCGGTTCTCGAGGGCCGCGATGAGCGTGATGTTTTCCGCGGTGATGCCGACGAGGATGTCGCAGAACTCCGCGAGCGCCGCCGGCGTCTGGCGGATGCTGTAGATGTCGAGCATCTGGCTGATGTCGTTGATATGGTCGAGCGCGGTACCGAGCTGCATGGAGATGCGGTTGATATCCTCGCGGTCGAGCGGCGTGATGAAGGTTTTGTCGAGCTCGTCGATGACGGCCTTCTCGACCTTGTCGCCGGCCTTTTCGAGTTCTTTGATGCTGACGAGGTTCTTGAGCACTGCGTCATTCTGCGATGCCCGAAGATTGGCAATCTGATCCCTGAATTCCTTCGCCGCTTGATTGAGTATCTCGGCCTGCTTGTTGAGCATGGTGTAGAACTTGGTTTCACGGGGCAGTAAAAGGTCAAAAATGTTGAATTTCATCTGGAACCTCGTTATAAGAGAACGTCGTCCCCTTGATGCAAAGGGTGCGCTTCAAAGGGCTTTTCATGCAAATAATACCGTATTTTGCCGATTATGTCTGCGTCCCAAAAGTGCCGTTTTCGCTTTTTTTTACTCAACCCGCATCGCGAAGGCGAGGGGAAGCGAGGGTAAGCGAGGTGAAGCGAGAAAAGGTTCGCGTGAAGCGGGTTATACTCCCGTTGAAGCTTGATCGATCTCGGCGAAAAAGCGTCCGAGAATATCGGCCGTTTCGTCGGGGCGTTCCTGATGGGGAAGGTGACCGCATTCCGGAACGGTCTCCGTTTGGGCATCGGGGCGAAGGGTAAGGAGCGGCTCGCGCGCGGAAAGCGGGATGATGCGGTCGCGCTCTCCCCAGACGACGAGGAGCGGCGCTTGGAATGCGGCAAGGCGCCGCGCATACGAGGCGGAACGAAAGATCGCGGTCCTGAGATAATTCCTGAACGACGCGCCGTATGCGCGGCATTGGGTCTCGCTTTCTACGCGTTCGACGACGCGCGCGCGGAGGAAGTCTCGGTCTTGTGCTGAAAGGGACGCAAGGCTCGCGTAGTAGGGATCGAGCGAGCCATAGGCGCCTTCGTGGTTATCTCTCCACGCGCGGTATCCGCGCTCGATCACCCCGGGAACGAGGGAAGCGAGGAGTCCAATTGAGAGCTTCCCTCCCGAGGGAAGCCCACCGTCGATCAACGCGAGCGCGGCGACTCGGTCAGGCTCGCGGAACGCGACGAGTTCGGCGATCGCGCCTCCGAGCGAGTTGCCGACGAGTATCGCCTTTCCGGTTTCCGGAAGGAGCGCGCGCACCGCCTTCGCGTGCCGCTCAAGGTTTGGCCGCCCGAGGGCGACCGAGCGCCCAAAGCCGGGAAGGTCCGGCGCGACGACGCGGCGATTTTTCGCGAGGATGGGGAACACATGCCGCCAGGTGTCGGCCTCGTCGCCAAGACCATGGATCAGGATTACGGTCGTGGGCGCCTGGCCTGCGCGGTCGACGCGCGCCTGCCCGGCTGAACGCTTGGCCTCGTCAGGGCGCGCGGCGCTATCATAGAAAAAAAGCCGAGACGCGACGCCGGGAACGGAGAGCGTTCGGGCGAAGGGCTTAAGCTCGCTCGCGGTCTCCATCGTCAGCCCCTCGCGGCATCGGGCTTTTCGCCGTCCGCAGACTCGATCACCGTCTTTCCCATCCAACGGCCCGATCCCCATCGCCAAAGGTTGATTCCCGCCCTGATCGTCTCGTCCGCGAGCATGCAGCACCAGATGCCGACGATCCCCCAGCCGAGCTTCGTCGCAAGAATAATGACCGGCACGAGTCCCCACATGAAGGCGATGCCCATGATCACCGAGAACTTGCCGTCTCCGACGGTCTTGAGCGCCACGCCGCCGAGGATGTTGATCGACCGGATAGGCTCCATGAAAAGGAGGATGAGGAGAATCCAAAAGCCCACCTGTTCGATGGCTGGGTCATGGGTGAAGATGCCGAGGAAGAAGCGGTGGAAGACGACGTACACGAGCACGTTAACGAACGCGAAGACCGAGCAGATGATCGCGATCTTGCGGTAGGTCCGCTTGACCGCGTCGATCCTTCCCGCGCCGAGATGGTGGCTCATGAGTATCTGCCCGCCGCTCGCGAGGACCCAGGACACGGTGAGGTCGAGGAAGATGAGCTGGTTCGCGTAAGTGTTCGCGCCCATGGCGGTGAGGCCGAGCCCGATGATCAAAAACGACACGACGAAGTTTTGGACCGTGTAGCTGAAGGGCTCGAGCATGGACGGAATGCCGATGCGCATGATCGGGGCGACGACCTTACGCGTGCCCGCGATGACGGATTCCCTGAGAAGGTCGATGCGGAGCTTGCCGTGTACCATGACGAAAAGGATCGCGAACCCGATGAGATAGGATACGACCGTCGCGAGCGCGATTCCCCGAACGCCGAGGCGGGGGAAAATCCAGAACCCCGTCATGAGCGCCCAGTTAAGCGGGATGTTGACGATGTTCGTCGAGACGGACGCGGCCATCGTCCATCGGGTGAGCGTCTTCGAGGCGAGGATCGACGCGTAGGAAAAGCGGATGCCGACGAGGATGAAGTTGAAGGCGATGACGGAAAGGTACTGCGAGGCGTAGTTGTTCTGATCGGCCGTCATGCCGAGCCAGAGGCCCGCGCGGCCTGAAACCGCGAAGATGGCGACCGAGAGCACCGTTCCGATGAGCGTGCTCATAACGATGTTTGCGAGCCAGGTCGGCTCGACCTGGTCGTGCTGCTCAGCGCCCATATACTGCGAGGCGACGCTCGTGCCCGCCGAGGTGAACTGCGGAAGGATGAAGTAGCCGAGCATCAGGATGGGGCTGAGCATCCCGACCGAAGCGGCGGCCTGATCGGATATCATGCTCAGGAAAAGGATGTCGGTGAATGAGGTAAGCCCTCCCGTTATCTGCTCGATGAACATCGGGGTCGTGAGGCGGCGGAGGTTTAGATTTGGGACATGCGCGTCGTTTTTCATGGTTCGATACTAACATGCGAGGCGGCCCCATGAAAAGTCGGGACGCCTTGCGCCGAGGCGCGGCTAGCTCGCGGTCGATTCGAAAAGGACCGCGCGCTTCCCTTTTGCGTCTTCCTTCCAGATCGTCAGGATCGTTCCATCCCATTCAAGCGTCGCGATGGTATCGCTGTTTTGCGCGGGAATCGAGGACGCTTCGCTTGCCATGAAGTCTGAAACCGGTATGCCCGGGATAATAAGCGGGGAAATGTCGACCGTCGTTTTGAGTGGCTTCGAGGCGAAGTCGAGACCGTCCCTCCTGAAGACGTCTTCGGGAAGGTTGTTGAAATCGACGAGATACACCCTTGGCGCGCTTTCCCTCGTGACGATGAGGAGTCCCGGTAAGTCGCTTTCGAGGAGTTCAGCGGTCGAGACGCACTCGACGGGTTTCGCGTCCCCCTGCCACGTCCCCGACATGGTTCCCGGAATTCCCGTGTACGCGAAGTATCCCTGGAAGTTTTCGCTGAATGTCGCGAGCCGCTCGGGCGGCGGAAGGCCTTCCTTGACCGACGCGAGAAGCTCGGAGTAAAACTCGATGCGGATTTCGACGAGTTCGAGGACCTTTTTATACATCCAGTACTTCGCGTCGGTTATCGCCGCGGCGTTTCGCGCGGTCTCGCGCATGATCGGGGTTCCGTGGCGCGTGACCGTGTAGATCTTTGGGAAATCGATAAGGTAGATCATGGTGAGATGGCTGAACGCGTTGAAGACGCTATAGGTCTTTCCCGAGATGGACGAGCTCATCTTGTAGGATGAGTACATCTTGATCGCGGCCTCAAGCCTCTTCCTGAATTCCTTGTTATGCGCTATCAGAACGGTAAGCTCATCCGCCGTTGCGGAACCGGAGAGCTTGCTGCCATCGAGCTTAAGGTCCTGCGACGTGAAGTCCCGGATAAGCTCGTCGTTGCCAAGCGTGATGCGCCTGAAGACCGTGGGGTTCATGGAGATCGCATCGGGGTCGGTCGAGAAAAAGAGCGCGACGTCGCCGTTCGCCGGCTTGCTTTGCCTTATCAGGATATACTCGGTCGTCGCCTCCGCGATATACGCGAATGGCTCTCGGTCGTTTTTGACGAAAAGATCCGATAGGATCGCGCTAAACTCCGGCGAGAGACCGGTAAGCGCGCCGTCGGGAATCTCGATCGTCACCATCATGAGCTTTGGCGTTCCGTCACGGCCGGGGTCGTAGCGCCTTAGGTAGGTCCACGCGTCGACCGGATGCATGATGAGCGCCGCTTTCTCGCCTTGCCTCGACGCGACGAGGGCGCAGGATCCCTCGCTGAGGCTGAAGTCGGGGATTTCGAGGGCAACGCCGTCGACCGGGACGTTTGCCTTCCAGAGACTACCGAAATATCGCCGATCAGCGGAGGGCCCCCTCGGGCACGTGCCCTCCGCCACGGCTTCATGGTCGAGAAAGTCCGCTTCGCTCAGCGAAAGCGGGGCTTCGCTAAAGGTCCATGCGCCATCGGCGATGCCCTTATGATAGTAGCCGATCCTTCCCGCGGTGTCCGTGCCCGCGACCCTGAGCTCGCGCGCGTCGTTTCCCTGACCGGTGCGCAGGATGGTGATGTGCCGGGTAAGCCGCGCGTCCCCTGAGATCGCGATCGGCGTTTCCTTTTTCCAGTCTTGTGCGGGAAGTCCCCACGGCGTGTAGTTCGAGCGATAGCTCGTGCCGGGAATGTCGTAGGCTCGCGCGCGATAGGTATACCGGAAGAGGGGATCGCACCCGAGCGTGTCGAAGTCCGCGTTTCGTGTGTACATCTCCCCCGCGGCGCTGATCACGAATACCGTGCACGCGCTCGCGGAAAGCGACTCCGCGATGAACTGACCGCGTTCGGGGCCGAGCAGGGCATGGCTGAAGTCGGAGGGAAGCCCGGTATCCGAGTATCGGATTTCCTGACCGTTCGCGCAGAGGAAGTAAGAGTTCTCGATCCCCATCGTCCCGTAATGGTGCTGGTTGCCAAACCGATCCTCGCTCCAGAGGACCGACGCGTTTCGCTTACCGACGGCCCACGCGCGGAATCCCCGCACGAGGTCGTTGACCTCAAGCGGCGCGGCTTCGGGCCAGCCGATATGATCCTTCCAGAAATAATCCTGCAGTAAGAGACCGGGATCGAACACGTATTGATAGATCCTTCCCTTGTCGGATATCGCCTGAAGCTCGTTCGCGTCGGCGGAGATCGAGGTGATCGCCTGAGGCTTGATGAAGCCCTTCTTGAAGTGGGCCGAGGGCAAGCCGGTGGAGCGGAAGAGCTTCCAGTGGGGGACGTCCCCCGCGGGGTCTATCGATTTGTACCAGATCCTCCCGTCGGACAGGAGAAAGTAATAGGAGTCGCTGAAGGTTTGCGTCGAGGTCTTTATGTAGATCGTTTCCGGGAATTCGCCGTTCACGTCTTCGGTCTTGCCGAAAGGACCGGCATCGGCGCGCTTTTGGGCGTATACGCGATTCATGCGCGTGTTTACCATGCCGGTAAAGCAGGAGCTGAGAATGAAAAGGGGGATGATGATAAGGCAAATAGCCGAGATGCGAACTTTCATGATCGTATAAACTTATCGTGATACGGAGGAAAAATCAACGTGCCTGGATTTTTCGTCGGCACGAGGCGATCGGTTACCGCACGAGTATCGCGCGCGCGGGCGCGCCGTCCGCGCCTACGACCTTGAGCGGAAGGCATATCAGCTCGCCTGATCCGGGCTCGATTCCGGAAAGGTCGAGGCCCTCGAGGATCACGACGTTCGCGCCGAGGAGAATCCGGTGTCCCGAAAGCGAATGGGCCTCAGTGGTGACGGAAAGATAGTCAATGCCGACTAGGTCAATGCCGCGCGAAACGATCCATTCGCACGCGTCGTCCGTGAGCGCGACGTAATCGGCGAAGAACGCGCTCCCAGCGCCGCGGAGCCGCCTTGAATTATCGGTCTTCAGGAGAAGCCGCCGCGTGCCGGCGGGAATCGGCGCGGTCTCAAGCTCTCGGGCTCCGATGGCCGATCCTGCCTTGAGCGCGCTGAGGTCCGCGACAAAGCAGGGGCCGACGAGCGCGTCGATCGGGATCGCGTCGACCGCGGGACCTGAGGGGATGCAATGGCTTGGCGCGTCGATGTGCGTCCCGGTATGCGCGGAGAGCTCAAGGCCGGTGACGGCGAAGGGCTGGCCTGCGCCGATCGACTCAATGGGGTACACGCTCGGGCGAGGGTCGCCTGGCCATACCGGCGTGTCGGGCGAGAGGGCTAAGGAGATGTCGTGGAGTCGCATGGGCCTCTTATTCCTGCCGTTTCGCCTTACGCGAGCAGGTTAACCTTGTCGCCTGAGTTCGTTCCGGCGGTTGGGGCAAGATCGTCGATCATTTTAAGCACGACGTTCCCTTCTGTCTTTGCGCTGTCCATGGCCATCTTTTGGGTCTGGACCGCGACGGTGTGCAGGATCGTAAGTTGCGAAAGGGATGCCGTTTGTACCGATACATCCATGCAGTAACTATACCCCATGTTTCTCGCGGCCGCAAGCTCCGTCTGCCTTGGGGCCCATGGCAGGCCGGAGGGGAAGGGGCTATACTTGTTTACATGCGGATACTGTGCTTGCATAATGGAATGAATGTTTGCATTGGTTGACAAATCATTGACGCGTCAGTATATTCCAAAGGATAAAACGGTATCCTGAGCTAGGAGGCTAACATGAAACTATCGACAAAGATCGCGTGCCTGGCGGCGGTGGGAATTCTCGCCGCGTTGCCCGCCGCATTCGCGCAAAGCGTCTCGATCGACGAGCGATTTGCCGTCTCCGCCGCCGATCCCGCGAATTACCTGAATTGGTCGTTCGGCGGCAAGGTGACGAAGGACCGATACGACGCGGCCTCGGGCGCGAGCCTCGCGGGAACGACGAGCGCGATCAACGCCGTGCGCTACGACGCGCCGACTACCAAGAAAGCGGCGATCCCCGTGGGCCTTTGGGGTCTCCTCCTCTATCCAGGTTCCGACTACGCGACGGCGACCGCGGACGCCTTCACGGCAACGGTTTCTGGGAAGGTCGTGACCATCCATTTTATCCATCGGGGAACCGCCTTCGAGCTCGTCACCGATAATGATGGAAAGTTCAACCTGAGTTCTGGCGCGAAGATCGCGAAAGGGCTCGCCGATAACGTCGGGGGTGATTTCGTCCTCAAGAAGGAATTCGTGAAGGCGGGCGGCGACCCGCAAAAGATGGCGGACCTCGATTGGTCGAAGATAACCCTCGTCCCCGACGTGCGGAGCCCGCAGGCGAGCCGCTGGTACGAGGGAAGCCTTGAGATGAAGGTCGAGAAGGGCGTCCTTTACGTTAAGGGAAACCTCACCGAGAAAAAGAAATAGTCGAAGTTCACTCGCGCGCGATCAGGGATTCAAAAGCATCTGATCGTTCGCGAGCTCGCGCTTCTTGATGTCGCGGAAGCGCTGCACTACCTCGTCGATCGTAAGCCTCGATTTCTCGTCCTTGCCGATGTCGAGCACGATCTCGCCCGCGTCCATCATGAGGAGCCGGTTGCCGTATTCGATGGCGTGGCTCATGTTATGCGTGACCATCATGACGGTAAGGCCGTAGCGCTCGGCGAAGGATCGGGTGAGGCCCATGACGATCTCCGCGTTTCTCGGGTCGAGGGCCGCGGTGTGCTCGTCAAGGAGGAGAATCGCCGGCTCGGAGAGCACCGCCATGAGGAGCGTGAGCGCCTGGCGCTGGCCTCCCGAGAGTTGGTCGACGTTATCCTTGAGCCGATTCTCGAGTCCCATGTCGAGCTCGCGCAGGCGCGAGCGAAAGTACTCGCGGAGGCGCTGATTCAGGCTTATCGTGAGCCCCTTATATCCCTTTCGATGGCAGATCACCATGTTGTCCTCGAGCGTCATCTTCCCCGCGGTCCCGAGGAGCGGGTTTTGGAAGATGCGCCCGATATAGCGCGCGCGCTTAAACTCCCGCTCGCGGGTGACGTCGACGTCGCGGATCAGGATTCGCCCCGTGGTCGGCGCGTAGGTTCCCGCGATCAGGTTGTAGAGCGTGGTCTTGCCCGCGCCGTTCGACCCGATGACGGTGACAAAATCTCCCTTGCTTACCTCAAGGGATACGTCGCGGAGCGCCTGGTTCTCGTCCGGGGTGCCTGCGTTAAACGTGACGCCGACGTGCTCGAGCTTCATCATCGGGCGGCCTCCTTTCGCTTGAGGAGGGATCCGTTCCCGTATTTCGAGACGAGCAGGCACGCGATGATGAGCGCGCCGGTTATCAGCTTGAGGTCGTTCGCCGTGAGGTGGATCACGTAGCCGTATCGCCTTCCGGCGTACATGATCGCGCGATAGAGGATCGAGCCGACGATCACGCGGAAGGTGAGCACCTCGATCTTGTTCGAGCGGACGAGGAACTCGCCGATCATCACCGAGGCGAGGCCCGCGACGACGGTTCCCGTGCCTGAGTTCACGTCGGCGAATCCCTGGTACATGCACGCGAGCGCGCCGGCGACGCCGACGAGGCCGTTCGAGAGCGACACGCCGATGAGCTTGATCGCCTCGGGGTTCATCCCCTGCGACGTGATCATCTGCGGATTGGAGCCGAGCGCGCCGAGGGTTATGCCGAAGTCGGTATGGAAGAAGACGTTGACGAGGACGAGAATGACCGCGACGGCGAGCGCGAGGAAGAGGAGGATGCCGAGCTCGCTTGGCATGAACGGCGCGACGCCGTCGGAGATCGCCTTGAAAAGGGTGTTGACCTTGAGGAGCGAAAGGTTCGCCCGGTCGCCCATGATGCGCAGGTTGATCGAGTAGAGTATGGTCATCGTGAGGATTCCGGCGAGCAAGCCGGGGATGCGAAGGGTCGAATGGATGACCGAGGTGAACGCGCCCGCCGCCGCGCCCGCGGCGAAGGCAAGGAGGATCGCGAGGAAGGGATTGACGCCCGCGACGAGCAGCACGCCCATGATCGCGCTTCCGAGCGGGAACGAACCGTCGACCGTCATGTCGGCGAAGTCGAGCACGCGGAAGGTGATAAAAACGGCGAGGGCCATGATTCCGTAAACCAGGCCCTCGATAATAATACCCTGAATCATTTCATGAGTATAGCGTCATGTCATTTCGTAGTCAATTTCCCGTTTTGGCAGTCAGCTTCCCGTTCTCGATGATCTTGCTCGCCGCCGCGAGGAGGTCCTTCGGGATCTCGATGCCGCATTTCTTCGCCGCGTCGAGGTCGATGAGGAGGTCGGTCTCCGAGGGATCGGTGATGTACTTTACCGGGATCGCGGAAGGCGCCTTGCCGCCGAGGACGTCGGCGAGGATCTTGCCGGTCGCCCGGCCCGCCTTGTAGTAGTCGAAGCCGCTCGCGATCACGCAGCCGCCGTCGGCGGCGCTCGTCGTGTCGGCGGAAAAGATGGGCTTTTTCGCCGCGAGGGCGACCTCGACGAGCGCGGGGAGGGCGGAGAAGACGGTGTTGTCCGTCGTCAGGTAGATGCCGTCGACCCGGCCGACGATCGCCTCGGTCGCCTGCTTGACCTCCGATGAGTTGTTGATGGACTGCGCGACGAGCTTGATGCCGAGCTTCTCGCAGGCCGCCTTAACGTCCGCGAGCGACGACGCCGAGTTCGCCTCGGAGCTCGTGTAGATGTAGCCGAGGGTCTTGAGCTTCGCGACGCGGCCAAAGAGGGTGATCTGCTGGAGCACGTCGATCTTGTCCGAAAGCCCGGTGACGTTTCCCTGACCCATGTTGTCGGGGCCGACGAGGCCGGCGCTGACGGGGTCGGTGATGACCGAGAAGATGACCGGCACGTCCTTGATCGCGTTCGCCGCGGCGACGGCTGTCGGGGTCGCGATCGCGACGACGGCGTCCACCTTGTCGGTCTTAAACTTGTTCGCGATCTGCGCCGCGGTGTTCACGTCGCCGTTCGCGTTCTGAAGGTCGAAGGTCGCATTGACGCCGAGCGCCGCGAGCTCGTCCTGAATGCCCTTTTCCGTCGCGTCGAGCGCGGGATGCGTGACGATCTTGGAGATGCCAACCCGATAGACCTTTCCCGCGGCCGATCCGGTAGCCTTTGCGTCCTTTTTCGCGCAGCCTGAGAAGGCGAGCGAAAGGATAGCGAGCGCGGCGATAAAGCCGATTATGCGTTTCATTGAATACTCCTTAAGCGTTACTATTTATAGTAACGCTTGCATGATAGCGTTTTCGGATCGCCGTGTCAAGAAAGGGACGGCATTCCCTTGGCCTTGATGCAAGACGCCAGTGGGGCTAGACTTTGCCTGACTATGAAAACGCGCAATGATGCGCCCGCGCGGGAACGGGTCTCGTGCGGGCGACGATACTTTCCCGCCCTGTATCAGCGGAACTTCTGCATATTCTGGATCGGGCAGTGCGTGTCCGTCATCGGGACCTGGATGCAAAACGTCGGGCAAGCCTGGCTCGTCCTCGAGATGACCGGCTCGGCCGCGAAGCTTTCCGTGGTGACCGCGGCGCAATTCGTGCCGATGATGGCGCTGTCGATCTTCGCCGGTCCCTTCGTCGACCGATTCCCCAAGAGAAAGACGATCATCGCGACGCAGAGCGCCCTCGCGGTGCTTGCCCTCGCGCTCGCGGTCCTCACGCTCACGGGCGTCATTCGCTACTGGATGGTCATCGTGCTCGCGGTTCTCCTTGGCATGGTGCAGCTCGTGGATAACCCGACCCGGCAAGCATACATCATCGAGATGTCGGGACGCGACGCGCTCATGAACGCGGTATCGCTCAACTCCGCCTCGTTCAACCTCGCGCGCATCGTCGGACCCGCGGTCGCCGGCCTCGCCATCGAGGCGATCGGCATCGCCCCGTGCTTCTTCGTCAACGCGCTTTCCTTCGTGGCGGTGATCGTCGCGCTCCTTTTCG
>DAOPYF010000021.1:0-25912 GCA_035352735.1 Treponemataceae bacterium | reverse complement strand
AAGGCGCCGAGCAGAATCGAACTGCTGCATAAAGGTTTTGCAGACCTCTCCCTTACCGCTTGGGTACGGCGCCAAGTGTCTTGACACTTATGTCAATAAATTTCCGCTCGCCGCCCGAGGGATAGAATCCCGAGGACAAGCGCTAAAAACAGTTGACGCTTGCGCGTCATGTTTGGTGAATATACCAAATGCCCGGGACTTTGGCAAGCGATTCCGGGCCGCGATCGGCTTGGACCGAGTTTTTTGCCTTTTCAAAAGGCGGTAGTTACTATAGGATAAGGCGAGGAGCGCATCCGATGCAAGAACTGATTCCGGGCATTTCCTTGCAGGTCAAGAAAGGGGAAGCCTACTACACCGTCGTTTGGTCGCCCCTCAAGAAGGCCGACAAGTACGAGATTACCCTGAAGGTGCCGTCGGTCGCGGGCCTTTATGAGCTCTATCGCATGGACAAGGAAAAGAAGCTAAACCTCCTGTGCGTGACCCATGCCTGGTACGGGGGCCTCCGGAGCCAGCTTCGGATGGCGATCGACCCGGACTTGACCGAGGATCCGGTCCGCAAGGCGGAGATCGAGAACGCCGAGCTTTGGTACCGGTACGCGCCGTCGGACTCGCTCGACAATATCCTCGACGTCGTGTGGTTCCTCCACTCGACGTATTTTCCCCACGACGTGCGGGTCGACCATTCGGGGCGCTTCCCGCGCATGTACCTGAACGAGAAGGCGCCCGATAAGCTTTTTTGGCAGGAATGAGCTCGGTTCATTCGGATTAATCGGCAAAACGGATACGGGGTGGTTGCTATGGAAAGACTCTTTGATCTGATAATAATCGGCGGCGGGGCCGCGGGGCTTTCGGCGGCCCAATACGCGGGCCGGTCAAACCTCAAGACCCTCGTGATCGAGGAGAAGAGCGAGGGCGGCCAGGCCGCCCTGATCGGGTTGCTCGAGAACTATCCTGGGGTCCTCGAGCCGATCTCCGGGTATGACTTTTCGGTAAACCTCAAGAAGCAGGCGCTCAACTTCGGCGCCGAGTTCACCTACGGCAAGGTTACCGGGCTCGGGAGGAGAGAGAGCAACTTTCTCGTGCCGGTCGAGACGGCCGACGCGGACCCGATCACCTACGAGGCGCGGACGGTCCTCCTCGCGACCGGCGCCGACCACCGGAAACTCAAGGTTCCCGGCGAGGACGAGTTCGCCGGGCGCGGGGTTTCCTACTGCGCGACCTGCGACGGGCCGTTCTTCAAGAACAAGCACATCGTCGTGGTGGGCGGCGGGGACGCTGCCTGCGACGAGGCGGGCTTTCTCGCCCACCTCACCGACCGCGTCACCATGATCCACCGCCGCGACCGTTTCCGCGCGCAGAAGGCGCTCGCCGAGCGCACGCTCAAGAACCCGCATATCAAGGCGATCTTCAATACGGCCGTCCGCGAGATTCGCGGCGGCGAGGGCCCGATGGGCAAGGTAAGCTCGGTCGCCATCGAGAACCTGACGACGGGCGCGCGCGAGGAGCTTCCCTGCGACGCGGTCTTCGTCTTCATCGGCATGGACCCGCGAACCGAGCTCGCGTCCCTCGCGAAGCAGGACGAGGGCGGGTACCTCATCACCGACGAGCGCATGCAAACCTCGATCCGCGGGCTTTTCGCCGCGGGGGATATCCGGGCGAAGCCCTTCAGGCAAATCGTCACGGCGTGCTCCGACGGCGCGATCGCCGCGCACAGCGCCGCCGCCTGCATCGACGAGAATCAGTGCGGGTTGGGGCGATAGGGCGATGCGCAAGGTTGTTGCCGCCCTCGCCTCGGCGGCGGGCATCGCGACCGTCGCGGCGACGGTCGCCCTTTTCATAGGCGCGAACGAGCCGCCCCGAAGCGAGCCCGACTTTTGGGACGCGAAGCCCGACGAGGAGCTCGCCGACGCGATCGTATCCCATATGACGGACGAGGAGAAGCTCGCGCAGATCCTGATGTTCGGCTGGGCCGGTACCGAGCCGAGCCCGCTCGTGACCGACTGGGTCGCCAAGCGAGGCCTCGGGAACGTGAAGATCTTCGGGTGGAACACGGACGACACGATGAAGGTCGCGTCCTCGGTGACGCTCCTCCAGAAAAAGGCCGCTGACAACCGATTCCGCATCCCGCTTTTCGTCGCGACCGACCAGGAAGGCGGCTGGATCCGCCACATCAAGGGCCGAACGACCGAGACGCCGGGCAACCTCGCGATCGGCGCGTCAGGGCTCCCCGAGGACGCCTGGTATTCGGGCTTTTACATCTCGCGCGAGCTCCGCGCGCTCGGCATCAACCTCAACTTCGCGCCGGCGGTCGACCTCTACACCGATCACGACTCGACGGTCATCGGGCCCCGCTCATTCGGTGAGGACCCGGAGTCGGCGGGCATCCTCGGCGCCTCGTTCGTCGCGGGAAGCCGCGCGGCGGGCGTCCTGACCACCGCGAAGCACTTTCCCGGGCACGGGGACACCGGCCTCGACAGCCACGGCAAGCTCCCCGTCATCGCGATCGGGGAGAAAACCTTCGAGACGCGCGAGCTCGTCCCCTTCCGCGACCTCGTGCGGTCGGGCGTGCCCGCGATCATGAGCGGCCACTTGAGCTTCCCGAACGTCACCGGCTCGATGGAACCCGCGACCTTCTCGAAATACATGCTCGGGGACGTCCTCCGGAACGAGCTCGGGTTCACCGGGCTCATCGTCACCGACGACATCATGATGAACGGCGCGACGACCTACGCGGGAAGCGTCTCGAAGGCCGTCGAGCTCGCGATCGACGCGGGCAACAACGTCATCGAGTCGTCGACGACGCCCCAGTTCGACGACCCGCTGTGGGTTGTCTCCCTCGCGCGAATGAAGTCGACGCCCGAGTTCCGCGCCGTCGTCGAGGACTCGGCCAAGCGCGTCATCCTCGCGAAGCTCGCCTACTTCAAGGGCGGGAACGCGGTACCGCTCTATCCCGAAAAGGACAAGATCGAGTCGCTCGTGCCCGATCCCGAGGGCAAGGCGTTTTTCCTCTCGCAGGCGGTCCGCTCGGTCACCGTCGTCCGGGACCGGCATTTCCCGCTGAAGCCCAGCGCGGCCGGCAAGGTGCTCGTCGCGGGAAACTTCCCGGACTTCCTTGAGGCGGGCAAAAGGCGCTATCCCGGAGCCGATACCGCGAAACTCGACGCATCGCTCCGCGGCGCGACGCGCGGCCACGATACGGTGATCTTCTGCCTGAGCGGGCACGACAGCCTCGAGGCCTTGGAGGCCATACAGGGCATCCCGGCGCGGATCGTCGTGATCTCCGCCCTCTCGCCCGTGCCGCTCGAGGACGTCCCGTGGGTCGATACCGCGATCGCGGTCTATAGCTATTCGCCCTGGTCGTTCACCGCGGCGTTCTCGGCCCTCGCCGGGGACTTTATCCCCGAGGGACGAATGCCCTTGAAGGGGATCCGATGAGCTTCGCCGTCATTCCGGTCGCCCCGGCGTCCGCGCTCTTCGCCGCCGCGGTCGATTTCGTCAAACCGCGCGAGTGGCGCGCGGCGAGCCTCGCGAGCAACCTTGTCGCCGACGGGATGCCCTCGTATCCGGGCAGGCAGATCGCGGATTTCGTATGCCTCGCGGAATTAAGTTCCGCGGCGGTAGGGTCAGACCCCGCGAGATTGGGGTCAGACCCCGTGCGAGACATCGTCGGGGTAATTCTGCGGACCTCGACGGGCATCGTGCTCCATTGCTTCAAGGAAGGGCTCGACCTTCGCGAGGCAAAAGGCGCCTTGAAGGCTTTTCTCGCGAGGAAAACCGTCCGTTCCATCCTCGGCCCCGGTGCCGAAAACCGTTTCCTTGAGTCCCTTCTTGCCGATAAGCCCTATCAAACGGTCGATTATCGGCTCATGAGCCTTCCCGCCGTGCCAAACGCCGCGCTCGAGGCTATTCCCGGCGCGCTTGAGGCGGGCCAAGCTCAGCCCGATGAGGTTGATTTAATCCTGCCGCTCCAGGAAGGCTACGAAAAGGAGGAGGTCATCCCGCCAGGCGATCCCTTTAACCGCGCGGCGTGCCGCATCAACCTCGCCCACGCGCTCGAGCGCCAACGGGTTCTGCTCGCCAGGGCAAACGGCATTCCGGTCGCCAAGGCAGGAACGAACGCACGGGGCTTCGCCTACGACCAGATCGGTGGGGTCTATACGGCGCCCTCGTGGCGGGGTCAGGGACTCGCGACCGCGCTCGTTTCTCGGATTTCCCGAGAATTGATGGGCGAAGGCCGAAAGGTCGTTCTCTTCGTAAAGCCTGAAAACGAACCCGCGCGGCGGGCGTATGAAAAGGCGGGATTCAAACCAGAGCTTCCGTTCAGAATTGCATATTTTTGACTTTTTAATGATTTATTAATTTTTCAGTACAACAAAATCAGTGTATAATATCCTTTGTTAGGGAGGGTTAGTTTCGTATGCCACCTATTCTGGTAGTCGAAGACAATGAAATCAACGCGGAAATCATCATGACGCTGCTCGATTCATACGACATTCCGAACGAGTTGGCGATCGACGGGATTGACTCCGTGACAAAGTGTACCGGCAAGCCCAAGGACTACTATTCCCTCATCCTGATGGACATCCACATGCCCCGGATGAACGGCTACGAGGCCGCACGGACGATCAAGCGGGAGCTTGAGATGACCGCGCCGATCATCGCCCAAACCGCGACCCATACGACCGAGGAATCGATCCGCGAGCATGGCGACTACATCGCGGACTATCTCTATAAACCCTTCAAGCCCGATCAGCTCTATAATCTCGTCAAGAAATACCTTCCCCAAGAACGGTAAAAAAAACCGCGCCGAGGTAGCCCCCTGGCGCGTTTTTTTTTTATAGCGCAATGTCGCGGTTTCACGTCGCGCGAGGCCGTAATCGCGCGGCCCCGGAAGGCGCGCGCCTCACGCTTTTGATTGAATTACTTCCCGAGCTCGCGGGAGCGTTCCCACGCGGCGAGTGCGGCCTCGATAACCGCGGAGCGGAAGCCCTTTTCCTCGAGCTTGGTGACCGCCGCAATCGTCGTGCCCGCGGGCGAGCATACCGAATCCTTGAGCGCGCCGGGATGGGTGCCGGTCTGGAGAACCATCTCCGCCGCACCTTTCAGGGTTTGCGCGGAATACCGAATCGCCTGCGCGCGGGGCATACCCATTTGGACGGCGGCGTCGGCGAGGGCCTCGATGAAAAGGTACCCGTAGGCCGGGCCCGAGCCGGAGACGGCGGTTACCGCGTCCATGAGCGGCTCGCCGGTAAGCTCGGTGAGGCCCGCCTGCGCGAGAAGGCGCTGGAGCTCTTGGACCTCGGCGGGAAGGACCGCCTTATCGGGGGCGATCGCGATCATCGAGGCGCCGACGGCCGCGGGGGTGTTCGGCATGATGCGGATGATCTTGAGATGGCCCTTCAGGTTCTTGCGGATTGTCTCCACCGGGACGCCGGCCGCCATCGAGACGACGACCGTCTCAGGCGTGAGAGCCCCAGCGATATCCTCGAGGACCGGGGCAAGGAATTGCGGCTTGACCGCGAGGAACACGAAGTCCGCGCCCGAGGCGATATCGCGGTTCGTCGACGCGAGCGTACAGCCGTTCTTCCGGCAAAAGGCCTCGCCCTTGAGGGGATCCGCGTCGCGCACGAGTACCTCTGCGGGGCCAGCGACCTTGATGACCGCTTCCATGAGGGCAGAGCCCATCACGCCAGTACCGATGCAACCAACCTTTTTCTTGCCCATAGCAGTCTCCTAATGTTTTTTTCCTAGCCGCGCGCGAGGAACATCGTTCCCGGCTGCTCGCCCGAGGCGAGCGATCCGAGGCAGCGCGGCCGCGACCCGTTGGCGAGGAGCATCGGGATCCCGTAGGCCGTCGCCTTTTCGGCGGCCTCGAGCTTGGTGGCGATGCCGCCGGTGCCGAAGCTATTCGTCGAGCCGATCGAGATCGAGCCCCTGAGGGCCGCGAGATCCTGAACGACCTCGATGAGCTTCGCGTCAGCGTGATCCTTCGGGTTCTTATCGTACACACCGTCGATGTCGCTGAAGAGAATCAAGAGATCCGCGCTCCACAGGATCGCCGTGAGCGCCGAGAGGTTATCGTTGTCGCCGATCTTGATCTCGTCGTAGGACACCGAGTCGTTTTCGTTGATGATGGGAACGACGCCCTCGTCGACGAGGGTGAAGATCGTGTTCCGCATGTTGAGCGTGCGCTGGTCGTCCTCGAAGTCGTCCTTCGTGAGCAAAAGCTGCCCGATGTGGATGCCCGATTCGGCGAAAGCCCCGCGCCAGTTATCCATGAGCTCGACCTGCCCGATCGCGCAGAGCGCCTGCCGGTAATGGATGTCTTTTTTGCGGGACCAGCGATGGAGGGTCGAAAGCCCCGCCACCTGGGCGCCCGAGGAAACGAGGACGATTTGCTTGCCGGCCTTCATGAGCGCGGCGCATTGCCCCGCGAACTCCCGCATGAAGCCGGGGTTGATCGTCCCGTCGCTCTTCGCGAGGGTATTCGAGCCGATCTTTATGACGATCTTGCGAGCGTCGTCGATTGCCTTTTTTATCATGGACGAACCTGTCCTTCACCTTCAATGAGGAATTTTGTCGTAGTGAGCGCGGTGAGTCCCATAGGCCCGCGCGCGTGAAGTTTTTGGGTGCTGATGCCGAGCTCGGCGCCCATGCCAAACTGTCCGCCGTCGGTGAACCGCGTCGACGCGTTCACGTAGACGCACGCCGAGTCGATCCGCCGCTGGAACGCCCGCGCGTTCTCGCGATCCTCGGTCACGATCGTCTCAGAATGCTTCGTGCCATAGCGGTTGACGTGCGCGATCGCCTCGTCGAGCGAGTCGACGACCTTGACCGCGAGGACGTAGTCGAGGAACTCGCGCCCCCAGTCGCCCTCCTCCGCGCGGATCACGTTCGCGGGGCGGTAATCTTTTCCCGCCGCGGTATTGTTCCCCGCGGCGAGTATGTCGAACGCGCGCGCGTCGCAGCGAAGCTCAACCCCGCCCGAGCGCCCGGTTTTCCGCTCGTATTTCGCGAACGCGTCCCGAAGCGCGGGAAGCACGCTCGCCGCGCGGTCGCGGTGCACGAGGATGCACTCGAGCGCGTTGCACGCGGCGGGCTTTTGGATCTTCGCGTTCTCGGCGATGGAAACCGCCATCTTCCCGTCGGCGGAGGAATCGACGTACACGTGGCAGACGCCCGATCCGGTCTCGATGACCGGCACGCGCGCGGTCTCGACGACGTGCTTGATGAGCGCCGTGCCTCCGCGCGGAAGCGCTACGTCTATTTTCCCGACCGCGCCCAAAATCCAGTCGACGTCGGCGTGTGAATCCGCGCCCTCTCCCGGCTCGGACAGGGCTACCGCGTCAACGACGCCGCCCGATGACTCGAGTCCCGCCTTGATCGCCTTGAGGATCACGCGGTTCGAATCGAGCGCCGAGGAACTCCCGCGAAGGAGCACGGCGTTGGAGCTTTTATACGCGAGGGCGAACGCGTCGACCGTCACGTTGGGGCGCGACTCGTAGATGACCGCGGCGACGCCGAGCGGGACGCGGACTTGGCGAATCTCGAGCCCGTTCGGAACCGTCCAACCCGCGACGACCTGTCCGATCGGGTCGGTCTGTGCGACGAGTTCCCTGAGCGACGAGACGATCTCGTCGAGGCTTTTTGGGGTAAGCGCGAGGCGCGCGATGAGGGCTTCCGTCATGCCGCCCGCTCGCGCGCGGGCGACGTCAAGCGCGTTCGCCGCGAAGATACCCTCGCGAGCCGAGTCAAGGGACTCGGCGACGCCAAGGAGCGCGCGGTTTTTTTCCTCCGCGGTGCAAAGGGCAAGGCGGCCCGACGCTTGTCTCAGAGTGGAGCAGACAGAATCGAGATCCATGGGATGGGCCTCCTAGAAATTCGCGAGGAAGAAGATCCCAAGGAGTACCGCCGCGCGGCACTTTTCCTCGGTCCAATCCTTGTGTGAGGGAAGGCCGTTGATGTAATACCAGAAGAACCCGAAATCGGGATCGATGCGGACGGCGTACTCTAGGAAGGAATCCTGCTTGGCGAGCGAGCCGAAGAGAAGGTACACGACGTCGTGAAGCACGGGAAGGAATTCCGAAAGGGAGGTATGGTAATCGTGGCTCGTGAGGTTCTTGCAGAGCGTCGTGATCCTCGAGACCATCTCGTCCTTCATGGACTCATCGGCCTTTTCGACCCAGGTCTTCTGCACGAGAAGCTCGACGTTTTTTTCAAAGCTGGAAACTAATTTCTTCTCCGCCTCGTCGCGCGCGGGGTTTTTCGTGCCCAAAAGGGACGCGAAAGCGCCTTGGTCGCCGAATGCGGCGGCAAGCTGTACGGCGGTTGACGCAAGCTGCCGATCGTCGGCGGTTTCGATAAATCGGGGAAGAATCCCGACGACCGCTTCCTTGACCGCCACAGGCATTGAATTATCGTTTACGAAGATGGTAGTTTGCATACCTAAAAATGAGGTTTTGCGTCCTTTTTGTCAAGGCCATGGCCCGTTCCCCGGCGGCTTCAGTCGCGATGCGCGGGCAGTTATTGACCATGCAAAGCCAAAAACAGTACCTTATTAATATGAATGTACTGCATCTGGGCGATGAAACCCTCAGGCAAAAAGCCGTGCCCGTCGAGGAAATCAACGAGGAAATCCGCGCGCTCATCACCGATATGTTCGAGACGATGGAACGCGAAGACGGTGTCGGACTCGCCGCGCCGCAAGTCGGTCGGCTCATCAGGCTTTTCGTCGTAAAGGCCGACGACGGCATCGAACGCGCCTTCGTCAATCCCCAGATCATCGCGACCTCGCAAGAAACCTGCGTGTACGAGGAAGGTTGCCTGAGCATCCCGAAATACTACGAGGACGTCGTGCGCCCCGAGCGCGTGACCGTTCAGGCCCGAAACGAAAAGGGGCGGCGCTTTACCCTCGAGGCTACCGGATTTCTCGCGCGCGTCATCCAGCACGAATACGACCACCTCGACGGCATTCTCTTCATCGACCGCATCGCGCCCGACATAAAGGCGAAGATCGAGCAGAAATTCCTCAAGAAGACAGAGAAGAAGGACGCGTGATGCTCAGGGTTCTTTTCGCCGGCACGCCGGAATGCGCCGTCCCCTCGCTTGAGGCGCTCGCGCGCGCGCATCGCGTCGTCGCCGTGCTCACGAACCCGCCCGCTCCCGCGGGACGCTCAGGCGTTCCCGTGCCCTCGCCGGTCGAGGCCGCCGCTCGGCGACTCATGGCAGATGGCGCAATCGAGCCCGATACCCCGATCATCACCCCCGAAAAACTCAATGACGCGGTGCGCGCCGAGATCGCGCGGGCAAGGCCCGACATCATGGCATGCTTCGCCTACGGAAAGATCTTCGGCCCGAAGACCCTCGCGCTCTTCCCGCTCGGCGCGGTCAACGTTCACCCCTCGCTCCTTCCCCGCTGGAGGGGCTGCGCGCCCGTGCCCGCGGCGATTCTCGCGCGCGACGGAGAGACCGGCGTCACCGTCCAGAAGATGGCGCTCGAGATGGACTCAGGCGACGTGATCGCCCAAATAAAAATCCCGCTCGACGGGACCGAAACGGCAGAAAGCCTCCTCGCCCACGCGGCCGCCCTGGGCGCCCCGCTTCTCGTCGAGGCCATCGGCCGCTTCGAGCGCGGACCCGTCGAGGGGACGCCCCAAGACGGGTCGCTCGCGACCTATTGCGCGATGCTCCGCAAGGAGGACGGCGAGATCGACTGGACGCGAAGCGCCGCCGAGATCGACGCGAAGATCCGCGCGTACGCGCCTTGGCCCGGGGCGTTCACCGTCGCGGGGGGAAACGTCCTTTTAATCCACAAGGCGCACGTGCGCGCGGAAAGCCCCGCGCAGGGCGGCACGGGAAAGGGAGTCCCCGGCTCAATCGTCGGCATAGACAAAAAGGCGGGAATTCTGGTACAAACGGGCGACGGGACGCTCGCGCTCGAGACGCTCCAATGGCGCACGAAAAAAGCGCTCGACTTCAAGTCATTTCTGAACGGAACCCGGAATTTTCCGGATCTGATACTCGGACAAAAAGAACAGAAGGTAGAAAACCATGAGATTTGAGATCCCCGACATACATATCGACTTCGACGCCATCGCGGCGAAGCTCCGCGAGAACTCGCGCATGATCATCATCTGCGGCGCCTCGGCCCTCGTGCTCACCGTCGCCGCCTGCATCGTCGTATTCTTCCTCTCCCTCAAGGGAAGCGAGAAGGTCATGGTGCCGGACGTTCGCGGCAAGGACCTCGCGGTCGCCATGCTCGAGATGCAGGCGAAGGAACTCTACCCGAAGCTTCAGCTCCGCTACACCGACAAGCCCGAGGACAAAGGGCTCATCATGGAACAGAGCCCCCACGCCGGGTCGATCGTCAAGGCGGGACGGAGGATCAACCTCGTCGTCAGCCGCGGCGTCATCGTCGACCGCGTCGAGAACTTCACCGGGCAGAACATCGACGACGTGAAGATCCACCTCCAGGCGCTCTTCACCTCGACCTCGACCCCGATCCTCTCGATCAAGGAGCCGCCCCTTTATAAGTTCAGCACCGAGACCGCGGGGACCATCCTCGAGCAGGATCCCGCGCCGGATACCCCGATCACCGGGCCCATCCAGCTCGCGCTCGTCGTCAGCCGCGGCCCCGAGAACAATCGCGTGAGCGTGCCGGCCATCACCGGGCTCTCGATCACCGACGCGCTCATCGTCATGGCGCGAAGCAACGTCGTCTTCGACTTTACCTCTCGCGCGCCCGAGGGCCACGAGGTCGCCGGAACCGTCGTATCCCAGCTGCCCGCCGAGAACGCGACGGTAAACGCCCTTTCGCGCGTCTCCGCCGTCGTCGCGATGCCCGTCAACTCCACGGACGGCAAGGTCTACGGCATCTTCACCGAGACGCTGCCCGTGTACCCCTACCCCTTCCAGATAAAGCTCGAGGCGGTGACCCCGAAGAACGAGCGCTACGAGCTCGTCTCGATGAAGCACCCGGGCGGCGAGCTTTCCATCCCGTACGCCGTCGAGGACGGAACCGTGCTCGTGCTCACGATCCTCAACAAGGAAGTAATGAGCGTCGAGGTCCACGCCAAGTAAGGACAATACGCCTTTTTCCCCCGGAAGCCCCCGCGGGACTTCCAGAAAGGGGATGAGTTTCTGTATAATCGGGGGCAAATGAAGACGAAAGTTTGCCTCGTGCTCAACGCCCCCACGCTCAGGGAAAACCTCGCGCTCGTCGACCTCTACCGCCACTGGATAGACGTCGTCGAGCTTCGCGTTGACTGCCTCTCGCCGGACGAGCGGCTCCAGTTTCGGGGCTTCCCCGAGATGGCCGGCATCCCGTGCATCCTGACCATCCGCCGCAAGTCGGACGGCGGCCAGTTCGTCGAGGGCGAGGGCTCGCGCACCGCCCTTCTCGCGCGCGGGCTCGCCTTCGCCGACACCGATCCCCGAAAAAACTTCGCGTACATCGACCTCGAGGAGGACCTTCAGGTCCCGAGCATCGAGGAGGCGGCAAGGGCCTTCGGCACGCGGATAATCCGCAGCGTCCACGACATGGAAGGCCCGATCGCCGACATCGCCGACAGGGTGCGCAAGCTCCGCAGAACCAAGGATGAAATCGCCAAGATCGCCTTCACGCCGAAAAGCCTCGCAGACGTCACGAACCTTTTCCGCGAATCGAAAAAACTCGCGGGCGAGGACTACATCCTCATCGCGATGGGGCAATACGGCCTTCCTTCGCGCATCCTCGCGCCCATCGTAGGCTCGCTCGTTACCTTCGTGTCGAGCGAGGAAAGCATCAAGCGCTCGGGGAACTCGCTCGGCCATCTCGACCCGATCTCGATCAACGAAACCTACCGCATCAGGAACATCTCTGAATCGACGCGCATATTCGGCGTCACCGGAAACCCGCTCGTCGCCACCTCGAGCCCGGCGATCCATAACGCGGGTTACGCGCGGCAGGGCATCGACGCCGTCTACATACCGATCAAGGCGGAGACGATCGAGGAAACGATCGAGTTCGCCGAGGAAACCGGGATCACCGGGCTTTCCGTCACCTTCCCCTTCAAGGAAACGGTCCTGCCCAACCTCGCCGAGATATCCGCGGAAACCGGCGAGATCGGCGCGTGTAACACGATCGTGAAATCCGAGGACGGATGGAACGGCTTTAACACCGACGCGCCGGGCTTTTCCCGCGCGCTCCTCGAGTTCCTCGGAAGGCGCGACCTCAAGCGGCTGAAGATCGCGATCATCGGCGCGGGCGGCGCCGCGAAGGCCATCGCCCACGCGGTCAAGGCCCTGGGCGGCAAGGCGTGCGTCTTCAACCGCACGACGGACAAGGCCCGCGAGCTCGCGCAGCAATACAACTTCAAGTGGGCCACGCTCGACGCGGGCAACCGCCTGCTCCTCGAGAACTACTCCGACGTCATCATCCAGACCACGAACGTCGGCATGTCGCCGGATACCGAGGCGGACCCGATCGACTTCTACTCCTTTACCGGGCACGAGGCCGTCTACGACGTCATCTACCACCCGGATCGGACGCGAATGCTCAAGCGCGCGCAAAAGGCCGAATGCAAGGTCTGCAACGGATACACCATGCTCCAATACCAGGGATACCTACAGTACAAACTTTTTACGGGAGTCGATTATGCAGAAAACTGAAACTCAGGCGCTTACCCAAGCCGACCAAAAAATCCTCGCCGCGCGGCACGCGATCGACGATCTCATCAAGGAAGGGCTCATTCATTCAGGGATGCGCATCGGCCTCGGCACCGGCTCGACCGCGATGCCCGCCGTGACGCGACTCGCCGAGCGAATCAGCGACGGAACCCTTAAAGGGATCCGCGCGGTCGCGACCAGCTTCCAGACGACCATCGCGTGCGAGGAACTCGGCATCCCGGTATACTCCATGAACGCGCGGGAGATCGGCGGGGCGCTCGAGCTCGCGATCGACGGCGCCGACGAGATATCCCCGGAAAAGAAGCTTATTAAGGGAGGCGGGGCCGCGCTCCTCCTCGAGAAGATCGTCGCGTACAACGCCGAGCGATTCGTCATCGTCGCCGACGAGACGAAGGCCGTCGCCCACCTCGGGACGAAGTTCGCGCTTCCCGTCGAGGTTATCCCCGAGGCGAGGACGAGCGTCACCGCCGCGATCGAGCGGCTCGGCGCGAAGGTCGCGATCCGCCACGGCATCAGGAAGGCGGGCCCCGTGATAACCGACAACGGAAACATCATCCTCGATTGCCTCTGGCAGCCGACTCCCGACGGGAAGTCGCCCGTCGACCCCGAGAAGGCGGAGGACGCGCTGAACGGAATCGTCGGCGTCGTCGAGAACGGTTTCTTCGCCAAGAAAGAACCGATCGTGTACGTCGCGCGCGCGAACGGCTCCGTCGAGAAACGCTGAGCGTCGCCCGCTAGAGCGTCCCCTTCTTCATGAGGCGGCCGATGATCGGATCCTTCTGCCGCCAGTTCTTGTTCACCTTGACCTGAAGGTCGAGCTGCACGTGGTAGGGGAATATCTTGTTGCAGTCTCTCATGGCCGAGAGCCTGATCTTCTTGATCATCGTCGCGCCCTTCCCGATCACCATCGCCTTTTGGCTTTCGCGCTCGACGACGAGAAAGGCCCGTACCCAGAGTTCCTTGCCGCCCTTTCGCATCTCGAGGTCGGCGATCTCGACGTAGATCGCGTGGGGGATTTCCTCGCGCGTGTTGAGGATCGCCTTCTCGCGCACGATCTCGGCGATGCGAAAGTCGACGTCCTGGTCCGTGTAAAACTCCTCGGGATACATCGGCTCTCCCTCGGGTGCGAGGTCGAATATCCTGATGAGGAGAGGATCGATATTCGTGTCCTTCTCGGCCGAGATCTCGAAGATTCGGTCTGACCCGACGGAAGGGAGATGGGACTGAAGGAAAAGGCGCACCGCGCCGGGCTTCGCGTCGACGAGGTCGGTCTTGTTGATCCCGATCACGACCTTGCCCGCGACGGGCTCGAGCATTTCGCAGATAACCTCTTCCTCGCGACCGGGCTCGCGGCTCGCGTCGACGAGATAGAGCACGCAGTCCGACTCCGGCAATCGGTCGCGCGCGACCGACTTGAGGAGGAGGTTAAACTTCTTATCGGATTCGTGATAGCCGGGGGTGTCGATGAAGACAAGCTGCCCGCGGCTTCCGTTCACGATGCCGCGGATCGCGTTCCGCGTGGTTTGGGGAACGGGAGACACGATCGAGACCTTCTCTCCCGAGGCCGTGTTGAGGAAGGTCGATTTTCCGGCCGAGGGCCGACCGATGATCGCCACGATGGCGGCCCGCTTTTTCCCGGAACCGTTAGCTACTGCCGCGTCTTGCGCGCTTTGTTCGTCCATATTCCGAGAGATTACACCGCATTCACGGTATGTTCAATCAGCGCGAGCGCCTTCGTCGGGCAGTTTTTCACGCATTCTCCGCACGAGTCGCACCGCGCGTAGTCGACAAGCGGTATCCCGTCGGTCACCTCGATGCACGAAAGAGGGCAAACCCGCTCGCACTTGCCGCACTTTATGCAGCCGACCTTGCAATCCTTGGCGACGCGCGCCTTCTTGTCGTTTCGGTTCGAACAGAGCGTGATCGCGCCCGTGCGCTCCTTGGGAACGCGCGAGAGGATCTTTTGCGGGCAAGCGGCGACGCAAAGACCGCAGCCGGTACAGTTCCGGTAGTTGACGCGAGGGAGGCCGTCTTCGCCCATGCGCATCGCGTCGAAGGGGCACGCGCGCGCGCAGTCGCCGAAGCCGATGCAGCCCCAGTCGCAGCGCTTCGTTCCGTTCACCGAGAGCTTCGCGGCGGCGCAGGTCCCGACGCCGTTATAGCGCGCCTTGGGCGCGCAGGCGGAATGCGTTCCCTGGCAGGCAAGTATAGCCACCTGCGTCTCGGCGCTCGCCTCGACGCCCATGACGCGGCCGACGGCCGCGGCGACCGGGGCGCCGCCTACCGTGCAGGCGCCGGCGGGAGCCGACCCCGAGGCTATCGCGGCGGCGAGCGCGTCGCAGCCGGGATACCCGCAGGCCCCGCAGTTCGCGCCGGGAAGCTCCGCGCGCACCGCGGCCTCCGCGGGATCCACGGTGACGTGAAACACCTTCTTGAACACACCTAAGAGAAAGCCGAGCAGCGCGGAGAGAAAGAGCGAGACGACGAGCGTCGCGAGGATGACATTCATACAGGGTGCCCCTATTTAATGAGCCCGGCGAAACCGCCGAACGACATGGCAAGCAGGGCCGCCGCGACGAAGAGTATCGGCGTTCCCTTGAGAAAATCCGGCACGGGAGCGATCTTGATCCGCTCGCGGATTCCGGCGAGAAGAAGCAGCGACAGGGTAAAGCCCGAGGCGACGCCAACGGCGTAGGTCATCGACTGCGCGAAGCCGTAGCCCTTGGCGATGACGTCGAAGGTCACCGCGAGGATCGCGCAGTTCGTCGTGATGAGCGTGAGGTACACGCCCATCGAGCTATAGAGCGCGGGCGCCGACTTTTTGAGGTAAAACTCGACGAGTTGTACGAGGCTCGCGATCACGAGTATGAACGTGAGGATCTGGAGGAACTCGAGATGCATCGGCTTGAGGACGAACATGTATAAGGGCCACGTCGCCGCCGTCGCGAGCACGGTGACGAAAAGCACCGCAAGGCTCATCCCGACGGATTTTCTCGCGTCGTTCGACATCCCGATGAAGGGACAAAGCGCGATGAAGCGCATGAGGACGACGTTGTCGATGAGCATCGCCGTCAGGAATATCTTCACGAGGTCGTTCATCGGGCGGCTCCTTTCTTCGCGATGCGCGCGTTAACCGCGAGCGCGACAGCTATGAGAAGCCCGAAGACGAGAAACCCCCCGGGAGACTGCGAGAAGAACTTTACCTGAAACCGCTCGGGGAGTATCGCGTGCCCGAAGAAGCGCCCATCGCCGAGGAACTCCCGGATGAGCGAGATGAGGCAGAGCACCCAGGTGTAGCCGACGCCCATTCCGAGGGCGTCGAAAACGCTCTCGGCGACCGTGCGCTTATACGAGAATGACTCGACGCGGCCCATGATGATGCAGTTGACGACGATGAGCGGTATGAACACGCCCATCGCCCGCGAGAGCGCCGGGGCGTAGGCCTTCATCACGAGATCGACGATCGTGGTGAACGACGCGATGATGATGATGAACACCGGGATGCGGATCGCGTCCGGGATAAGCCTGCGAAACGCGCTGATGATGACCTCGCTCATCACGAGCACGAAGGTCATGGCGAGCCCCATCCCGACGCCGTTGGCGATATTCGTCGTTACCGCGAGCGACGAGCAGAGCCCGATCATGAGCATCAACAGGGGATTTTCCGTAAGGATGCCATTCGCGAAAATCGAAAGGTATTTCTTCATGGTATTGGTTTCCCTCATTCCTCTTCCGGAATCACGTTGAGAACGAACGGCTTAGGCGCCGCCTTCCCCTTCGCGCCGAGCCCGGCGCCCGCGAGATAGGACGCGCCCTCAAAGGCCGCGACCTTCACGATGTTCGCGAACCCCAGCGACGAGACCGTCGCGCCCGATATCGCGTCGACGTCGCCTTCCTGGTCGGCGGTCTTGACGAGATACGCGTCGTCCACGCGCTTACCGGCGTATTTTCCGTAATAATCGGGCTCGACCATCGCGTAGCCGTAATTCTTCGAGTCGCTCGTCGCGTTCACGCGAACCCCGGCGAGCGTGCGGTCAGGCCGCACGCCGACGACGAGGGTCGAGGCCTTGTAGGTCTGGCCCTTCGCCTGCACGGCGACGCCGGCGAGCGCGCCGTCTTTCTTCGCGAGCCACGCCCCCGTAATCACGATCGACCGCTCGACCGTGTTCGCCACCTTTCCCGAAACGTCGGTGAACTCTGCGCCGGGGAAAAGGTCCGAAAGCGCGGCGGAGATTTCCATGGGCGCGCTCTCGGCGAGGATCGGCTCGGCGCCAGAGCCCGCGGCGCCCCCGTAATTCACGGCGAGGTACTCGCCCGCGCGGAAGCCCGCGACCTTGAGGATCGTCGCGACTGCCTTCGAGGAAATCGTCGCGCCCGATATCGCCTGCACGTCGGAGCCCGCCTTGAACGCGTCGTCTACCGACTTCGCGCGAAACTGGTCGATGAAGGGCGACTCGGCGGTTTTCGAGCCGAGGCCCGGGGTATCGGTATTCGCGGTAAACCTGACCGCGATGATCTGCCGGGCCATGTTGACCGCGACGAGCAGCGTCGAGCTTTTATACGTCGGGCCGGTCACCTGGAGCACCATGCCGACCGCGGCGTCGCCTTTCTTCGCGACGTACGCGCGGTCGAACGAGATCGAGGCGGAGCCCGACTCGACCTTCCCGCTCACGTCGATGAAATCCGTCGCGTCGGGGCATACCTCGCGAAGCGCCGAGTTCACTTCATTCTTTGCCGCCTCCGCGATGCGCGGGGCGGTCAGGGTATACACGAAGGCGAGGCCGACGCAGGCGACGACCGCGTATGCGGCGAGAATAAACGAGAGCTTGATCATCGTCTTCATTTTGAAGGCCCTACCTTTCTCACCCGTGATACCTTGCCATACATGCGCGGGATGATCTTATTAAGGAACGGGGTGACGGCGTTCATGATGAGGATGCTGAACATGACGCCCTCTGGATAGCCGCCGTACAGCCTGACGAGCGCCGTGATGAGGCCGGCGCCCGCGCCGAAGAGAAGCCTTCCCCACGGCGTGACGGGACTCGTCGCGTAATCGGTCGCCATGAAGACGGCGCCGAAAAGGAGGCCGCCCGAAAGGAGCGTGAGCACGGGGTCGATGCCCGCGATCCAGGTCACCGCGACCGCCGTCGCGACCATCGCGACCGGCGCGCGCCAGTCGATGATCTTCGTCGCGACGAGGATTGCCCCGAAAATGAGTATGAGAAAGATCGCGGACTCGCCGATCGAGCCCGCGCGGAGGCCTAAGAACATCCGGCGATAGAGCTCATGGTCGGAGGAAAGCCCAAGCTTCGACGCGATATCGCTCGCGGTCATCACCGCGCCCTCGGCCGGCTTGATGTACGAAAGCGGCGTCGCGCTCGTCACCGCGTCGGGGGTATAGGCTTGCGCGAGCGTGCTCGCGGAGCTCACCGCGTCGACGGCGCGCGGGGCGATCCAGGTCGTCAGCGGCTTCGAGAAGCTGACGAAGAGGAACGCGCGGCCCGAGAGCGCGGGGTTAAACACGTTCGCGCCGAGGCCGCCGAAAAACTCCTTCGCGACGACGACGGCGAAAAACGCGCCGAGCGCGGTCATCCACGGGGGCGTCGTCGGCGGGAGAACCAGCGCGAGAAGGAGCCCGGTGATCACGGCGGAGAAGTCTCCGGCCCGTACGTCCTTCTTGATCGCGAGCCTGAAGAGCGACTCGAAGATCACGGTCGACGCGACCGATACGATAAGCGTCACGAGCGCCGGAAGGCCGTAGAGCCACACGCCGAAGGCCGCGATCGGTAAAAGGCACAGGACGACGATACGCATAATCAGCGGCGTCGCGAGCGGCTGCGCGATATGCGGCGAGGTCGAAAGGTATATATCGTTTCCGTCAGGTTCTGCCATCAGAGGTCTCCTTTGCGCGAGAACGTCTCGTTTCCGGGGATAATCGCGTCACCGGTCCTATTCGCGCCTGAGGAGTTCTTCGCGGCGGCCTCACGCGCCTGAGCCCGCTGTCGTTCCGCGCGAACGAGCTGCTTGCCGACGCGGAAGTGCTCGATAAACTTAATCCGCGCGGGGCACGCGTACCCGCACGCGCCGCACTCGACGCAGTCCATGAGCCCGCAGCGCGTCGCCTCGGCGAGGTTGTCGCCTTTGAGCGCGCGAACGATGAGCACCGGCGAAAGGCGGTAGCTGCACGCGCCCATGCAAAACCCGCACCCGATGCACGGGGTCTCGTCGGAAAGGACGGTCTCGCGCGCGGTCAGGAAAAGCACGCCCGAGGTATTCTTCTGGACGGGGAAGTCGGCGCTCATCATGGCGACGCCCATCATCGGGCCGCCGGAGACGATCTTCGCGACGCCCGAGGTAAGGGCAATAGGCGCGGGGATGAGGTCGCCGACGAGCGTGCCGATGGGAACCTCGATGTTCTTCGGCGTCGCGCACGCGCCGCCCGAGACGGTCAGGGGCCGGTCGATGAGGGGCTTTCCCTCGCGAAAGGCCTCGGAAATCGCCTTGAGCGTCCCGACGTTCTGCACGACGCAGCCGCACGCGGCGGGAATCCCGCCTGAGGGGACTTGGCGGCCGAGGATCGCCTCGATGAGCGTCTTCTCGCCGCCCTCGGGATACTTCGCCTTGCACAGGACGACCGACATCGCGCAGGCGCCCGGACCGATGGGAACGGCATGGAGTTCGGCGATCGCCTTCTCGATGATCGGGACGATATCAGCCTTGTCATCCTCAAGCGCGATGATGCCCTCTTTCGCGTCCGCGATGCGCATCGCGATCGCGAGCCCGTCGACGACCTTCGCCGCGCTTTCGCGCATCGTGCATGCGTCTATGGTAAGATACGGCTCGCATTCGGCGCCGTTCGCGATCAGATAGTCGATCTTCGCGCCCTTCGGGGGATTGAGCTTAACATAGGAAGGAAACGCCGCGCCGCCCATCCCGACGATGCCCGCGGCGCGCACGCGCGCGAGCGCTTCCTCGCGGGTGCAGGTAAAGGGATCAAGCGCTCCCATGAAATCGGTTCGGTCCGTCCCGTCGGACTCGATGCACACGCACGGCGAGTCGAGGTTCCCCGCGACGAGGTGCCGCTCGATCTTCCGCACGACGCCCGCGACCGAGGCATGCACGGGAACCGACATGGCCGCCTCGCTCTCCGCGATAATCTGCCCGCGGGAAACCGTATCGCCTACCTGAACGAGCACGCTATTTTGGGCGCCGCCTTGCGTGACGGGAATCCAGACCATTCGAGACGAGGGAAAGGCCGATTCTATCGGAAGGGAAGCGGTCTTCTCCTTGCGCGCATGCGGGTGAATACCGCCTGAAAAGCTTTTAATCCTCATACTGAGATACTAATGGTTTGGGATAGGCACGGTCAAGTTTTGAAATCTTCAAAATATCTACAATTATATAAATGTTTTTTTATCTTGAGTGCGGCTCGATTCGTAACGATATTATAAAGATATCTGTTTTTATCATTGATTAGTATGGCTTTAGGAGGCACACATTGAAGCACGGATTACCCATTATTTCCGGACTCATACTACTAACGTGCAGCGCGGCGGCCCTTTTCGCCTATGACCCGCCGGCAGGCGGCGACTCGACGAACGCCTTTTTGTCGGCCGATGCCCTTGGCGGCAATACGAGCGCGGCGGGAAGCGCCTTGGGCGGGGCCCTGCCCGGGGAACTTGCCACCAACCCGGCTATTGGCGCCCGCGAACAGAGAATAACCCTCGACGCGTCATACGCCGCCCTCTACGGAACCGGGGACGACAAGAACGGCCTCGGGCACATCATCAACTTTGGAGCGCTCTACCCTACCCGCTGGGCCGTACTCGGCGGAAGCTTCAATTTCATCACCTCGCCGTTCGACTCGGTACCCCTTGATACCTCCGCGGCATTCCGCGTTTCGGCGTCAAAGGACCTCACCGACAAACTCGACGCGGGAGTCGGGCTCACCGCGAGCACGGGAACGTCCTGGGGACTTTCCGGCGAGATCGGCGCCCTCTATCACCTGGGAACCCTCGGGTTCCTCCAGGATTCCCGAATCGGCGCGTCGGTAACCGGACTCGGCCGAACCTTCACGCCCGATAGCATCGGCGTGAAAGGCGACGACGCGACCGGCTACGCCTCTGCGTTCACCCCGCACATCGGGCTTGCCGCGACGCTCTTCAAGGCCGACGGCTTCAAGCTCGGCGCGAACACCGACGTATCCGTCCCGAACTTCCAAAACTTCGTGCTCGACGCCGGGGTCGCGGCGCTCATCAAGGACGTCGTCACGGTGAAGACCGGATGGACGTACAACGCGACCGAATCGGCGAACGACGCCCAAACCTACCTTCCCTCGCTCGGCGTCGGGGTAAACCTCAAGCTCGACGCGAAGGATAAGAACTCCTTCCTCGCCCGCAACGGCTGGGCGCAAAGCGAGGTCACCCCGACCTTCGCCGTGAAGCCGCTCAACAACGATGTCTACGCGACCGGAGGCGGCGTCAACATCAAGCTCGGCGTCACCGACACGAAGGCTCCCGCCATCGCGATCGACTATCCCGCGACGGTCTGGTTCTCCCCGAATAACGACGGCGTCAAGGACGATCTTTCCTTCGGCGTCAAGATCACCGACCAGCGCTACGTTACCGCGTGGTCGTTCGTCGTCGAGGACTCGACCGGCGCGGTCGTGCGCACCATCGCGAACAAGGAAGTGCGCCCCGAGATGCAGAATCTCAAGTCGCTCTGGAAGATCCTGACGAAGCCGAAAGCCGGCATCGCCCTTCCCGAGAATATCCGCTGGGACGGCACGACGGACTCCGGTTCCGTGGCCCCCGACGGCGAGTATCGCTTCTACATGACCGCCTCCGACGACAACGGCAACCAGGCGACGAGCGAGCGCTACGCGGTCAATCTCGACAACACGCAGCCCTCGATCACCGCGACCGCGCCCACCGGAGCGAACGCCATGATATTCAGCCCCGACGGCGACGGAAACAAGGATACCTTCCGCGTCGCGCAGACGGGTTCGGCCGAGGACCTCTGGAAGGCGACCGTGCTCGACGGCTCCGGTGCCGCGGTTCGCACCGTGGAAACGAAGGCCGCCGCACCGGCCGATTTCGTCTGGGACGGAAAGACCGACTCCAATGCGGTCGCTCCCGACGGCGTGTACTCCTATCGCATCGCCGCGACCGACCGAGCGGGCAACTCAAACTCCGCGAAGATCGATAACATCATCGTCGACACCGAAAAGCCCGCGATCAACGTAACGATCGACACCGCCGCGTTCTCCCCGAACGGCGACGGCGTGCTCGACGCGGTAAACCTCGCGCCGAGCGTTCCCGTCGTCACCGGCCTCTTGGGCTGGGACCTCTCGATCGTCTCCCGCTCGGGAACCGCGGTCAGGAGCTTTGCGGGAAGCAGCGCCCCCTCGCCCATGGCCTTTGACGGCAAGGACGACGGCGGCAAGCGCGTCGCGGAGGGCGACTACCAGGCGGTCCTTTCCGCCCGCTACGCGAACGGCTACGCGCCCGTCGCGCGCTCTCCCTTCTTCACCCTCGACGTGACGGCCCCCGAGGCGCAAGCGCGCGCGTCGGGCAAGATCTTCTCCCCCGTCGGCGACGGTAAGCTCGACACGGTCACGTACACCCAGACCGCGAGCGCCGAGACCGCGTGGACCGGATCGATCTACGCGCTCGGAAAGGACGGAAAGGCGACCGGCGCCGCCGTCAGAACCTTCGCGCTCGGCGGAAATCCCGAATCGACGCTCGTCTGGGACGGGCGCGACGACTCGGGCAAGCTCGCCCCCGACGGACGCTACGGCTATCGCCTCCAGGCGACCGACCGCGCGGGCAACACCGGCTACTCGAATATCGCCGAGGTTGAGCTCAACACCGAAAAGGCGGACCTCATCCTCCAGGCAAACTACGCCGCGTTCTCGCCGAACGGCGACGGGGTCAAGGACTCCATCACCTTCACCCCGATCGTCAAGGCCGCGACCGCGGTCGACCGCTACGCCCTCGTCATCAAGAACAAGGACGGCAAGGCGGTCAAGACGATCTCCGGAACCGGCAAAGTACCGCAGAGCCTCTCGTGGAACGGCATCGAGGACCCGGCGGCGGGCTCCGCGACCGGAGAGCGCGCCGACGACGGCACCTACTCCGCCGCGCTCGAGGTAACGCTCGTGAACCAGCAATCGTCTCGGTCCCAGGCGCCTGACTTCGAGCTCGACACGAAGTATCCTACGATAGAACTCACCGCGCCCTACCTCGTCTTCTCCCCGAACGGCGACGGCAAGCGCGACACCCTCCCGATCGCTCAGAAGTCCTCGACCGAGGACCTCTGGACGGCCGAGATCGCCTCCGACAAAAAGGCGACCGTGAAAACCTTCCGCTGGAACGGCGCCGCTGCCGACCTCGCGTGGGACGCGACGGACGACTCCGGTAACCGCGTCGCGGACGGCTCATACGCGTACGCGATAACCTCCGAGGACCGCGCGGGCAACAAGACGACCGAGCGGATCGCGGGAATCAAGGTCGACGCGAAGACCCCGAAGGCCTATCTCACCGCCGAGCTTCCGGCGTTCTCGCCGAACGGCGACGGCGTCAAGGACACCGAGCGTCTTTCGATAACGACGAACGTGACCGAGGGCCTCGAGTCCTGGTCGCTCCGCATTCGCCCTGAGCAAACCGACGGCAAGGCGAAGGACGCCGTCCGCGCATGGGACTCCGCGACCGCGGGCAATCTCCCGGCCGCCGTCAACTGGGACGGCAAGACGGACGCGGGCACCATCGCGCAAGGCCGCTTCGTCGCCGAGCTCACGCTCTCCTACGCAAAGGGAGACGTCGTGACCGCGTCGACACCGGCGTTCCTCGCGAACTCCCGCGCGCCCGCGCTCGGCGTCAAACTCTCGCCGAAGTACTTCAGCCCGGACAACGACGGCACGGACGACGAGCTCTTCATCAAGCTCTCCGCCGAATCCGACTCCGCGTTCACGGACTGGTCGTTCGAGATCCACGAACCCGACGGCACGAACGGCGCCGTGTTCTGGAAGGCCGGCGGAAAGGGAACGATCGCGAAGGAGATCATCTGGGACGGCCGCTCGCAGAAGGGCGAACTCGTCCAGGCGGCGACGGACTATCCGTTCACCTTCACGGTCACCGACGAGGTCGGCATGACGAGCGTCGTGCGCGGCTACATCCCGGTCGACGTGCTCATCATCCGCGACGGCGACCGGCTTAAGATCGCCGTTCCCTCGATCATCTTCCGCGAGAACGCGGCCGACTTCAACGGCCTCGACCCGGCGGTCGTCGACAAGAACACCCAGGTCCTCAAGCGCATCGCCGAGATCCTGAACAAGTTCAGGGACTACAAGATCGAGGTCGAGGGGCACGCGAACAACGTGACCGGCACGCAGAAGGAAGAGGACACCGAGCTCATCCCGCTGTCGCAGCTCCGCGCCAACGCGGTGCGCGACTTCCTCATCAAGAACGGCGTCGACGGCTCAAGGCTCACGACGGTCGGCATGGGCGGCACGAAGCCCGTGACGGCCCGCGCGGACCGCGAGAACTGGTGGAAGAACCGACGCGTCGAGTTCATCCTCATCAAGTGACGCGCAAGTAGAATAAAAACAAGCGATCAGGGAAGGGAACCTTTCGAGAAAGGCTTCCCTTCCCTGGCCCATCCTTCCAAAGCCGCCCCGTATCGGGAGCGGCTTTTTTTTATGGAATTTATTCGCGAAAAGGCGCAAAGATCGGTCGACAGAAACGGCAAAGAGGCGCTATCATTGAAGGAGAGCGGGGACTATCCGCGAACCGCGAGGAAGTACGCACATGGCCAAGGGCAAGACACGCAAGGAATACAGCGCGCTCATCAGCACCAACATGATCATCGCCGTCTTAGGCGGTCTCCTCATCATCGCCTTCACGGCCGTTTATTTAGTCAGCGACTACCAGCGAAACCTCGCGGCCGAGCAAGAGCGGCTCAGGGCGATGACCTCGACCGTCGCGAGCCGTACGCAGTCGATCATCGGCACCGTTTCGGTAACCCTGAAAATCCTCGACGAGTGGTGCGCGCGTCACCCCGACCGCGACCCGCGCGTCGACCCCGAGTTCAACGCGCTCGTCGACGTCTTTCGCGACCAGGTTAGGGGAAAGGTCGACATCAAGATGGTTCGCGCCGACGGCGGCATCTTCTTCTTTCCGTCAAAGAACATGACGCCGCTCGCGAACGCGAGCGACCGCGAGTATTTCATGTTCTCGAAAAGCGCGACGTCGCGGGAGCTTTATTTCTCCGCGCCCATCGTCGGCCGCGTGACGCATAAAAGGCAAATCCCGATATCCTACCGCGTGAGGCCCAACGGCGCGAACGCGCTTCTCTTTTACGCGACGATCAACTTCGAGGATCTCGACGGCGAGTTCGCGGACCTCATCGACGTTCCCGAGCGTTCCATCAGCATCGTCAGAAAGGATCGCACCGTGCTGTACCGCCTGCCCTACAGCGAGCACATCGTCGAGAACAGGATAGACTTCGCGACGAGCCCAAAGGCCTATGACCTCATCGATGTGTATAAACCCGGCCGGACGCGGCGCGCGATATTCTATCAGGAACTCGACGGGCTCTCCCTCTACGCGATGGTCGCGGATAGCTACGCGCGCATGCAGCGCGCATGGCTCAAGACGGCCGCGCTCAAGGCGCTCCTCGCGCTCGCCATACTCGCGGGCTTTCTCCTTTTAAACGCGCGGCTCATCAGGCTTCTCGGCAAAAACGACGAGATGCAGCTCAAGCTCGAGATCGCCGCGCGCTTCGACGGCCTCACGGGGCTCAAGAACCGCCGCTATTTCTTCGAGCGCGTTTCCGACGAGATGGAACGCGCCAAGCGCATGAAGGGGCCGGTGACCCTCGCGATCGCCGACGTCGACCATTTTAAGGCGATCAACGACGAATACGGCCACCCCGCCGGCGACGAGGCGCTCAAGGAGATCGCGTCGATCATCGCCGCGAACGTCCGGGCGGCCGACATCGCGGGAAGGATAGGCGGCGAGGAATTCGCCATCCTTTTTCCCGACACGAATCTTGCCATCGCGACCGAAGCCGCCGAGCGCATCCGCGCTGCCGTCCAGGGCGTCTCGGTCGGTAACTGGAAGGCGGGCATTTGCCTCGGCCTCGCGCAATGGCACGGACATACCGAGTCGATCGACAGTCTCCTCAAGCGCGCGGACACGGCCCTCTACGCCGCGAAGAACGCGGGCAGGAACCGCGTCGTCGCGGA
>DAOPYF010000020.1:0-26501 GCA_035352735.1 Treponemataceae bacterium | reverse complement strand
CCTGCCGCAAGGCCATCAAGGACGCGGGCATCACCGTCGACCAGATCGACGAGGTCCTCCTCGTCGGCGGATCGACCCGCATGCCGAAGGTTCTCGAGATCGTGAAGAGCCTCTTCGGCCAGGAAGGGTCCAAGGCCGTTAACCCGGACGAGGCCGTCGCCATCGGAGCGGCGATCCAGGGCGGTATCCTCGGCGGCGACGTCAAGGACGTACTCCTCCTCGACGTTACCCCGCTTTCGCTCGGCATCGAGACGATGGGCGGCGTCTTTACCCGCCTCATCAACCGCAATACGACGATCCCGACCCGCAAGAGCCAGGTCTTCTCGACCGCGGCCGACGGCCAGTCGGCGGTGTCCATTAACGTCCTCCAGGGCGAGCGCGAGATGGCGGCCCAAAACCGCACCCTCGGCAAGTTCGACCTCGTCGGCATTCCGCCGGCCCCGCGCGGCGTGCCGCAGATCGAGGTAACCTTCGATATCGACGCGAACGGCATCGTCCACGTCACTGCGAAGGACCTCGGCACCGGCAAGGAGCAGAAGATCCGCATCGAGAGCTCATCGGGGCTTTCCGAGAGCGATATCGACCGCATGGTCAAGGAGGCCGAGGCGAACGCCGCGTCCGACAAGGCCGAGCGCGAGAAGGTCGACACCCGCAACGAGGCCGACGCGATGATCTATCAGACCGAGAAGACCCTCAAGGAACTCGGCGATAAGGTGGGCTCGGCCGACAAGGACAAGATCGAGGCCGCGATCGCGGCGCTCAAGAAGGAGCTCGAGGGCGGCAACCTCGAGGGCATCAAGGCGAAGACCGAGGAGCTCAAGCAGGCTTCCTACAAGATCGCCGAGGAGATGTACAAGCAGCAGGGCGCCGCCGGCCAGGGACCCCAGGGTGCCGGCCCCGATATGGGCGGCGCGGGACCCGAGGGCTTCGCGGGCTCTGGCAAGACCTCCGGCCCCAACAAGGGTTCCGCCGACGACGTTGACTACGAAGTGGTCAACGACGATGACAAGAAGTAAGATCCGCGACTGAAGGACAAAATCCGGATTCTGGGCATGAGGCTCCTCCGGCGCGCGACGCGCCGGGCGGGCCTTTCCCCGTTCCGGATTTTTGCCGTATACCGCTCGTTATCCTTTGTATCTGGAGTTTCCCGTGGCAGCGAAAAGAGATTATTACGAAGTTCTGGGCGTATCCAAGACAGCGACGAAAGAAGAGATCAAGAAAGGGTACCGGAAACTCGCGATTCAATACCATCCCGACAAGAATCCCGGCGACCATGCCGCCGAGGAGAAATTTAAGGAAGCCACCGAGGCCTATGAGGTCCTCGCCGACGACCAGAAGCGGCAGATCTACGACCAGTACGGCCACGCCGGCCTCGAGGGGATGGGCGGTCCGGGAGGCCCGGGCGGTTTCGACCCGAGCCAGTTTCAGGGCTTCGAGGACATCTTCGGGGATTTCGGCGGCATTTTCGAGAACCTCTTCGGGGGCTCCGCGGGCGGTTCCCGCAGGCGGGGCGGCCATGGCGGCGCGTCCCAGGGCGCGAGCCTCCGGTACGACCTTCAGATCGATTTTCACGACGCGGTCTACGGCACCAAGGCCGAGATCCAGTATTCCCGCAACGAGGCATGCGCCGCGTGCAAGGGAACGGGAGCGGCGGGCGGCTCGGGCCGCAAGATGTGCGCGACCTGCCAGGGCGCGGGCCAAGTACGGCATAGCTCGGGCTTCTTTTCGATAGCGTCCCCGTGCCCGACCTGCCACGGCGAGGGCACGATCATCGAGAATCCCTGCCGCGAATGCGGCGGCTCCGGCGTGCAGAAGAAGCGCCAGAAGATCCTCGTCACGATCCCCGCGGGCGTCGAGGACGGCAAGCGGATCAATATCCCCCGCCAGGGCGACGCAGGATCGGGCGGCGGCCCTTATGGCGACCTTTACGTCTTTATCCGGGTGAAGGGCGACACCCATTTCGAGCGCTCCGGGGCCGACCTCTACTGCGCGATCCCCATTTCGATCACCCAGGCCGCGCTCGGCGCGGAGGTGACGATCACCGCGCTCGACGGCAAGCAGCTCAAGCTCAAGATTCCCGCGGGTACCCAAGGGGGCAAGCTCCTCCGGATTCGCGACGAGGGCGTCCCCGTCGCCGGCGGCCGCAAGGGAGACCTCTACATCAAGGTCATCGTGCAGGTTCCGACCCGGCTTTCCTCGAAGGCGAAAACGCTTCTCGAGGAGGTTTCGCGCCTCGAGGGGGAAAATACCGCCCCGACGCCCGTTGCCCTCGAGGATCTTCACTCCTAAAATGGGCGTAGCTGCGGCCTGATTGGGCCGCAGCGCCTTGCGATAGTCCCACGATGGCCCCACGTTGCCCCCGCGACGTGCCTTTTTTTCGCTCAAATCTCCATAATCATGGTATACTGTGTATCGCTATCCTGGCGATACAGCGTCAGGGAATCGGCAGCCGCCTTTTCGCGAGTTGGGCGGTTTCGCGCGGTTCAGGACGTTTCCGAACGATCGGCGTGCGACGGAAACGGCCGAAACTCTCACCGTTAAGAGGTAGATCAGGATGATTCAGTCCCGGAAACGGCTTTCCAAGCTGACGATCGACGTGATCGTCGGTCTCGTGTTTTCTTTTTTCATGTTCATTCTCTATCCGGAATTCGAGTTCCCCGGGCAGTTCGTGTCCTCATCGATCGTTTTCTTCATCCTCGCGACCGTGGCCTCGATCGCCACGCGCGAGATATGGGCGCGGGAAGAGGATCGCGTTTTCGCGCGGGGCGACACGCGGCTCATGGTTCGCTTTATCGAGCGCCTTCGCTTTTCCTACACGATCGAGGATTTGATCGACTCGATTCAGTCGGTGCTCGAGCACGACGCCGACTGCTCCGTGCTCTACGTCAACAGCGAGAACACCTACGTCATCTATAACAGCACCACGCGCATCGCGACCGACCCCGAAACCCTCGAGGTTCTCTCGCGCAACTTCCCCGAGACCTGGCCCGAGGGTTTCTACCTCATCGACGATCGGCTCGGCCTCGTTTCCGACTTTAAGGGCGCGCGCGGCTTTTTCCTCGTGTACGGCAAGCTCCATTTCTACGTGATGTGCCGGTACATGAAGGTTTTCGACGAGAGCATCTTCTCCTCCCTTCGGTACGAGTTCGCGAATTTCCAGAAGCGGACGAAGACCATCACCCAGCTCACCGCGATCTCCGAACTCTCGAAGGAATGGGACATGGTCGCCGAGACCCAGATGTCCTTCCTCCCGCAGACGATGCCCACGATCAAGAAGCTCGACATCGCCGCCTATTTCCGGCCGCTCGTCAACGTGTCGGGCGACTTTTACGACGTCATCCCGATCGACGAGAACCGGACCTTCTTCCTCCTCGGCGACGTCTCGGGAAAGGGACTCGCCTCCGCGCTCATCATGGGCGTCATCGTCAACACCGTTAAGATCATCGAGAACAAGGAAGACCTTCCCGGCGTCGTGCGCGCGATCGATACCGCCATCAAGAGCATGCACCTCCAGGACAAGTACGCGGTCCTCTTCATCGGCATCGTCGACACGAAGGCCATGAGGATCCGCTACGTCAACGCGTCGATGGCAGACCCGATCATCATCACGCGCGCGCCGGACGGCTACAAGATAAAGCCCCTGACCTCGTCGTGCAGCCTCGTCGGCATCATCGACCTCGACGATATCGTCCAGGCCGAGATGCCCCTATACCGCGGCGACGTGATCCTCATGGCGTCGGACGGCGTCTCGGAGGTCATGGACGATTCCGGCGTCGAGCTCGGCGACACCGACCTCTACCTGAACACCGTAAAGAACAGCGCGCATAAGGGCGCGACGCATTTCGTCAACGACATCGCCGACCTGGTCCTTTCCTACAATGGCGACAAGAAACTGCGCGACGACGTGACCATGCTCGTCGCGAAGGTCGAGGAGTAACCATGAGCCTGCTGATATTCTGCTATATACTTGCCGCATTCCTGTTTTTCTTCTCCTACTGGCTCGACTCCCGATCGGAGAAGGTCGACGCCTCGATCACGAGCATCGCCATGGCCTCCGCGCTCGTGTCCCTCTTCGCCGGCATTTCCGCGAGCCTCGCGTACGCCGGTCAATATACCCTGTGCGTGCTTTCCCTTAAGGTGTGCCTCGTCCTCGTCGCGTTCGTGACCCTTTCCCTTTTGAAATACGCGATCATCATGCCGTATCAGCCGAAGAGCCCCGCGCTTTCGGGCGTCGTCGCGCTCTTCACCTTCGCTGCCGCCTTCATCCTTTTCCCGACGATTACCGGGGTCCACCAAAATGCCTTTGCCCGCCTGACCCTGGACACCCTTCCGTTCTATGGGATCATGGACGGCCCCACGCTCTACGCCTGGGTGTTCGTGATCGCGACCCCGGCGTTGGCCGTTCTCATCATGTTCGCGCGCGCGATCGGCATACGGAGCAGGATCTACCGCCAGCGGCTTCTCTTGATCGCCGTTTCCGTCATCGCCGGTTTCGTCGTCTCGTGGCTGCTCTTTCGGCTTTCGCTCGGGTACATGTGGGCGATGCCCTTGATCCCGTTCGGGCTCGCGGTGATGCTCCTCCTGATCTATCAGTCGATTTCGGTCACGACGCTTTTCGACCGCACCTTGATCGTCGCGAGCGTCGTGAACTTCTCGCTCATCAGCTTTATCATGAGCGTCGCGGTCGGTTTCCTGACCACGATGTCGTACCGAATCCTCACCGAGTACTCGTTGATCCTCGGCGCGCTTCTCGTCATCGTCGTCGCCTTCCTCTCGCTCAGGCACGTGCTCTCGCATTGGATACGCCGGTATATCAGGGTCGGGAGCGACTACGCCGCCGAGCTCGAATCCGGGCTCGACGCGATCGACTTTACTTCCGACGTTGAATCCGTCATTAAGAGCACGTCGAACCTCCTCACGCAATACGTCGAGGCGGGCACGATCGAGATCGTCGTGTCGGACGATAAGTCGAAGCTGAAGACCGTGTACTCGACGACCGAGGCGAAGCACGAGATCGCGATCGACAACAAGGCCATCGACTTCCTGCTCGGCCATAGCGACTCAATCGTCCTGAAGACGCAGGCGATCACCAATCACGTCTACGCCGATATCAAGCCCGAGCTCCTCAAGATATTCGAGGTCGCGCACGCGGACGCGTTCATCCTCATCCGCGAGGGACATCGCGTCGTCGGTATCATCCTCCTCGGCCCGAAGCGGCACGGCGCGGATTACACCGATTACGACTACCGGGTGCTCACGAAGCTCTATTCGAATTTCTTCCTCGTTTTGTACTACCTCAAGAACATCGCGAACGAGGCGGTCGTCCTCACCGTCGACCGCGAGATCGAGTTCTCGGGCCAGATCATCACCTCGATCCAGGAGAACATCGACCGGATCAACCACGAGAAGATCGACGTCGACTTCATCACCCGCTCCGCGCGAAAGCTCGGAGGCGACTTTATCGACTTCATCAAACTCGGGCCCGATAAGTACCTGTTCGTGATGGGCGACGTCTCGGGCAAGGGACTCAACGCGAGCATGTCGATGGTCATCCTCAAGTCGGTCCTCCGCACGTTCCTCACCGAGACGAGCGACTTCAAGAAGCTCGTCGTGAAGGTTAACCTCTTCATCAAGAACAACCTCCCGAAGGGAACGTTCTTCGCGGGCGTCTTCGGGCTCATCGACTTCGGCTCGAACACGATGTATTACATCAACTGCGGCGTGCCCGCCATGTTCCTGTATACCGCGGCGTATAATAACGCGATCGAGATTCAGGGCGACGGAAAGGTCCTCGGCTTCGTCCGCGACATCACGAAGTACCTAAAGGTGAAGAAGATCGTCCTCAACCCGCAGGACATCATCCTGTTGACGACGGACGGACTCGTCGACTCCACGAACCTCCGCGGCGAGCGTTTTGGCAAGGACCGGGTGCAGCGGCTGCTCCTCGACAACCGCTCGTATCCCGCGGGGCGAATGGCGAAGTTCATGTGCGACAGCTTGACCGAGTTCGTCTCGCGCGAGCTCGAAGACGACATTACCGTCTTGGTCTTTAAATATCTATCAAAGTAAGAGGGTGAGGCATTATGGAAAACATTGCGATCGTCGAGAAAAACGGCCCGAACTACTCGCTCCTCGAGGTTTCCGGCACGATCAACTCCTACACCTACACGGAATTCCAGGCGAAGGTATACGCGCTCATCAAGCAGACAAACCTCGTGCTCGACATGTCGCGCGTCGTGAATCTTTCCTCCTCGGGCCTCGGCGTCCTCATGGCGGCCGTCGACGACGGGGAATCGCTCGGCCACAAACTGTACATCATGAAGCCGTCGGAGGTCGTCAGGCTCGCGATTGAGTCAACGGGCTTCAGCGAGATGTTCACCGTGATCTTCGCGCTAACGGAAGTTATCTGACCCGTCGTGAAAACGCAGCGCTGCTCGATTCGGCTTGCGCCTCGACTTGAGAACCTGACGGCACTTGAGCGCTTCGTCGCGCAATGCCCGTTCCTCGACCAGACCCACCGCGAGCGCGCGACGCTCGTGGTGACGGAGTTCTTCGATAACATCGTGACCCATTCGCGGCCGCGCACCCCATTCCCCGTTTCATTCACGCTCGAGAAGGCGTCCGCGCCGAGGATCGTTATCCGCTATAGCACCATGAACTTTCATAAGATGATACGCGGCGCGCGGTCCGCGCATCCCCATTACGAGGCCTCCTCGGCGCGCTATCGCGGGCTTGGGCTCCTCATGTGCCGAAACCTTTCCTCGTCGATCGTCTATAAAAAGGGCTTGCTCAGGAGTTCCATAGTCATTATCCTGTAAGGCGTATGCAACGGGAACTCATCGCTTTCTTCGACGTGGACCACACCATTTCCCGTCGTGCGACCAGCATGGCATTTATCAAGGTGTGCATCAGGCGCGGTCTCATCAAATGGTGGTACATACTCGCGACGCCCGCGCTTTTCGTCATGTATCGCCTCTTCAGCGTTCGCATGGAAGACCTTTTCAGGATGAGCCTCCCGAAACTTCGCGGAAGGACGCGCGACGAATTCGAGAGCGTGGCGCGCGAGGCTTTCTCGCGCTACCTTTCGCGCATGCTCTATCCGGGCGCGCTTAGGGAAATCGCGGATCTTAAGAGACGCGGCATCCGCGTGATTCTCGCGACCTCGGCGCCCTTCGAGGCTGTCTATCCGCTCGCGCAGCACTGCGGGGTTCCCGCCTCCGACGTCATCGCGACCCAGTTCGCGTACTCGCGCGGGGTCTTCGAGGGACGCATCCTCGGCGTGCCGGTGTTCTCGAAGAACAAGTACGGCATCATCAGGGACTTCGCCGAGCGAAGCGGGAACGACCTTCAGCTTTGCTCGTTTTATTCGGACAGCGTTCACGATGTCCCGCTCCTCGAGGCGGTCGGGTTTCCCGTCGCCGCGAATCCCGATTTCAGGCTTCGCCGCGTCGCGCGCCGCCGAGGCTGGGCCATTAAGGATTTCTCAAAATGAAAAAGACCGTTTGCCTCGTTTGCGTATCGCTCGTCGCGTTTTTCGCCTTTGCCGCGGGGAAAGGATCCGCCGACGCGACCGCCTTCAGCGCGCCCGATTCGATCCCGAAGGAGATGCTCGCGCGGATCGATTCGAACAAAGCCGCATTCGACGCGGATCTCGACGCCGCCCTCAAGGCCGACGCCGCGGGGGGAAACGCGCTCCTCACGCTCGTCGATAAGCGTCACGCGCTCAGCGCGAACGCGGTGCCGGCCGACCTCGTGGCCCTCGCGCAGGGGAAGTCCTATGCGGTCGGTCGCGGGGGATTGAGCCTTCGCTCGCCCGCGGAGCGAGCGCTTGACGCGATGGCGCGCGCGGCGCGCGCGGACGGCGTCACGCTCGTCGCGAGCTCGACCTATCGATCGTTTGAGTATCAGAAAAAGATATACGAGAGGAACGTCCGCGAGATGGGCGAGCTCGCCGCGAGCCGCGAGTCGGCGAAGCCGGGACAGAGCCAGCATCAACTCGGTACCGCGGTGGACTTTGGCTCGATCACCGACGACTTCGCCGGGACGAAGGCGGGGAAATGGCTCGCCGCGCACGCGGGCGAGTACGGTTGGTCGCTTTCGTTTCCGAAGGGGCTCGAGCCGGTGACCGGGTATCGCTGGGAATGCTGGCATTATCGCTATATCGGGAAAGAGGCCGTCGCGCTCGCCGACCGGTGGTTCGGCGGCGTTCAGCAATACATGATCGAGTACGTGGCCGCGCGGCGCGCGAAAGGGAACTGACGAGCGCGGGGGAATTGACGCCGGCGAGGCGCCGACGAAATCACTTCCCCCCGGCGATATCCTTCGCGGAAAGCCCGTATTGTTCCTCGTGCTCGCCGTTGCCCTCGGGCTCGACGTGCACCATGATATCATAGACATAGGGAATCGCCTCTCGGACGGCTTTCTCGACGCGCTCGGCGATGTCGTGCGCCTGGCGCACGGTGAGGTTGCCCGCAACCTCGATGTCGAGGTCGATGTCCCATGAGCTCGCCATCTTGCGGATCCGCGCGCGGTGCGGGTTGCCCGCGCCCTTCACGGAATGCACCGCGTCGAAGAGCGAGCGGTAGAGCTCGTCGTCAGCGTTGCCGTCCATGAGCTCGAGGTTCTGCTCGCGGAAGATTCCTACCGCGGACTTCATCACCCACAGGCTCACGAGGAGCGCGGTAATCGCGTCGAGCGCGGGCATCTTGAAAAGGGTCGCGGCCCCGAGGCCGACGAATACCGAAAGCGATATGATGATGTCGTTCGTCATGTTCTTCGCGTTCGCGAGGATCATGGCGCTGCCGGATTTTTTCCCGAGACGGTATTGCGTGAGCGCGAGGACGAGCTTCCCGGCGATGGAGACCGCGGTCACCGCGAGCGCGATGAGTCCCGGCGCCTTGGTAACGGTCCCGCCCCTGAGCTGCCTGACCGCGGACTCGAAGAGCTGAAAGCCCGCGAACATGATGATGAACGCGAGCACGATCGTGCCGAGGGTCTCGGCGCGGTGGTGCCCCCAGGGGTGTTCCTTGTCCGAAGGCTGGTTGATGATGAAGCCGACCGCGAGGGTCATGATCGCGATGGCGACGTCGGTCGAGGAATCGAGGCCGTCGCCGAGGACCGCGAGGCTTCCGGCGGTAAGGCCGGTGACGATCTTGAGTACCGCGAGAAAAAGGTTCCCGACGAGCGCTATGAACGCCGCCCGCCTGACGATCGCCGTCCGGTCTATTACTTTCGCCTCAGCCATTGCGTTCCCCTTTATGAGTAAAACTCCCGTACCGCGCCCGCCGTGGCCTCGATGTGGTCGCGGCTTATCCAGTAATGCGTGACGAACCTGAGTTTTCGGTCCTTGTCGAAGGGATTGACGAGGATGCCCTTTCCCTTCATGAAATCGACGAAGGCTTCCCCGTCGATCGAGGCGTTGCGCTCGTGCCCGAAGAAAACCATGTTGATGTCGACCGTTGAGGGATCGACGATCGCGCCCGGGATCGTGGCGAGCCGCTCGGCGAGCGCCTTCGCGTTCTCGTGATCGCGATCGAGCCTGAGCCGCATCTCCTTGAGCGCGATGAGCCCGGCCGCGGCGAGGATGCCCGCCTGCCTGAGCCCGCCGCCCATGAGCTTTCGCTTGCGGCGCGCCTCGTCGACGAATTTGCGCGTTCCCGCGAGCATGGAGCCGACGGGGGCGCAGAGTCCCTTCGAGAGGCAGAACATGACGGAGTCGACGTATTGCGTGACGTCCTTCGCCTGGACGCCGAGGCTCGTCGCCGCGTTAAAGAGGCGCGCGCCGTCGAGGTGGACGGGGATGTGGTTGCGGTCCGCGACGCGCCTGATCCCTTCCATGGCGGCGAGGCTCATGACCCTTCCGCTTGAATGCGCGTTCTCGAGGCAGATAAGGCTCGTTTTCGGCTCATGGATGTCGTCGCCTTGCCTGACGCGCGGCTCGACGAGCTTCGCGTCGAGCAGGGCTCCCGCGCAGTCGATGGCGCGGAGCTGCACGCCCGCGATGACGCTCGCGGCGCCAACTTCGTGCTGGACGATATGGCAATGTTCGTCAAGGATAACCTCGCTGCCGCGCGGGCAGTGAGTAAAGAGCGCAAGTTGGTTTCCGAAGGTTCCGGACGGCACGAACAGCGCCGCCTCTTTTCCCGCGAGGCTCGCCGCGTACAGCTCGAGTTCGCGGACGGTCGGGTCGTCTCCGTAGACGTCGTCCCCGACCGGCGCCTTTGCCATGGCCTCGCGCATCTCGGGCGTCGGCCAGGTAACGGTGTCGCTTCTCAAATCGATGTAGTTCATGCCCATAAAGCTACTATAAAGCGGATGGGTGGACAAGGGCAAATTGGAGATTTTAAAAAGTAGGCGTCGGCCAACAACGCTTGACAAAAAACGCGCGATACGAAAAGCGAATCGCGCGAAAAGCGGGCGATGACTGACCGTTCGGCAAACTCGGTCATTGCGCCGTGAGCCCCTGTCCCGCTTCGCTTCGCGGGGTCGCGCCTTTCCTGAGCGTAGAGTCCGTGCGCAGGACGAAGCGGAGCATCAGCGTCGCGACGACGGCCATGAGGAAGTCGACGATCGGCTGCGTGAAGACGAGACCGTGAAACCCGAAGAGGCCGTTGAGCGCGAAGAGGAGCGGAATGTAGAAAACGCCCTGGCGCCCCGCGGAAAGGATGAGCGAGGGTATTGCCTTTCCGATCGCCTGGAGGCAGTTCATCACGATCATGATGACGCCGACCGCGGGCGCGGAGCAGGCCATCGCGATCAGGATGAAGGATCCTTGGTCGACGACCTCGGGGATCGCGGAGAACGCCGAGATGAGCCAGCGGTCGGTGAGCACGAAGGCCCCGAAGAGGACGGCTCCCATGCCCACCGCGAGTGCCATGCTCGTCTTGAGGATGGCGACGAGCCGCGCGCGGTTTCCCGCGCCGTAGTTGTAGCCGAACAGGGGCTGGCATCCCGTGGCGAGGCCGATGAGCATCAGGATGATGAGGCTGTTGACCTTGCTCGCGATTCCCATCGCGGCGAGTACCGCGGCCCCGTATTCGGTCGCGAGGTTGTTCGCGATGATGACGGCGAGGGACATGAGCCCTTGGTTAATGCCGGAGGGAACGCCGATCGAGAAGATCTCGCGGAAATACGCGCTTCGCCAAATGCGCCGCCCGAAGGATATTTTGAGGATGGACGCGCGCGCGTAGCACCTGAGGTACCAGAGGATGCCGACCGCGTTCGCGGTGACCGTCGCCCACGCGGAGCCCGCGATCCCCCACTTGAACGCGAAGATCATGATCGGGTTCAGTATGATGTTCACGACCGAGCCGATGATCATTCCCCGCATCGCGTTGACGGCGCCGCCTTCGGCGCGGATCATGACGCCGAGGGTGAAGTTGCCCATGATCGCGGTCGAGCCGAGGATGAGCGGGAGAAGGTAAGACCGCGTCGGGGGAACGACGTCGCCCCTCGCGCCGATGAGCGCGAGGATCGGCTCGAGGAACGCGACCGAGAGCGCCGTGACGGCGATTCCGACGATGGCGACGAGGATGAACGAGAGCCCGACGATCTCGCCTGCCTCGCGCGTTTTTTTCATCCCGAGGTAGCGCGATATGACGGAGGCCGCGCCGACGCCGATGATGCCGCCGAATCCCATCATGATCATGAAGAACGGAAAGCTGACGTTCGCCGCGGCGAGTTGGTTGACGTCGTTGAGCTTGCCGACGAAGAAGGTGTCGACCATGTTGTAGAGCACCTGCACGATCATCCCGAGGATGACCGGGATTGCCATGGCGAGAATTGCCTTAAGCGGCGGCGTTTCCGCCAGCACCGCGATGCGGGATTCCTTTGCGTTCATGAGAGTCTCTCCTATTCCAAAAGGCGCGGAATGTCGCGGGCGATCGTCTCGATCGCTTCCTCGAATCGCGCGCGCTCATCGTCCTCGAGCTTCGCGAGGAGCGCGTCCAGGTGCGCATGAAAAAGCGCGTCGATCTTGCGCGCGAGCGCGCGCCCCTTCGCCGTCGGCCTTACGATGAACGAACGCCGGTCGCCTTCCTGCCGCGTGCGGGTCACGAGACCGAGCTCCTCGAGCGAGTCGACGACCGTCGTCAGCGATCCTTTCTCGAGTCCGGCCTCGCGGCTCAGCAACCGCATCGAGGCTCCCCCGTGGTTCCAGCACGCCATCAAGACCTGCCCTTGCGTCTTGTTTATGACCGGGACGAGCCCGGACGGGGCAAAGGTGCGGAAAATGGCGTTTTTCAGGCTGAAGGTTTTCGTGATCGCTATGCTGATGCTATCCCCGTCGCTCATTTCGTTAGAAATCTAACTATATTATGGACCTTTGGTCAATCAAGATTCAGAATATAACACGAACGTTATAATTGAATTTACGCGCGTCGATGGGAAAAAGTTACCCAACGGGAAAAACTTGCCGCATTGCGGAATATCGGATGCGCCTAATAGGCACGCGTAATGGTGTATACTGAACGAAAAGTGGCGCTCGGAAGCGTTTTTTTTAGATGGCACGGTTTTTGCTTATAAATAATAGGAGATAAAAACAATGAATGCACCTATGCGGGCAACAAAGAGATTGCTCACCGCGATCGCTTTCCTGGCGATTGTCCTCGCGGTTTTTTCAGGATGCGCCAAAAAGGCCGGAGGGACGGGAAAGCCCGTCTACGAGTTCGCGGCGGTAACGCGCGGCTCAATAGAAAAAAGCGTGTCGAGCAGCGGAAAGCTCGAGCCCGTGTCTTCGGTGAGCGTGCTCGCGCAGATGAGCGGCATCGCGGAAAGGGTTAGCGCCGACTATAACGATCACGTGAAAAAGGGTCAGGTTCTCATCGAGCTCAACACGGATATGCTCAAGCTCGACGAGGAAAAGCAGCGCGCCGCCGTCACGAAGGCCCGCGCGACGCTCGACCTTGACTCGCTGAACTACGCGAATCAGCTCAAGCTCGCGGAGAAGGGGCTCATCTCCGACTACGAGGTGAAGCAGGCGAAGACGACGCTCGACGTCGCGCAGGCGGAATACGTTTCCGAAAACGCGGCGCTCAAGGTTATCCAAACGGAAATAAATCAGTACGCGTTCATCAAGTCGCCGATCACGGGCGTCGTCCTTTCGCGGAGCGTCGACGTCGGGCAAAGCGTCGTCGAGGGCTCGAGCAGCAACGCCTCGTCGCTTTTCACCATCGCCGAGGATCTCACCAAGATGGAGATCGAGGCGACGGTCGACGAGGTCGATATCGCCTCGATCAGCAAGGGCCAGGAGGTTCGCTTCACCGTCGAGGCTTTGCCGGGAAAGACCTTCGCCGGCAAGGTCGAGACGATTCACCTCGTGCCGACGACGACTGACAACGTCGTTACCTATACCGTCATCATCGAGGTCGAGAACGCGGACGGCACCCTGCTGCCGGGCATGACGGCCGACGTCGAGTTCATCGTCTCGAAGAGCGAGAACGCGCTCTTGGTGCCGAACGCCGCGCTTCGCTACGAACCCTCGACCCTTACGGCCGAAGAGATCGCGAATAAGATCTTCGAGGCCGAGCTTTCGCTCCTTTCCCCCGACGAGCGCGCGAAGGCGATCGCGGCGAAGGATAAGAAGGGAGCGGCTCCGGCGGCGGGACAGAAAAAAGCGACGAGCCTCGCTTCGCTTATGATGGGCGGAGGGCCGCGCGGCCCCGGCGGGTTTAACCGCGGCGGCGCGTCTTCCCGGAACGGCGCGCGATCCCAAGCTGGCATCGGCGCCGGGGCGAACGGCCAGGCCGCGGCGAAGGCCGAGATAAAGAACGTCTGGTATCTCGACGACCGCGGCGCGCTCGCGGTGATGAAGGTGTCGGCCGGCGTTACGGACGGGACGAACACCGAGGTCATCCCGTCGGGGGAGCTCGAGGGGAAGAAGATCATCGTGAAGGAAAAGGTAAACTGACCATGTCCGTTATAGAACTTCGCGGCATTAAGCGGCACTACGTGCTCGGCGACATCGTCGTCAAGGCGATCCGCGGCCTCGACCTTTCCGTCGACGAGGGCGAGTTCGTCTCCGTGATGGGCCCGTCGGGCTCGGGTAAGTCTACCCTGATGAATATCCTCGGCTGTCTCGATAAACCGACCGAGGGCACGTATCTCCTTGAGGGCCTCGATACCTCGAAGGCGAATCCCGACGAGGCGGCCGAGATACGAAACGAGAAAATCGGCTTCGTCTTTCAGGGCTTTAATCTCCTTTCGCGCACGACCGCGATCGAAAACGTCGAGCTTCCGCTTTTCTACGCGCGGAATACGTCCTCTCGCGATCAGCGAAAGCGCGCTATACGCGCGCTCGAGGAGGTCGGGCTTGGCGAACGGCTTCACCACGTGCCGTCCCAGCTTTCGGGCGGACAGCAGCAGCGCGTCGCGATCGCGCGCGCAATGGTCAACGATCCCGCCTTCATCCTCGCCGACGAGCCGACGGGCAACCTCGACACCGAGATGACCCTCGAGATCATGGCGCTCTTTCAGGAACTAAACGGGCGCGGAAAGACTATCGTCATGGTCACCCACGAGCCCGAGGTCGCCGCGTTCACGAAGCGCGTGATCACGATGCGGGACGGCTCGATGATATCGGATAAGCCGGTGACCGGCGGCGCGAGGGCGGCAGACGCCCTCGAGGAATGGAAGCGCGCGAATAGCCTTATCGCGCGCGCGGGGGGAGCGACGACATGACCGCGTTTAAGATAGTGGAATTCTCCTTTAGGAGCATCTTCCGAAACCGGATGAGGAGCCTGTTAACCTCGCTCGGGATAATCATCGGCGTCTGCTCGGTCATCGTCATGGTCGCGGTGGGCGAGGGCTCGCAGAAGCAGATAACGAAGCAGATCGCGTCGATGGGGACGAACCTCATCAACGTGATGCCGATGCGCGGCCCCGAGGCGATCAACACCCTCTCGAGGGCGGACGTGAAAAAGATCAGGACCGAGGCGAGTCTCGTTCAGGCGATATCGGGCATTACCCGGGGGAGCTTCGACGTGGTCGGGGGCACGAGCAGCTGGGAGACGAGCGTCATGGGCGTCGAGCCCGATTACCTCGTCATCAAGAATTGGGGAGTCGGCACAGGCGCGTTCTTCACCGAGCAGGATCTCGCGTCACGGTCGAAGGTCGCGGTGATCGGCAAGACCGTCGCCAAGGAACTTTTCGGGCAAAGCGACCCTATCGGCTCTTCGATCAGGATCGGGACGACGCCGTTTACTGTAGTCGCCGTACTCGCGGAGAAAGGCTCGACCGGGATGGGTGACGATCAGGACGACGTCATCATGGTGCCGCTCGACACGGCGCTCGCGCGCTTAAGCAAGAGCCGCAACCTCGGGATGATCGCGATAAGCGTCGTTCGCGACGACCTCATGGATCGCGCGCAAACCGAGATCGACACGATCCTCCGCGAGTCGCATCGGCTATCCGCGACCGCGACGGCCGACTATAGCGTGATGAACATGGCGGACATCATCAAGACCGCCTCGCAAACCTCGAAGTCGCTCACGATGCTCCTCGCCGCGATAGCCGGCGTTTCGCTCGTCGTCGGTGGAATCGGAATCATGAACATCATGCTCGTGTCCGTCACCGAGCGCACGCGCGAGATCGGCATCAGGATGTCGGTAGGCGCGAGACGACGGGACATCCTCTTTCAGTTTTTGTCGGAGTCCGTAATCCTGAGCCTCATGGGCGGGATGATCGGGATAGTGCTCGCGGTGACCCTTTGCAAGGTCCTCACGGCGTTCGTCGGGCTTCCGACCTCGATTAACCCAATGGTCATCGCGGCGTCGGCGGGCTTCGCGGGAGCCGTCGGCATATTCTTCGGCTACTATCCCGCGCGCAAGGCAGCCGGTCTTTATCCGATCGACGCGCTGCGCTATGAGTGAGAAGGAGAGATCTACCATGAAAAGAAATGCGCTTCGCGCGGGCCTTTTAGCGTTCGCGCTCGCGGGAAATATAGCGGCGGCGGAAGATCAGGCGACGGTGGGCGAGGGTTCCGTGTTAACCCTGGCAGAAGCGAGAAAGCTCGCGCTCGCGTCCTCGCGAACCTTGGCGAGCCTTGGGTTATCCGCGGACAGCGCCGTGATCGACGAACGCCTTCAGCGGTATGAGAGCTTCCCGTCGCTTTCGCTTTCCGCGTCTGCCTCGGTCGCGGCGCCGGGCACCGGCGGGAACACGGTCGCCGATACGGCGGCTACCGGTGTCTCTGCGGGCGTGACCCAGACCATTTTCTCGGGCGGGAAGAACGGTATCCTCGCCTCGATCGATCGGCTCGCGACCTCGATCGCGCGCGAAAAGGCTAGATCGGGGTATTACGGCGTTCTCGACTCGATCGACGCCGCGTGGTATTCCCTTCTCGAGGCGTACGCGACCAAGGAAAGCGCGGAATCATCCATAGCGTCGAGCGAGATCAGCCTTGAGATCGCGAAGGCGCGGCGGGAGATCGGCGCGGTGTCCGTTTCCGACTACCTCGAGGCCGAGTCGAACGCGGAGTCCGCGCGGGCGACGCTTGGCCAGGCGATGCGCGACGTATCGATCTACTCGATGAAGGTAGCGTCCCTTACCGGTCTCAAGAAGATACCGGAGATCGAGCGCACGGATTTTTCCGTATACGAACCGCTCGTCGCGAGCCTTTCTGCGTGCGACGACTCGACCGTCGATTCTATCGTCGCGCGCGTCAGGGACGCGGCATACGCGAATAATCCCGATCTCGCCTCAGCGCGGCTCGCGCGCGATAAGGCGGACAAGACGGTCAAGGAGACCGCCGCGGGATACCTCCCCACGGTGACGGCCGGGGTTTCAACGGGTCTCGATTACACGGCGCTCAATGGGCTCTCGGACCCTCAGGTGAAGTTTTCGATAACGGGGAATATCCCGCTGGATGTTTGGGTGACGAAGGCCTCGGTCGATAAATCTCGCCTTGCCGCGCGGCAATCCGCGATGTCGCTCGACGAGACCGCGCGAAACCTCGATATTGACCTCGCGACCGCGGTCTATGGCTGCGTCGCCGAAGCGCGCTCGATCGTCTCGTCGGCAAAGGCGCTTGAGTACGCGGAAAAGCATTATGAGGGAAAGCTCGAGCAATACAAACTCGCGGCCGCGTCGGTGACGGACCTGTCAGACGCCGCCACGCTCGTAAGCTCGAATAAGGGCGCCCTTATCAAGGCACGCTACGCCTTCCTTTCGAGTCTCTCCTCGCTCAGGAGCCTTGGCGCGTTCGAGTCTGACGGAGCCGTGCTCGCGGCGATGGGCGGCGCCGCAAACTGCCGCCGCCTTCTCCTCAAGCCCTGCCCGTAGACCCGAAGAGCTTGATCTTCTCGGTAACCGCGGCTTCGACCGCGTCGACCTCGCCCGGTATGAGATCGGTTAAGGCCGTCTTACCCTTCCCGAGCGCGGCGCCCGCGGCGGTCGCCGCCGCCGTGTTGATGTCGGTGAAGATGTTCACCTTGCTGATGCCGCGCGCGATCGTCGTCCGGAAATCGCTGTCGGAAAGACCTGATCCGCCATGGAGCACGAGCGGGATCGATAGCAGGGACGCGATCTTTTCGATGCGGTCGAAGTCGAGCTTCGGCTTTGCCTTGTAGTGTCCGTGCGCGGTCCCGACCGCGATCGCGAGCGCGTCGACGCCGGTACGCGTCGCGAAGTCGAGCGCCTGCTCGGGGTCGGTGTAGTATTTCGCGGGATCGTCAAGGACCGAGTTTCCCTCGGCGGATCCCGCGGCGTCGCCGACGTGCCCAAGCTCGGCCTCGATCGTCGCGCCGAAGCAATGGGCGATGTAGGCCATCTCCTTCGTCTTCCGCACGTTCTCCTCGTAGGCGTCGGTCGAGCAGTCGTACATGATGGACGAGAAGCCGAGCTTGAGCGCCTCGACGCATCGCTCGGCGGTGAGGCCGTGGTCGTAATGGATGACGACGGGGACGCTCGCGCGCCGCGCCATCGGCACGAGAAACCACGAGAGCTCCTCGAGCGGGCCGAACGGCAGGAGTACCTCGGCCGTTCCCATTATTACCGGCGAGCGGTTTTTCTCGGCGGCGGCGATAATGCCCCGCGCGAGCTCAAGGTTCACCGCGTTGAAAAGGCCTACCGCGTATTTTTTCTCCCGCGCGGGGATCAGAACGTCATTCAAGTTTACCAGCATCATGCATCTCCTTTAGTATCAGGCCTTTCTCCAGCCTGCGTCGATTTTCGCCTCAAGCTCCGCGAAGGGTTTGAGTCCGCTCAGCGCGTCATAGGCCTCGACGCAAGAGGCTCCCGTCGCGGCCGCGAGCTTTATCGCGCGACCGAGGGGATAGCCCTCGAGCGTCGCGGCGAGAAAGGCGGCGATCGTCGTGTCGCCGGCCCCCGTCGCGGAAAGGACCCGTTCGGGCGCGTAGCTTCTCTCGAATCCTTCCCGGTCGGCCCATTCGCCGGGAGTCCCGCCGAGCGGTTTCCGGGTTTTCGCCTCGAGTCGCCCGATGGCGGCTTGGGGCGCGGTCTTGAAGTAAAGGCCCTTCGCGCCGCACTTAACGAGGACTACCTTCGCGCCGAGGGCTATCGCGCGCTCGGCGAGCGGGGCGACGTCGTCTTCGACCGAGAGGACGGAAGAGAGGTCGCCCGAGCCCGCGCGCGATCTGACCCGGCGGAGGGCGTCGCGGTCGAGCATGAAGGCGAGTTCCTCGAAGCTCGGGAGGAAGAAGTCGACGCTCGGGAGGACCGCGGCGAGTATGCGCGCCCAGTCGGCCCGTCCCGCCTCCGATTGCTCGTCGACCGACGAAAGGTCAAGCGAGGTCATGACCCCCATCCCGTCGACGGCGCGGAACATCCCGACGAGTTCCTCGCCGCCGTTCCTGAACATCCGCGCCATCAGGGTCGGGTACCCGAAGTGGAAGAGCCTCGCCTCGCGGATCGCGTCGAGGTCAAGGTCGGATAGCGAGAAGCTGTCGTTCGCCCCGGGGTCGTGCAGGAATATACGGTCGAAGCCCGGTACCGCGACCACGATTGAGTAGGAGGTTCGCTCTCCGTCGGAGACGATCATGCCCTTTCCCTCGCCATTGTCGCGGAGTATATCGAGCACCATCGAGCCGAAGGGATCGTCGCCGACCTTTCCCATGAGGCTCACGTCGGCGCCGAAGAGCGCCATAGCGAGTCCCGTGTTCGCGACCGCCCCGCCGGTGTGAATGTCGACCCCGTCGACGCGCGTGAGCGTCCCCGCCCTAAGCACGTCGGCGAGCGTGGGGCTGCCAATCGCGGGCTCGCGCGGGAATACCGGCGTGATATCGAGGCAGATATGCCCCGCGACGACTACCTTCGGTTTGTCCATTGGCTAACCACTCCTTTGCGCGTTCGATAAAAGGTTACTTGGTTCCCATCAGGAGATCAAGTACGTACATCTCAAGGCTCTCGAAGTCCCTGCGCTCGACGCACTTCTTCTGGAAGTCGTAATCGAACCGGCGGGCCTTCTTCTCAAGCTCGCGGAATATCCTCAGGCTGTTCTCGAGGTGCTTGTAGCTTTCCGCGTCGCGCGTCGTGCGCATCGCCTTGACGTCGAGCCCGACGTACTCTCCCTTTGAGCCATAGCTGTTCTCGACGAGGAGTTTCACCTGATTGAAGGCCTGGCGAAGGTTCTCGACGCCGAAGCTCTTGTCCTGGTCGTACTTGATGCCGTTCTGGTCGTTGAGGTGAACGGTCCAAAGCTTGCCCATCGCGAGCGCGAAGCCCATCTCGTGCGCGGGGTCGAGGCCCGAGAGGATCGCGTGCGCGCTCTCGAGGTTTCCGCCGACGCGCGTCGGGTCGATCGTCGCCGCGGAGATCGCCATGACGTGCCCCATCGTGCCGCAGACGCTCCGGTCGATCGGCTCGTTCGGCTTCGGCTCGATGACGACGCGAATCTTCGAGTCGTAGCGGAGCATCTCGTTTATCGCCTCGATGAGCTTCTTCGTCGCCCACACCGGGCTCTTGCTCTCGGCGCAGAGCGTTCCCTCGCGCGCGAGCCAGAGGACGATCATGTCCGTGCCGAGTTCCCGCGCGATGTCGATGGACCTGAACGCGCGCATGAGCGCGAAGTCGCGGTCTTCCCTCGACGTCGACATAAAGCCGCCGTCCGCCGTGTGCGGGTCCATCCAGAGCCTCGGCGCGACGAATTCCGCCGCCATGCCGTACTTGTCGAGCGTTTTCTTGACGCCGCGCGCCTTCGCCTTTATCTCCTCGACCGTGAGCGAGTTCATGTCGGGTACCGCGTCGTCGTCATGGAACTGGACGGCCGAGAAACCGAGCTTCGCGAACTGGCTGACTTTTTCCTCGAAGGGGATCTCCGCCCTCGTGGCGGGACCGTAGGAATCGGCGCCGGAATGGACGTTCCAGGGACCGGCGGAAAATTTGAACTGTGACATAGACGAGCCTCCTATAAACCGTATGACTTGACTATACGGCGCCGCGCGCGTGCCGTGTCGGCAGATAGGGGGGTGAAAATCAGATTAGTTTGCTTTTTTCCGGCGAAGTGCCTAGAATACGAGGAGTATGCCGGTTAGCAAAGGGGAGTATGAGGTCGTCGATCACGGAGACCTCGCGGACATTAAGGTTTTTCTCGTCGCGCTTTCGTATCGGAACCCGCATATCCATCGGGAGTTCGAGCTCTGCCAGGTGCTCTCGGGTACCGTCAGGATCTCCGCGGGCCCTGAAACGCACGACGTCGCTGCGGGCGGCTTTTTCGTCATTAATCCGCATCAGGCTCACGAGATTCACGCGATCGGGAGCGGCCGCCCGAGGCTCAGGGGAGCCGCCAACGCGTGCGAGATCCTTTCGCTCCAGGTGTCCCCGCGCTGGTGCGAGCGTTTTTACCCGAAGATGGCCTTCGTCGAGTTCGGCCCGCGAGACGTCGGAGCCGCCCTGGACACGCGGTCGCTCGAGGAGCTCCGAATCGCGATGCGCGAGCTTGCCCTCGCGTATTTCGCGCGCGGACCAGCGTACGAGTTCGCGTGCGTCTCGCGCGTCGCCGAGATCTTTCGCCTTCTCATGGCGGGGTTGCCCTGGCGGATGCTCACCGAGCGCGAGCGCTCGGCGCGGGTCGCGCGCAGCGAGCGGGTCACCCGGATCACCGAGTACGTCGAGGCGCACTTTACCGAGCGGATTCTCCTTTCGGATATCGCCCGCCGCGAGGGCCTGACCCTCGCGTACCTTTCGCATTTTTTCCGGGATAGCCTTTCGATGGGCTTTCAGCGATTCGTGACCCTCCTCAGGTTCGACGAGGCGCGCTACCTCGTCGAGCGGACGGACATGCCCATAACCGACGTGAGCCTTACCTGCGGTTTCTCGGACTATCGATACCTCAATCGCATCTACGCGGAAAAGCTCGGGATTACCCCGGCGGAGTATCGGAAGGCGCGGCGCGGTACCGGGGCTGCCGGCGGGGCGGATGTTTCCGCGCTGACCGGCCAGCCAGCGCTTGGTCGAGAGGGCGCTCTCTCCTCGCGGGAAGGGCGGGGCGCGAAACAGAGATTCTATACCTTTGCGGAAAGCCTTGCGGCTCTGGGGTCGATTGAGGGCAAATGAGGGCTTCCGCCTCTTGATCCTACTTCGAGATGAGCTGCTCGACCCTATCCCATGACGCGGCGACCGTCGTCTCGGCGCGCTCCCGCGCCCGAGAAAGATACCAGGCTGCGGCCGCGTCATCGGGACGTTCCGCCGCGAGGTCTGCGAAGGTTGCCTCGGCCTGACTGAACTCGCCGCCGAAATGCGCCGTGACGGCTTCGCCGAATCTCGCGAGATACGAATCGGGTAATCGGTTCGTTTTCGTGAAGATCTCATGGACGTCGATCGCGCCCGCTTTTCCCTTAAGGCGCACGGTCCCGAGAAACCTCTCGTCGTATCGCGCGCCAGCGCATCCCAAAAGCGTTTTGCCGGAAACTATGATCGTCGCGCCGAAGAGCTTGCAAAGCCCTTCGATGCGCGACGCGGTATTGACGGTGTCGCCGATTACCGTGTATTCAAGGCGTTCCTGCGAGCCTATCGTGCCCGCGAGCGCCGGTCCCGACGAGATGCCCATCCCCAGCGGAACGTTGCAGAGGTTCTCCGCGATTCGCGTTGCCGCGCGGATGGCGTCTTCTCGATGAGTGGGGCTGTCCTTCGGCGCGCCGAAAACGGCCATGAAACCGTCTCCGGTAAACTTGTTGATAAAGCCTCCCTCTTCGCGAACAACCGACTCGCAGGCGGAAAAGACGCCGTTTAGGAAGCTGACCGTCTCGGTCGGTCCAAGCCGCTCGGATAGCGCGGTGAAATTCCTGATGTCGAGAAAGAGCACGCTGACCTCGAGTATCCGTCCCGTTTCGCTCGATCCGAGAAGTACGTCCCTGACCTTTGGGTCGACGCTCTTTCCGAATCGTTCGTTGATTCGGTCGCGGTCCTTGGAGGTCACGACGTTTTTATGCGCCGACGCGACGAGCGTGGTCACGTCGCCCATGAACAGTTTGTCCCGAGGCTCAAGAGGCACGGGCGACGAGAGGACGAGGGTACCGACGAAGCGTTCCTCCTCGATGAAAGGGAAGTTATAGGCGTAATCCATCAAGGCATTGTCATCCAGGAAAAGATCCCATTCCGGGTCGCGCTTTCCGCCCGACGGGGTCGCGATGAGTCGCATGATGTTTTCGTCCGACGGCTTTACCGGCGGACGGCTATTTGCGGAGCCCGATTGCTCGCCAAGCCGCTCGATGCTTCCGTCCACGCGATAGAGGATGAGCCTCACGGCGCAGCCTGGCCAATAGTCGGATAACACGAGTAGTATCTGGGAAAGGAGCGTGTCCCGCTCAAAGGACGATGAGATGACGGTACTGATCCGCGCGAAGGTTTGTATTTGTCGGGATGCCTTTTCCGCCGTCGTCGCGATTCGCTCAGAAAGCCTCGCCGTATCCCGCCTATACCGCCGTTTCGCGGAGATGAGCGCGCCCGAAAGGGTTGCCACGGCCGCGAGAAGGATTAGCGCGGCGATTACAAGGATTTGACTGCTCAATCGGAGGCCCCCAGCGCTCGCGCGAAAGATGCTGACACCTGCGCGAAACGAGTATATAGTATAGATCATGAAAACGATGCGCACAATCGGGCGCGAAATTTATAAAGACGCCGTTTTTGAAATCTACTTTACGCGCGACATGTCGTTACTCGACGGGAGCGATCCCGAGATGTATCAGCTCATGTACGTCGACGAGGGATCGGTCATCGTCAGCGAGTCGGGCGGCGAGAAATCGCTTTTCGCGCCCGTCACCCTTTGTATAAACTACGCGCGCCCGATTTCAAACGTGTCGCTTACCGGCGCTCGGGGATTTAGCGTGTTTTTCCGGCCGCAGGTGATAAACCACGGTCTTTTAGGCATGGACGCAGGCGAGGACTCAGGCGGGTTTCGCACCGAGCGGATTCTCATCGAGCCGTTCCTTCGGGGAGGGATGGGCAATCCGTTTTACCTACCGGTCAACGGCTCGATCCGGAACAGGATGCTGAGGATGGCGGACAACCTCGAGCGCCAGCTTACCGACCAACCGGACCAGAACTGGCCGTGCCGGGGGAGATCGTTCTTTCTCGAGATGCTCATGCTCCTCCAATCGATGTTCGCGTTTGAGGACGACTCCGCCTCATCGTCGCTTCATGGCGATAACGAATTGTACCCGATCATCCGCGAGATTCACGCGCGCTATCCCGATCCCGCGCTTTCCGTGGGAGCCCTCGCTCGCGCCGCGGGCATGAACCCGCTCATAGCCGCCTGGCGCTTTCGCCGCTCGACCGGCTCGGGGGTTCGCTCCTATCTTGAAAAACTCAGGTGCTCAGTCGGCGCGAACCTCTTGAAGAACACCCTACTCGGCGTCGGAGAGATCGCGCGAAGATGCGGGTATCGCGACGAGTCCCGGTTCGCCTCTGAGTTCGAGCGTCGCGAGGGCTTGAGCCCGATACCCTGGCGCGCGCAATTCCCCGATCCGTACGGTTGAGAAAGGGGAGCATGACGAATGAACCGACGTATAGCCGCGCCTTTCCTGGCTCGCTTCGTCGGGTATGCAAGAAGCCCTTTGTCGTGCAATTTGTTTGTGGTAATTTTACCAATACAAGCTCATCCATGTGGAAATCGAACAATAACGTGGAGAATTTCATGTGTTCGGTCGATCTCTCGAAGTGATCGCGTTATCTGCCGCGAGCCACGCCGATTACCGGCCGAAGGCCGCGAAGGTTTCCCAGAAATTTGGGAAAGATTTTTTCACGCACGCGCCGTCGTCGATCGTCTGGCCGTCGAGGACGAGGCCGGCTACCGCGAAGCACATTGCGATTCGGTGGTCGTTCCAGGACGATATCGCGCCGCCGTGCGCGCCCGTGGGATCGCCTTGCACGACAAGGTCATTACCCTCGACGAAGGCGGTTATTCCCATTCTCGAAAGGCCCTCGATGACCGCGGCGATCCGGTCGCATTCCTTGAACCGGAGATGTGCGACGTCGCGGATTCTGCTCGTCCCCGCCGCGAAGGCCGCCATGACCGCGACGGTCGGCACGAGATCTGGGGTGTCGAAAAAGCTTTCATCGATGGGCCTGAGGGGTCCGCCCGAGACGGTGAGCCCTCCCTCGCGGAACTCGACCGCGCATCCCATGGTGCGCGCGTAATCGACGATCCGTCGGTCTCCCTGCGCGGACTCGCGCTCGAGACCCTTGAGGAATACCGTTGCGCCGGTAACAGCCGCGGCCTCGATGAAGTAGGACGCGCTCGAGTAGTCGCCCTCGACGGTCACGTCCGCGGCGTGGTAGCGCTGCCCTGATTTTACCGCGATCGTCCGGTACCCGTCGTTCGTCGCCTCGACGCCGAAGCGGCGCATCATGGCAAGCGTGATATCGAGGTAGGGTTTTTCAGACATCTCATCCACGCACTCAATCGTGACGTCGGCTTTCGCGCAAGCCGCCGCGATCGAAAGCGAGCTGAAGTACTGCGAGGTTTTCGCTCCCTTCATGCGCGCGACGCCGCCCGAGAGTCCGGAGGAATTCGCGCGGAGCGGGGGCAAGCCCTCATTATCGAGGTACTCGACGGAGCCGCCAAGCTGGCGAATGCCCGAGACGATCTCGTCGACGGGGCGCTTGAGAAGCCCTTCCTTTCCGGTGAGCACGACGGGCCTCGATGCGAGGCACGCGAGCGCCGAGAGGAAGTTCATCGCGACCCCCGATTCCCCGCAGTCGAGCGTGTCCGCGACGGGTTTGAACCTGCCGCCGGTTCCGACGATCCCGATCTCCCCCTCGCGCCGCGTGATCGTGACGCCGAGGCGGGCAAGGCATTCGAGGAGATGAAGCTGGTCCTCTCCAAGTAACGGATTCCGCACGACCGAGGTCCCGTCGGCGAGCGCGGCGAGTATGAGCGACCTGAGCGTATGCGCCTTCGAAGGCGGCACCTCAATCGCGAGATCCCTATTTAGAATGCGTGAAATCCGTATCATGCGTTTTTCCTTGGTGGAAAGGATCGTGTGACGAATGATCGGGACGTCTTGAAAACCAACGAGGAACGATTCCGCAGGGACAAGGGCGCCAGCCCTTGAACCGAGGACCAAGTTCCTTGGTGGTTTTCAAAAGCTGGGCCCCGGTCATTCGTCACACAACGATATTGACTAATTTATCCTGGACGACGATCACCTTTTTCGGCGCCTTGCCTTCCATGAACTTGACGGCGCCCGCGGTCGCGAGTGCGGCTTTCTCGAGCTCAGCCTTCGCGGTGCCGACGGCAACCTCGAACTTGTCGCGGATCTTGCCGTTCACCTGAACGACGATCGTGCAGCTATTGTCCGCGCAGAGCTTTTCCTCGTACGTCGGCCAGCTCTCGTAGGCGATCGTGTTCTTGTTCCCGAGCTTTGCCCAGAGTTCCTCGCCGAGGTGCGGCGCGTAGGGCGCGAGGAGCTTCACGAAGTCGGCCCACGCGGCCTTCGGGAAGGTCTCGTATTTAGAAAGCTCGTTCGTGAAGATCATCATCTGCGCGATCGCGGTGTTGAAGTTGATGGTTGCCGTGTCGTCCGAGACCTTCTTGATCGTCTTGTGGAGGAGCTTCGTGATCTCCGCGGCCTCGGGGGTCGAGACGTCGTCGCGCGGCGCGGCGGTCATCGGCTTCTCGGAGAGCGCCCACACGCGCTCGAGGAAGCGGCTCACGCCGATAAGCCCCTGGGTGCTCCACGGCTTCGACACCTCGAGCGGGCCCATGAACATCTCGTACATGCGGCAGCTGTCCGCGCCGTATTCCTTGATCACGTCGTCGGGGTTGATGACGTTCTTGAGGGACTTCGACATCTTCGCGATGACGCGCTCGAGCCGTTCGCCCGTGGCGATCTCCTCGAACTCGTCGGTCTTGCCCGCGACGGGACGTACCTCGTCGGTCGGCACGAGGGTCTTGTTCTTGCGCTGGAACGCGAACGAGGTAATCATGCCCTGGTTGATGAGCCGCTGGAACGGCTCCTTCGAGCCCACGAGCCCGAGGTCGAAGAGCACCTTGTGCCAGAAGCGCGAGTAGAGGAGGTGGAGGACCGCGTGCTCGGCGCCGCCGACGT
>DAOPYF010000019.1:0-26767 GCA_035352735.1 Treponemataceae bacterium | reverse complement strand
CGAACTCGCGGTCGCCGTGGGCGGACTGGTTCAGGTTCATGAAGTCCATGTCCATCGTCGCGTAGGGGATGTCGCGGTTGAACTGGGTGTTGAGCTGGAGGAGGGGCTTCTTGTAGGAAGAGAGCCCGGCGATCCACATCTTCGCGGGACTGAAGGTGTGCATCCACGCGATGACGCCCGCGCACTTCGGGTCGGCGTTCGCCTGCTCGAGGCACACGCGGATCGTATCCGGCGTCAGGAGCGTCGGCTTCCACACGATCTTGCAGGGCATCTTGCCGTCGGCGTTCAGCGCCTCGACGACCTTCTTCGAATCCTCCGCGACCTGGCGGAGGGTCTCGTCACCATAAAGGTCCTGGCTTCCGGTCAGGAACCAGAACTCGTACGCGTCAAGTTTGATCATTTCGTCTCTCCTTCTATAAAGTTTCCGAGTTTCAGGAATTTCCCGTAGAGCTTGTCATACATCGCCACGCGGGCGGGATCGGGCTTGTGCACGCGCTCGGTCCCCGCGGACAGGGCCTTCTGGGCGGCGAAGATATCAGGATAGAGCCCCGCGGCGGTTGCGGCGAACACGGCGGCCCCGATCGCGCAGGACTGGTCGCCCGCGGTGACGTGGATGTCGCGGTTCGTCACGTCGGCGAGGATCTGCATCCCGAGCTTGCTCTTTCGCGCGACGCCGCCGATGGCCATGACCTTCTCGATCTTGATGCCGCCCTTCTCGAAGGTCTCGATGATCGAGCGGGCGCCGAACGCGGTCGACTCAAGGAGCGCGCGCATGAGGGTCGGCGCGTCGGTGCCGAGGTTGAGGCCCGAGATCGCGGCGGTGAGCTTTTGGTTCGCGTAGGGGGTGCGCCTGCCATTTATCCAGTCGAGGGCGACCACGGAGGACTCCGAGGGCTCGACCTTTCCGGCCGCCTCTTCAAGCGCGCGCAGGAGGTTCTTCTCGATCTTCTCGGTATCGATTCCCTTCGCGTCGGGGTCGAGCGCGGAAAGGTTCTTGAGGGGCCACGAGAGGAGGTTGCGGAGCCAGGCGTAATAGTCGCCGTACGCGGACTGCCCCGCCTCGTAGCCGATCCAGTCGGCGACGACGGAGCCGTCGACCTGGCCGCAGATGCCGCCGATCAGGGTTTCCTTCTTCCCGGCCGCCGGGCGCGGCCCGATGATCACGTCGCAGGTCGAGGTCCCGATGCTCTTGACGAGCACCCCGGGCGCGGCGTCGCCGCCGACGGCGCCGATATGCGCGTCGTAGGCGCCGACGCACACGATGACGGACTCGTCGAGCCCGAGCTTTTTTGCCCATTCGGGGGTCAGCGTGCCGGCGGAGGTATCGGTGGTCCAGGTCTCCGTCCCGAGCGAGTCGCGGATCGCGGAGAGCTTCGGGTCGAGCCGGTCGAAGAACTCGTGCGGCGGATAGCCGCCCCATTCCTTATGCCACATGATCTTATGGCCCGCGGCGCAGCGGCTCCGCTTGATCTTCGCGGGGTCGGTCGTGCCGGTCATGAGGGCCGTGATCCAGTCGCAATGCTCGACGGCGGTGTACGTACACGCCTTTACGCGCGCGTTGCCGCGAATCGTGTGGAGCACCTTCGCCCAAAACCACTCGGAGGAATAAACCCCGCCCATATACTTGGTGAAGTCCGTGCCGCCCCAACCGCGCGCGAGCGCGTTGATATCGTCGGCCTCGCGCACCGCCGTATGGTCTTTCCAGAGGATGAACATCGCGTCGGGATCCTCGGCAAACTCAGGGGTGAGCGCGAGCGGCTGCCCCGCGCGGTCGGCGAGCACGGGGGTCGAGCCGGTCGTGTCGACGCAAATGGCGCGAACGAGCCGGCCGATGCCGGATCCCGCGTGGGAGTCCGCGTCGCGGATCGCGCCGGTGACCGCGTCGGTCAGGCTCTCGATATAATCGAGCGGATGCTGGCGGAAGCGATTCTCGCGCGGGCTGCAATAGAGTCCCCGTTTCCAGCGGGGATACCAGACGACGGATTGCCCGGCGACGCGGCCGTCCGCGGCGTCGAGAATCACGACGCGAACCGAGTCGGAACCGAAGTCGGCGCCAAGAACGTAGGCTGTCCCTTTTTGCGTCATAGAAGATTCTCCTTAAAATAGATATCGATCGGCATGTCGATTAGACTCGTCGTCGCCTCTTCAAGCACTATCTTGCGGTATATCTGCTGCATCACGAGGCGGCCCTGCTCCTCCGGGCGCTGGGAAATCAGGCAGTCGATCCGCCCGTCCCTGAGGCACCGCACGTTGTCGTCGACGAGGTCGTACCCGATGAACGCGATGCCGGACTTAAGCCCCTTATCGTGAAGGTAGTCGGCGATCTTGTGGCCGATCGCGGAAACCGCGAAGATCCCCTTAAGGTCGGGGTTCTCGCGGATCGCGCGCTCGACGAGGGCGTGCACCTCGTCCATGTGGAGCTCGGAGCACACGAGGTCAAGGAGGCGGACGCCCGGGCGGCCCGCGAACCATTCCCGAAAGCCGCGCGCGCGCTCGTTCAGGTTAAAGGCCTCGGAATAGGGCCGGATCACCGCGTACGACGCGGGCCCTGGCGCGAGGAGGTCCATGAGCCTGCCGGCGACCTGGCCGCCCTTAAACGGGTCCTGCGCGACCGTCACGAGGGGGTCGGCTCCCGGAAGGAAGGAGTCGATGAAGGCGTAGGGAACCTTTTTCTCCTCTCCCCACAGGAGCGCGAGGGTTTCTTCCTGCATGACCGGCGCGATGATATAGGCGCTGCAATCGGCGGCTCTCATCCGGGAGAAGGCGTTCGCGAGGGATTCGCGGTCAGGGCGCACGAAGGTAAAAAGCTCGAGGCTAAAGGAAAAGGCCGAAAGCTCCGCGACGGCCTTTCGAATCCCTTCATGGATGAGGTCCCAGTAACGGCTCTCCTTCTCGAGCTCGGGGACGAGGACGCCGATGAGGTAGTCGCGGTTGCGTTTGAGATGCCGCGCCAGGGGATTCGGCTGATAGCCTTCCTCGCTGATGATCGCGTTTATTCTCTGGCGGGTTTCTTCCGAAACGCGCCCTCGATTATGCAAAACGCGGTCTACGGTCCCGATCGAAACGCCCGCGCGTTTTGCGATCTCGATTACAGTCATTATCGTCCTCTAAGTGTCCGGGTTGCGTGTACCTACACTCACATAATAGCAGAGGAGGTATCGGAAGTCAACAAGAAGCAAAAGTCGTGATAAAAGCCGGTATCGCTGGTTTTTTTGTCATGGCTATACGCCTACAGTACAATGGCCGCCGGGCTTCGTCAAGAAAAATGGGGCATCGGACACCCCAACCCTGATCTTCCCCCGAAAACCGGCTATACTCCCCCTAACCATGATCCAAGACATTAGCATCACCGTCCTTCCCGGAGAGGAAGGGAACGAAAGCATTATTAGGCGAAAAGCGGCCGAGGCCCTTTCAAAGAACGGCGTGCCCGTCAAACCCGAGGCGATCGGCGCCCTCGTGTTCCGCAAGAAATCGGTCGACGCGCGGCACGGCCGCGTCCTCATCAACCTGCGCTTCACCGCCTACGTCGGGGAACTTCCCCCGCCCGAGCCGGCCGCGGGAGCGGGCTTTACCCCGGCCTGGAAAAAGGCCGATCCCGCGCGTCGGGTCGTCATCGTGGGCTCGGGTCCCGCGGGGCTCTTCGCCGCGCTGAAGCTCCTCGAAAGCGGCGTCACGCCGATCATCGTCGAGCGAGGGAAACCGACTTCCGAGCGCAAACGCGATATCGCGAACATCACCCGCGAGCAGCGCATCGACGGAGACTCAAACTATTGCTTCGGCGAAGGCGGCGCGGGAACCTTCTCGGACGGAAAGCTCTATACCCGCTCGAACAAGCGAGGCGACATCGGGCGCATCCTCGCGATATTCCACCACCACGGCGCGGACGCCGAGATCCTCACCGACGCCCATCCGCACATCGGCAGCGACCGCCTTCCCGGGATCATCAACCGAATGAGGGAAACGATCGAGGCGCACGGGGGCTCATTCCGCTTCGGCTTGCGGTGCGCGGGCCTCGTGATCGAGGGAGGCCGCGTTACCGGCATCGAGGCGCGGCCCTCCGCGAGCGCGGACGATGGCGCGAGCGAAGGCCCGGGGACTCAAGCCGAGCGGATCACGGGAGACGCGGTCATCCTCGCGACCGGGCATTCGGCGCGCGACGTGTACGCGATGCTCGCCCGCCTCGAGCCCGCGGCGGGTAAGGCCGGCGAGCGCGCGATCCTCGAGGGAAAAACATTCGCGATGGGCGTCCGCGTCGAGCACCCGCGGGAACTGATCGACCGCATCCAGTACCATGGGCGCGAGCGGGGGGACGAACTTCCCGCGGCGACCTATCGGCTCGTCGCGCAGGCCGACGGGCGCGGCGTCTATTCCTTCTGCATGTGCCCCGGCGGGCTCATCGTCCCCTCGGCGACCGCCGACGACGAGATCGTCCTGAACGGCATGTCGCCCTCGGGCCGAAACACCCGCTGGTCAAACGCGGCCATCGTCGTCGAGACGCGGCCCGAGGATATCCCGGAACGGTTCCGCGCGCCGAAGGAGTCTGACGGCGAGGCAACCCTCGGCCTCCCGCCGATCCCGGCGCTTTCGGGGCTTCGCTACCAGATGTGGCTCGAGCGCGAGGCGAAGCGGCACGGCGAGGGACAGAAGGCCCCGGCGCAGCGGCTCCGCGACTTCGTCGACGGGTGCGAATCGGAAACCCTTCCCGAATGCTCCTATAGCCCGGGCGTAGTGCCCTCGCGGCTCGACCGCTGGATCCCTGAGCAGATCGCGGACCGGCTCCGCGAGGGACTTATCGAGTTCAACAAAAACATGCGGGGCTTTATCTCGGATGACGCGATCCTCGTCGCCGCGGAAACGCGGACCTCGTCCCCGGTCAGGATTCTCCGCGACGGGGAAACCCTGGAGTCGCCGGCGCTGAAAGGGCTCTATCCCGCGGGTGAGGGCTCTGGCTACGCGGGGGGCATCGTGTCCTCGGCGATGGACGGAGAGCGCGCGGCGGACGCGATCGCGCGAGCCCTTCTCGCGTAAGGGTTCTTAACGGGCGCGGGATTTCGGCTTAGGGGCGGTTTTTGCCCGCGACGGTCAGGCGCCGCCCGTCGGGCACGGGCACTCGGCGATCTGCGCGGGCTCGGAAAGGTAGTAGCCCTGCAGGTAGTCGATCTTGAGGTCCTTGAGGGAATCGAACACCCCGGAGTCCTCGACGTACTCTGCGACGGTCTTCTTGTTCGCCTTGCGGCAGAAATGGACGATTCCCTCGACGAGGGTCCGCGCGTTGTCGTCGCTCTTGATCTTCTTGATGAGCGACCCGTCGATCTTCACGATATCGATCGGAAGGTTTATCAAGGTGCAGTAGTTCGAGTACCCGGTGCCGAAATCGTCGATCGCGATCTTGAAGCCGTAGCGCGCGATGTAGTCGATGAACCAGATGCACTTGTCGAGCTCGACGAGCTCGTCGCTCTCGAGAATCTCGAAGATGATCCTGCCCCGCTTGTCCCGAATCTTCTCGTACACCTCGTCGACGAGCAGGATGAAATCGGGACGGACGATGTCGTTGACCGAGATGTTGATCGACACGTCGACGTCGTACTCGAGTATCGCGTCGGCCGAGGCGCGCAGGATAAAGTCGGTGAGGAACTGATAAAAGCCGGTAGACTTGGCCACGGCGAGATACGGATAGACGCTCACGTACTCGCCCGTGGGGCGCTTGACCCGCAGAAGCGCCTCGTACCACGAGATGGCCGAGCCGCCCGATTCGAACACCGGCTGGAACACGGCGCGGAAGGTCCCTTCCTCGCGGTTGGTCACGAGCTCGGTAAACTTCATAACGTAGTCGTACGCGGTGTCCTTTTCCTCGGTGTCGTCCTCGAAGATGGTGATCAGCGAGTGGCCGCGCTCGGCCTTCTTGAGCGCGATGTCCGCCTTCGAGAGCGGGCTCACCGGGTCGCCGGGGTTCACGATCGCGCCTCCCACCCTGAACACGAGCCTGATCTTGTCGCGTTCCCACGGGAGCGCCTCGAGCTCGAGGGCCTTCACGATCTCGGTGAGCCGCTGGGCCGCGTCCGCGATGGACGCGACGGACGCGGTCTTGATGAGGATCGCGAATTCGTTGCTCTTGAGCTGATAGGTCTTATACCCGTAGCGGGGCTCGTACTTTCGGAACTTCTGCGACGCGAACTGCTCGATGAGCTCCGAGAAGTCATACCCGAAAAGCGCGACGAGGTTGCTGAAGTTCTCGATCTTGACGATCGCGAAGACGTACGCCGATTCCTCGGCGATGCTCGCGACGAGCACGTCCTTATTCGGCAGGCCCGTCGCGTCGTTGAAGACGAGAAGGCTCGTCAGGCGGTCGATGAGGGCTTCCTGCCTCCGCTCGGCGAGGTACGACAGGATGAAGACGGCGACCGACGAGACGATGACCGTAAGGGCCTCAAGCCCGTTCGCCTGAAACGACCAACGCGGCAGGAACCCGAGAAAGTCGCATGCGAATAGGGCGAGGAAGAGCGAAAGGAACGAGGCATACCACCACGCCGCGCGCCGCGTGCCGCGGAGCTCCGTCGCGAGCAGGGGATAAAGGACGAGGAGCATGACGTACGAGGAGCGCGCGCCGGGAAGGTAGAGCACGCAGGGCAGCGCGAGGAACGGGATTACCATGCAGCAGCGCATGACCTGCCTGATCGGGCGGAACGCGAGAAGGACGACAAGGAAGGATGCCAGAATGGCAAAGGGAATAAGGTAGTTTACCCACAGGGAAAGGGAGCCGCTCAGGAGGTCCGCGAAAAAAAGCATGACCGGCGCGGCGCAGCCGGCCGTAAACGCGAACAGGAGTAACTTGTACTTATAGTGGCGGTTCTCGGCCCGAATCGTTTGATACCATTGCGTTTTTTTGAAATTAAACGATGGCAGTCCACACCGGCGAAACTTTTTTTCTAACATCCGTGTGGAAATAGTAAAAGTGTCCCGTTCTTTTGTCAACAATAAAAGATTTTACCATATATTCGCGATAAAGCCGCTCAGCAAAGCCGGAACCGCGCCTTTGTAAAATCGATGAGCCCTCCGTCGCGCATCGCGCCAAGCTCGCGGGAAAGGGCGCTGCGGTCCACCGCGAGATAGTCGGCAAGCTCGTTCCGGCTGAAGGGTATTTCGAACTCAAGCGAGCCTGCCTTCCGCGATTCGGCGTCGAGGTAGGCCAGGACCTTCTCGCGTATGGTGCGCCGGGCGGTGATGTCGAGCCGCGAGTTGAGGAAGAGGTTCTTCCGCGCGAGGAGTCCCACGAGGTTCACGATGAGGCGCTGATGGAAGGAGCAGGCCGACTGGCAACTCGTCATAAGCCTATTGAAGGGTAAAAAGAGGATCGAGGCGTCCTCGCTCGCGACGACGGTCACGGGGCTCCGCTCAAGCCCCGCGCAGACAAAGCTTTCGGCGAATACCTGCGAGGGGCCGATATCGGCCATGATAACCCGGTTCCCGTCATAGTCGTTCCGCGAAACCTGCACGCGGCCCGAGACGACGATCCCGAGGGACTCGATCTTCGACCCTTGCGCGATGACCGTCTTCCCCTTCTTAACGGACTTCACGGACATGCCCACGCAGGAAAGGAGGGTCTGGAGATCGTCGGGCGCGATGCCCTCGAAAAGGGGGATGTTTCCCGGTAAAACCATGCTTCCTCCGCGGAAAGGCGTCGTATGGGTTGCAAAAGCAACGGACTCTTTTCCTAAACCTAGTATATTTACCGTATACCTTCAAGGGAGGATTCAACATGAAACGACAGATCATCACGATAGACGAGGCGAAGTGCAACGGATGCGGGCTTTGCGTGAGCGCCTGCCACGAGGGGGCGATCGGCCTCGAAAACGGGAAGGCGAAGCTTCTCCGCGACGACTACTGCGACGGGCTCGGGGATTGCCTTCCCGCCTGCCCGACCGGCGCGATCTCCTTCGAGACTCGCGAGGCCGAAGCCTACAACGAGGAGGCGATGCGGGAACGCGCGAACGCGCGCGCAAATGCGCACGCGCGCTCGGGGAGCGCGCCAGCCGCCCATTCGGGATGCCCCGGAAGCGCGGCGCGAAGCCTCGCCCGAAGCGGCCCCGCGGACGGAACCCCGCAAAAGGGAGAATCCGGCAAAGCAGGATTCTCCAGAGTTACTGACTCCGTCAGCACCTCAGAGCTCCGGCAATGGCCGGTCCAACTCAAGCTCGCCCCGGTCAACGCGCCGTACTTCGACGGGGCGAACCTCCTCGTCGCGGCGGACTGCACCGCCTTCGCGTACGCGGCATTCCACGAGGACTTCATCAGGAACCGAATCGCGCTCATCGGCTGCCCCAAACTCGACCCGGGCGACTATACCGAAAAGCTCACCGCGATCCTCGCGGAGAACGACGTGAAAAGCCTCACGATCGTCCGCATGGAGGTGCCGTGCTGCGGCGGCCTCGCGAACCAGGCGACCGAGGCGCTCAAGGCGAGCGGGAAGTTCATCCCGTGGCAGGTCGTCACGATCTCCATCGACGGAAAGATCCTCTAAATAAAAGGGGCGGCCACGGGGTTTGTACCCCGGCCGCCCCTTGAGCGTTCTTTTATCGCCCGGGACTTCCTACTTCGCTTGTCCCGCGGGGGCTTTGTTCCCCTCGGGCTCGAGGACGGCCTTCACGTAGTTATCGGCGGGAAGGTATTTCGCGACCATCGCGCGCATGCTCTCGCCGGTAATCGCCTGAGCGAGCCCTTCGGTGTCCGAGATTCCGTCAAGGCTCCGGCCGCGAAGAATCTCCTGCGTGATCCGGGTAACCCAGAACCGATTGTTCTTCAGCCCCGTCTCCTGGCTTCGCCTGACGCCCTCGCGAAGCTTATTGATGTATACGTCGGGGACCGGCGCCGACGCGAGCTTCCGGAGCTCGTCGAGGACGGCGGCGCTCAGCGCGTCCTCCCTGCCCGGCTCGCAGCCGAAGTCGATCGTCAGTTCCCACGCGGGCACGGGATACGCCGTAACGAAGCCGTCCGCCGACACCCCGTAGGAGCCGCTCATCTTCTCTCGGACGACCTCGCGGAACCGTATGTCGAGGAGCTCGAGAAGCTGCCCAAAAAGCTCATACTCGTACTTCCCAATCTCCGGCTTGCCGCCGAAGGCGATGAACACGTCGCTTTGCGGATCGATGCCCTTCTTGAGCGTATCCGACCGGATGCCCTTCGGGAAGGGAACGCGCTCGTCGCGCGCCGTCTCGCGAGCGGCCGTCGCGGGCAAGGTCGCGAGGTACCGTTCCGAGAAATCGCGGAGCTTCGCCTCGTCGATGCTCCCGACGAACACGAAGGTAAAGTCCGCAGCGTCCGCGAACCGCGCGCGATACGAAGACTCGGCGACGCGCGGGTCCATCCGCTCGATGAGCGCGCGGGAGACGTTCGCGTACCGAACGGAGTCGCCATAGAGAAGGCGCACCTTGAGGTCCGAGAACATCTCCCCGGGCGAGCTTTCCCGCGACGCGGCGAGGGTCTGGAGCTGCTTGACGAGCGATTGCCACGCCTCGGGGGTAAAGGTTTGCCGCGTGAACTTGAGGTTCACGAGCTGGAAGAGGGTCTCGAGGTCCGCGACCGACGACATGCCCGAAAGCCCCTCGCGGGTATCCTGAATCCACGCGTCGACGGAAGCCGTCTTCCCGGCGAGTTTCTTTTGAAGATCAATAGAGGAAAAACCATTTAAGCCGGAGAGCTCCGCGTACGAGACCGCCTGAGAGGCCGAGGGAAAGTCCGCGTCCGAGACGAGGGAGGTTCCGCCGTTACTCACCGCGTTGAAGAGGATCTCGTTCGCCTTAAAGTCGGTCTTGTACCACACGACGCGCGCGCCGTTCGAGAGCGTCCACTCGCGCACGCCGTTCGCGCTGAGTTGCCGCTCGGAGACGACCGACCCGGCGGTAACCGCGGGGGACCCGGCATTGGGGTCTGACCCCGCGTCCGGGAGGGGCGAGAAAAGCGGGCGGTCGAGCCCCGTTTCCGCGTAGGGCGCGAGGGGGGCCGAGGGTTTCCATGCCTTCCAGAGGGCAAGGAGCGCGGCGGAGTCCGGGATATCGGCCGCGGAATCGGGCGCCGAGGCGACGAGCATCGTCCCCTTACCGGACAAGAGTCCCTTCAATACCGCGTTCACGTCCTTGGCGGTAACCGCCGGGACAAGCGAGTCATAGAGGTCGCGGCGCTCGTCGAGCGAGAGCGCGGGGTCGCCCGAAAGAATCGACTGAACGATCGCCCCGGCGCGGGTTTCGGAATTGACCTTATCGCGGTTAAGCCAGGCTTGCTCGATGTCGTCGAGAACAGACGCCTTTTCCCGCGCGAGCTCGCCTTCGGTTACGCCGAACTCCCGCGCGCGCGCGAGCTCTTCCATTGATTGGTTAAAGGCCTCGGCAAAGCGATCCTTCACGGGAACCGCGCCAAGGAACGCGAAACGCGTCGGCTTGATGATCTTCTGATAGCCCGCCTGCGCGCCGAGGAGCACCGGGTCCTGCTGCAAGGTCTTCTCGTCGAGCCTTCGGTTGAGAATCGAGACGGCCATCCCCTCGACGAGGCGCGCGCGGAAATCGCCGACCGTCCGCACCGGCGCCTGGGCACCCTGTTCCAGGAGCTGGAAGCTCGAGTAGGTGAGCTCGGGGTCGCGGATCACGAGGGCGTCGCCCTTCTTCCGAAGCGCGCCGGGAAACTCGGGCCGATTGACCGCCTGGGTCGACGGCGGAACGCTCGCGAGCGAGCGGGAGATGGCGGAGGATAAGAGCGCGGGGTCGGCGTCGCCGACGAGCACGACGGTCATGAGCTCGGGCCGGTACCATTGATGATAAAAATCGAGTATGCGCGCGCGCGGCACGTTCTTGACGATCTCGGGATCGCCGATCGGCAGGCGCGTCGCGTAGCGCGATCCCTCGAAGAGGAACGGAACTTCCTTGTCCTGCACGCGGCCTTGGGCGCCGCGGCCAAGCCGCCATTCCTCGATTACGACGCCGCGTTCCTTCTCGAGTTCCGCGGGATCGAAGGTAATCGCGCACGCCCAGTCGCGAAGCACGAGGAGGGCCTTGTCGAGGGCCTTGGGGTCGTCGGCGGGGATCTCGAGCATGAACACCGTCTCGTCGAACCCGGTATAGGCGTTCACCTCGGGGCCGAAGGCCATGCCGATGGACTCGAAATAGTCGACGAGCTCGTTCGCGGCGAAATGCTCCGTGCCGTTGAAGGCCATGTGCTCGATGAGGTGGGCGACGCCCTTTTGGTCGTCGGCCTCAAGGGCGGAGCCCGCCTTCACGACGAGGCGAAGGAACACGCGATTTGCGGGCTCGGCGTTACGCGCCACGCGCCAGGATATCCCGTTTGGAAGCGTCCCCGAAAGGATCGAACCGTCGGGCTCGAGCGGGGACGAGTTCTTGATCGCCGTGCGCACGGCGCTCACGGCGGTGGAAGCGGGCGCGCCCGAGGGAACCGCGCCCGAATCGGCAAAGGCAGAAAGCGATACCGCGAAAAACGCGGCAAACGCGACAAAGAGGCTTTTCTTTCTGTTATTCATGTATAACTCCCGAATACCTTGAAAACCCGCCGGGTACCCGGGAGGTTTCATTCGGGGGGATTATACCGTAAATTTCTCGACGTCAGAACGGATAGCGGCCGAGGTATCGCGATTTTTTACCCCAAGATCGCTAATCTGGCCCATCGCGACGGTAATCTCGCGCACGCCCTCGGTCACCTCCGCCATGAGGCTATTCACGTCCGCGGTGACGTTCCTGAGCGCGGAAAGGACCTCGAGGAGGCGCTTGTTGCCGCCGGTCATCTCGACCGAGCCCTGCTCCACCGACGCGGTTATGTCGCGCATGGAGGAGAGCGCGGAAAGGATTTGCGCGCTGCCTTGGTTTTGCTCGGCCATCGCCTCGTTAATCTGGCTCACGACGGCGAAGACCTCCTGAACCGACGACTCGATGCGATCGAACGCGCCGGTCGTCTCCGAGGCGGTCGAGGTGACCGAGCCGATGAGGGACTCGACGTCGTGGATGTTCTGCTTGATGATCTTCGCCTGCGTGCCCGCGCCCTCGGCGAGCTTCCGGATCTCGTCGGCGACGACCGCGAATCCCCTGCCCGACTCGCCGGCGTGGGCTGCCTCGATGGCCGCGTTCATGGCGAGGAGGTTCGTCTGGCTCGCGATGTTCGAGATGAGCACGGTTGCCTCGGAAAGCGATGCCGAGCGCTCGCTGACCTTATGGATCATGTCCGAGACGCCCAAGAGAGACTCCTTGCCATCGGAGGAAAGCCGCTTGAGTCCCTCGACGTGGGCCATGCCGCTATCGGTCATCCGCGAAACCGAGGCGAAATTCGAGACGAGCTCCTCGATCGCCGCCGAGGACTCGCTCACCGCGGACGCCTGGCTCTTGATCGAGCGGTCAAGGGACTCGATGTTGCGCGCCATCTGCTCGACGACCGCCGCCGTCTCCTCGAGATCGTCCTTTTGCGCGTCCATGCGCCCTTGGGCGTTTCGGATGTTCCCCTCGATCTCGCCGACGCTCGCCGACGTCTCGGTCGCGCTGCTCGAAAGCGCCTCGCTCGCCTGATTGAGGGTGTCGACGTCGCGGTAGATCGCGGTAATGGATTCCTTGATCGAGTCGAAAAGGGCGTTGAGCCCACGGGACATCTCCGCGACCTCGTCCTTGCCGGACGAGGGGATTCGGTCCGCGAGGTTTCCCGTCGATGCCTTCGCGACGATGGCGTTGATCTTTATAAAGCGCGCGATGAGCGTCTTATTGAGGAGGAGCCCGAGAACGATAGCGATGAGCAAGAGCGTCACGCCGCCGAGCGCGAGGCTGATCTTTCGCGTGTTTTCGGCGACGGACAGGAGATCCTCGCGATAGGTCGAGACGCACACGATCCACCCAAGGCTATCCATCTTGTGGAACGCGGCGTACTTCGGATACACCTTCCGCGCGTCGGAGCCCTTACTCCACAGGTATTCAAGGAAACCGCTCGCATCCGGGGAGGCGATCATGCTCTGCACGAACTCCTCGCCGCTCATGTCGGTGCCGATCGCCTTTGGGTCGGGATGCGCGACGACCCGTCCGGTTTGGTCGAGGAGGAAGGAGTAGCCCTGTCTGAGGACCTTGAGCTCGGCGAAATACGCCTCATTGAGCCCCTGCGATCCGACCATGGCAAAGAGAACCTTTCCGCGCGAGGGGCCTTCCTTCACGAGGTGCGCAACGGGGATGCCGAGTCCCTTACCCGGAAGGAGCTCGATAACGCGCGAGTCCATGTAGGACGAGGAAAGCTTCCAAAAGAAATCCTTAAAGCCCGCGAAGCCGTTCGTGTCGACGCCGACGAGCGCGGGGTCGTCCGCCGTGAGGACAAGCCCCGTTTTGGGATCGACGAGGAGCACGTCCGCGATGAGGGAATCGCGGTTCTTGATCGCGGTAAGCGAGGCGGGATCGGAGAGATCCGCTTGGGCGCTCGTCGCGAGCACGGACTGCACGGAAAGGAGGCGGGCGTCGAGCATCTCGCTGATGAGCACCGCCTGTTGGGCCGTGTTGAGCTTTTGTTCCTCGAGGAAATTCGCGGAAAAAAAAGACCCCTGAATGAGAATGAGAAGCCAGAGCAAAACCGCCACGGTAAGGGTAACGACGGCAATGGTCCTCAGGATCAAACGCCGGCCGGAAAGACGCAGGGATGCCTTATTGCCCATTTTCACGATCCTCCTCAGCTTTCGCCGAACTCCAGTATAGGGTCGGTCTTCGCGGGGGGTCAAACGAAAAAAGACCCACGCCAATAGCGCGCGCGCCGCTTGACGATCGCGCGAGGACCCGCTAAGCTCATTTCATCCGAAAGGGGAGTAGTTAACTTCGCGGAATCAACAACCGGCTTACCCGTTTTCCTTGGACATCAAGGGCGGGGGAAACCTGGTTCCGCGACTCGGGAGCGATCCGGAGAAACAAGACCTTTCGCGCAAGACCCGCGCCGTGAATCAGGCTCAAGGTCGGCGCGAAAGGTCTTTTTTTTGATCCTGGACCGCGTGATCCCGTATACTTCCGAATAGGGCGATAAGGAGTGTGTCTCAGTATGGAAATGAAATGGATTGTGCTCGCCATCGCGGTCGCGATGTACGCGATCGTCATCGCCTTCCCCGGAAAGAAGGCCTTTGTCTCCGTCGGGGCGGCGCTCGCCGTGATCCTCCTCGGCGTGGTAACGCCCCTTCACGCGGTAACGGCGCTCGTGAACTGGAGCGTGCTCATGATCTACGTCGGGAGCCTCCTCATCGCCGAGCTTTTCATCTACTCCCGCGTTCCCGCGCGCATCGCCGACGAGATTGTCGACCGCTCGCCGAACGTCGGCATTGCGATGGTCGCGATCCTCGTGATGACCGGCGTCATATCGGCCTTCGTCGAGAACGTCGCGACCGTGCTCGTCATGGCGCCGATCGCGCTCGCGCTCTCGAAGAAGCTCAAGATGGACCCAACCTACTTCATGGTCGGGCTCGCGGTCATGGCAAACCTCGAGGGGACGGCAACCCTCGTCGGCGACCCGCCCTCGATGATCTTCGCGAGCTTCGCGAACTACGGCTTCAACGACTTCTTCTTCTATCTCGGGAAGCCCTCGATTTGCTTCGCGGTCCAAGTCGGGCTCCTCGTCGGCGCCGCGTTCTTCTATTTCTATTTCCAACGGCATGGTAAAGGCAAAGTCGAGATCGAGCACGAGCCGATCGTGTCGATGGTTCCCACCTGGCTCCTTATCCTGATGATCGTAGGCCTCGCGGTAAGCTCCTTCTTCCACACCGGCATCTCGCTCATGTCAGGCCTCATCGTCATCGCCCTCGCGCTCGCGGGCCTCGCGTGGTTCGTCCTCGTCCGGAAGGAATCCGGGAAGGCGACCGTCGAGATGATCAAGGGCCTCGACTGGGAGACGATCGCCTTCCTCGTCGGCATCTTCGTCATGGTCGGCGCGATCTCCGAGACGGGGCTCCTCAAGGACTTCGCGGCCTTCCTCGGGGGCATCGTCGGGAACAACGTCTTCCTCGGCTTCGTCGTGATCCTCGTCGTCTCGGTCCTGATCTCGGGCTTCGTCGACAACGTGCCGTACATCATCGTCATGCTCCCCGTCGCCGCGCACCTCGCGTCCGCGATGGGCCTCCAGCGCGAGCTCTACATGTTCGCGCTCCTCATCGGCTCGTGCCTCGGCGGAAACCTCACGCCCTTCGGGGCCTCGGCGAACGTCGTCGCGGTCGGGCTCCTGAAAAAGCAGGGAATCGCCATGAGCTTCCCCGATTGGTGCAAGATCGGGGTGCCCTTCACCGTCCTCACGACGGCGGCGGCCTCGGCGTTCCTTTGGCTCGTCTGGCGATAAGCGCGCGGAAACTCGCGTTTCACGGGGCTCCCTGACTTGAACAAGGGGGCCTTGGTCGCTAAAATGAGTGTTAACCGGCGTTTCTGTTCTCGAGTTCTGATGCTATCGTTTTCGGCGTGTTCTGCCGGTAAAACCCTCGGAAAAAAGGCTTTCCGCCCGTTTTATCGGTTCCGGTTCACGCTCTGCATTCGGTTTTTTCAGGCCCGTCAGTCTGTCGGACTTTATCGCATTTTTTCAGGAGTCTTTGTATGAAAATCACCATTATCGGCGCCGGAAACGTCGGCGCAAGCGCAGCAAAATGCCTCGCCGTCTATGAACTCGCGAGCGAAATCGTCCTCTACGACATCGTGGAGGGAGTGCCCCAGGGCAAGGCCCTCGACATGGCACAGAGCCTCGCGGCCGTCGGAAACGACACCAAGGTCGTCGGCACCAACGGATACGCGGAGACCGCGAATTCCGACATCGTCATCATCACCGCAGGCGTTCCCCGCAAGCCCGGCATGTCCCGCGAGGACCTTCTCAACATCAACTCCAAGATCGTCGGAGACATCGCGATCGAGAGCCTCAAGGTCTCCCCGAAGGCGATCTTCATCTGCGTCACCAACCCGCTCGACGTCATGACCCAGCTCGTCTGGAAGAAGACCGGCCTCCCGAAAAACCGCGTCGTCGGAATGGCGGGCGCCCTCGACAACGCGCGCTTCCGCTACTTCCTCGCCGACCGCCTCGGCGTCGCGATCTCCGACGTGTCCTCGACCGTCCTCGGCAGCCACGGCGACACCATGGTGCCGATCCTCAGCGCCACCACCATCTCGGGCGTTCCCGTCCGCCAGATGATCACCCAGTGGGACCTTGAGAAGATCGTCGCCCGCGCGAAAGACGGCGGCGGCGAGATCGTCCGCCTCCTCAAGACCGGCAGCGCCTACTACGCGCCCGCCGAAGCCGTCGCCTGCATGGTCATGGCCATCGTCAAGGACAAGAACCAGACCATCCCCTGCTCCGCGCTCTGCGAAGGCGAGTACGGCATCAAGGGCACCTACATCGGCGTTCCCTGCCGCCTGACCCGCAACGGCGTCGAGAAGATCGTCGAGCTCCCGCTCGAGGCCGATGAGCTCGCGGCCCTTCAGAAGTCCGCCGAAGTCGTTAAGGAAAACACCACGTTCCTGGGAATCCAGGGCTAAGGAAGGTATCAATGGAAAAGCTTAAACTCGACCTCACCAATCTCTCGAAGTCCTTCCCGGACAACTTCACCCAGGAACAGATCGCGAAAGCGCAGACCCTCTTCCTGAAGAAGCTCTCGCTCGAAGCGCACAAGTTCTACCAGGGCAAGCTCCAGGTTCTCCCGAAAGCCGGCGTGTACGGCTTTAACTGGTTCAACGCCTGGTACACCCCCGGCGTCTCGAAGATCTCCACCACGATCCGCGACAACAACGACACCTCGTTCGAGCTCACCTGCCGCGGCAACATGGTCGCGGTCGTCTCCGACTCGACCCGCGTCCTCGGCGACGGCGACTGCACCCCGCCCGGAGGCATGGGCGTCATGGAAGGCAAGGCCTTCCTGATGAAGTACCTCGGCGGCGTCGACTGCGTCCCGCTCTGCATGGATTCCCGCAACAAGGACGGCAAGAACGATCCCGAGAAGATCATCGACTTCGTGAAGATGGCCCAGCCCTCTTTCGGCGCGATCAACCTCGAGGACATCTCCCAGCCGAACTGCTTTAAGGTTCTCGACGACCTCCGCGACGCGTGCGACATCCCCGTTTGGCACGACGACGCCCAGGGAACCGCCTGCGTCACCCTCGCCGGCACCATCAACGCCCTCAAGCTCGCGGGCAAGAAGCTCTCCGACGTCCGCATCGTCATGCTCGGCGCCGGCGCTTCCATGACCACGATCGCCCGCCTCCTCATCACCGACGGCGCCGACCCCAAGAAGCTCTGCATGTTCGACTCCAAGGGATCGCTCCACCTCGGCCGCGAGGACATCAAGGCCGACAAGCGCTTCTACCGCAAGTGGGAGCTCTGCGAGACCACGAACCCCGAGCGCTTCGCCGACGAAGCCGCCGCGATCAAGGGCGCCGACGTCCTTCTCGCCGCCTCGACCCCCGGACCGGACACCATTAAGCCCGAGTGGATCAAGACCATGGCCTCGAAGTCGATCGTGTTCGCCTGCGCGAACCCCGTTCCCGAGATCTACCCCTACGCCGCCAAGGCCGCGGGCGCGTACATCGTCGGAACCGGACGCGGAGACTTCCCGAACCAGGTCAACAACTCCGTGTGCTTCCCCGGCATCCTCAAGGGAGCCCTCCTCGTCCGCGCGAAGAAGATCACCGACGGCATGGCCATCCGCGCCGCGCACTCGCTCGCCGACTTCGCCGAGAAGAAGAAAGGCTTCGACACCGAGCACATCATGCCCACCATGGATGATTCCGCCGTGTTCGCCGAAGAGGCAGCCGACGTCGCCATGCAGGCGATCAAGGAAGGCGTGGCCCGCGTGACCATGACCCGCGACCAGGTTCTCGAGATCGCCAAGCGCGACATCAAGAACTCCCGCGAGCTCTTCCAGATGGCGATGGATCAGGACTTCGTGAAGAAGCCCCCGATGAAGATGCTCGAAGACGCGCTCGCATGGGCGGTCAACGAGGTTAAGTAAGGTTACTTACCGCGCGGTTCCAAAGGGGCTTTTCATAAGGCATTCCGGGAACCGCTCACAACGAGCGCCCGGCCCTTTGGAGCCGGGCGCTTTTTTTTCGCCGCCTTTACGAATGAAAAAGGAGACAAAAAGTGATAATCCGAAAAAGTTCTGCGAAATTCACCCGCGTTCTCGCGGGATCCCTCCTTGCGGGGCTCATCCTTTCGGGATGCGACGGCGGCTCGGGCTCAGGCGCGGACGCGACCTTGGGCACAGACACTGCCGCGAGTCCCGTGAGTGAGCCTACAACGCCGGGAACATCGTCCACGACCACGCCGTCTGCGACCACGCCGAGCGGGACATCGTCCGCCGGCTCCACCATGGACGACAAGGCCCTCTCCTCGTACGTCTGCTCAACGAACATCGCCGCGACACCGGGCTCGCTCCAATACCTCCCGATCGGCGCGGCCGGCGCCCCGCAAAAACGCGGGTACGTCGAGTACGTGCCTCAGGATTATCAAAAGAAAAGCGCCTGGCCCTGCATCATCAACCTCCACGGGGACGGCGAGTTGGGCGACGGCACGACGGCCGAAAAGCTCAAGGTCTTCTCGTATTCGTGCCTGCCCGGCATGATTAATAAAGACACGTGGGACGACAAGCACCGTTTCATCGTGCTTTCCCCGCAGTTCGCGAGTTACGACGATCGCTCGGGCGATAACGTCCGCGAGTTCGTTCGGTTCGCGAAGGCCAACTACCGCATCGACCCGACGCGAATCTACTTCACCGCGGTTTCGGGCGGCGGCGTCGCGCTCGCGAATTACCTTAATAAGTACGGTAACGAGGACGCCGCGGCAATTCTCCCCGTGTCATGCTACGTATCCCCCGCGTCGCCGATCATCTGGAAAAACGCGCCCGTCTGGTTTCTCTGCGGCGCGGCGGACACGACCGTCGGGCCCGCGAACCTCGTCAAGAACTACAACGCGCTCGTCGCGGCCAAGGCACCGGTCACGCCGCGCATCACGCTCTACACCGGCGTCGGCCACGACGCGAACTCGGTCAACAAGAGCTACTCGCCCGCGCTCATGGATAACAAGCTCGAGACGACGTATCAAGGCATCGCCTTGACGCCGTACTCGAACGTATACGACTGGCTCCTTCAGTACCAAAAGAAATAGTCGCTCGGCCTACCGCGCGCGGGTAAGCGCCGCGAGGCAGTCGACGAGCCGCTCGAGCTCATCCGCCGTCCGGTTTCCGAAGGCGACGATGATCGAGTCGCGATAGGCCGCATTCTCGCGGCAATACTCGGCCACGCGCTCGACGAGAATTCCCCGGTCGAGCAAGGCATCCGCGACGGGCTTCGCGTCAGCCCCCGCGCCGAGGGTTTCGCGAGCGCCGCCCGGCGTGCGCCTCAGGACGAGGTGCATCCCGGTCGTGCCCCCGATCGCCTCCCACTCGGGCGCCAAGCGCTCGGCGACGAGCCGCTTGAGCAGGCTATTCTTTTCCCGATACGCGCGAAAACAGCGCCTGAGGTGCCGCTCGAGATGACCCTCGTCGATGAAGCGGGCCATCGCGTTCTGCTGAAGCCCCTCGTTCCAAAGGTCCCATCGGCGCTTGAGGGTCTTGAAGCGCGCCTGGAGCCCCGGAGGGAGGACGACGTACCCGATCCGAAGCGCCGGGCTCACGTTCTTGCTGAAGGTGCCCACGTACGCGACCCGCTCCCCCGCCATGACCTGCAAGGGCGATACGGGATGGCCCTCATAGCGAAACTCCCCGTCAAAATCATCCTCGATAATCCACGCGCCCGATTCGCGCGCCCGCTCGAGAAGCGCGACGCGCCGCTCGGCGGAGAGCGTCCCCCCGACGGGAAACTGATGCGCCGGGGTCACGTAGATAAGATCAAGGGGACCGGCGGGGATCCGCGCGGGGATGATGCCCTCGTCGTCGACCGGCTCGTAGGTCATCTCGCCCCCGAGGCCCTGAAAGACGCGGCGCACGAACGGCGCCTGAGGGTCCTCCATCGCGACGCGGGGATGATCGAAAAGCTGGGCGAGCATCGCGAAGGCCTGGGATGATCCCGCGGTCACGACGACGCGCTCGGGGCCGACCTTGATACCCTTGGTCTCGAGCAGGTGCCGCACGATCGACTGCCTAAGCTCCCAGCGCCCGGACGGGCGATTGTAGGAAAGGTCGTCAAGGGAAGCGTACTCGACCGCGTCCTGATAGCACTTACTCCATTGGCGACGGGGAAAGAGCTCGAGATCGGGCATCCCCGGCGCGAAGGAAAGGGGTTGGGCTTTTTCGCGTGGAACGGCCGCATCATCGCGGGTGGCGCCACGCCCGCCCGAGACCGTGATTGGCACACTGGATGACGGCGAGCTTCCCGCGCCAGAAACCCCGACCGTAGGCGCGAGCGACGAGGGCGCCGAGGAACCATTCCACACGAGATCGCGCCTGACGAAGGTCCCCGAGCCTCGCTCGGTTCGGAGATATCCTTCCATCTTGAGCTGTTCGACCGCCTCGAGGACGATTCCCCGCGCGACCTTTAAGCCCTCGGAAAGTTCGCGCGTCGAGGCGAGGCGCGTCCCGCCGGGAAGCGAGCCCTCGGTGATCCGCGCGCGGAGCTGATCGACGAGCTGGCGGTACTGACTGAGCCGGGATTCCGGATCGAAGATGATGCCGTACATGACGCCATGCTATACGGGCTCGGCCGATTCGCGCAAGTGGTTCAAAAAAGAAACGGAAAAGTGGACCTACAATCGACCACATCGCGCGCCGTATAGTGTGGCTATTGGAGGATCACCGGATGAAAAAGATTCAATTTGCGGACACGACCGCGCAGGTAAGCGAGATGGCGCTCGGCTGCCTTCCCTTCGGGAGCAAGCTCGACAAGGAACGCTCCTTCGAGCTCCTCGACTATTTCGTCTCCCAGGGAGGCAACTTCCTCGACACGGCGAATAACTATTCCTTCTGGGACGCGGACGGCAAGGGCGGCGAAAGCGAGAACGTGCTCGGCGAGTGGCTGCGCGCGCGGAAAAACCGAAAGGACATCTTCCTCGCGACCAAGCTCGGGGCGTTCCCGACCGTGAGCCGCGACGAGTTCTTCTCGTACCCAGGGAACCCCTGGGCCGACCGGACCGAGGGCCTTTCGCGGAAGGCGATCCTGAACGCGGTCGACGGGAGCCTCAAGCGCCTCGGCGTCGACCACATCGACCTCCTGTACGCCCACGTCGACGACCGGACCGTCGATCAGGAGGAAACCCTCGGCGCGTTCGCGGACATCGTCAAGCAGGGAAAGGCGCGCTTCATCGGCTCGTCAAACTTCAAGGTTTGGCGGCTCGCGCGCGCGCGGACCCTGAGCGCGGAACGCGGGTTTCCCGAGTACAAGGCGGCTCAGATGTTCCACACCTTTTTCCAGTCGGAGAAGGGGGCGGATACCGGGATGAGCGACCAGATGGGAGACGAGCTTTTCGATTACGCCCGATCGGGAAACGAGATGGCGCTCCTCGCCTACACCCCGCTCCTGTGGGGCTCGTACACCCAGACGCACAAGTACGGCGAGATCGACCGCCTCAAGTCCTTCGTGCGCCCGCAGAACGACGAGCGGAGGAAGCGCCTCGAGCGCGTCGCGGCGGAAACCGGGCGTTCGGTCAACGCGGTGATCTACGCGTGGATGATGCAAAGTACCCCCCGGGTCATCCCGCTCGTCGCCGTCTCGCTCCTCGAGCATCTCAAGGAAGACCTCGCCGCGACGAGCCTCACCCTGACGCCTGAGCAGATGGGCGCTCTCAACGCGTCGATTATCTAAACCAAATCTATTGAAAAAAGCGCCCCGGAGTTCGCAGCAAGCGGACGACGGGGCTTTTTTATCGCGCGGGTGCCAGGATCGTTGTCTTCAGCGCGCGCCCGGCGCGAAGACGTAATCCCGCAAGGGACCGTTTTGTTTTTTGAGCGCGCCCATGATCGCGTCGAGCACCCCATCGTCCTCGAAGTTGAAGGTGCGGTCGGAGGCGAATTCGAGGTAGAGCGTTCGCGTCGCGCCGTCGAAGCCGTAGTAGAACGCGCCTCGGGCCGTTTCCTCGGAGCCGAGTTTCTTTTTGAGGAGGGCATGGCTCGTGCCGAAGGGACCGATGATCGCGTCGAGATAGCCGTTCCCGCGGACTAAAATACCGCGGCCCCAGGTTTCGCCGAAGGGCTCGAGGGCGCCGTGGCAGTCGACGTAGTTGCCGTCGGAAACGACGCGGGAGAAACCGATCTTGATATGCGCGACGTGGGGTCGCGATCCCGATGCGCTCATCCTTATCGTAAGTATACCGAATCGCGGGGCGTTTTGCACAAATACGATTTTTCGCGAAAGGCCGACGGGTATGCTATACTGATGACCATGAACTCACGGCACGCGGCGACCTTCGCCGCCCTTTTTTTCGCGACGGTCTCCGTCGCCTGCATGTCCTGCAGGCGGCCGGCGCCCGAGGGAACGCTCCTCATTACCGATCACGAAATGCGGTTCCGGATAACGGTCTCGGGGATCGAGCGCGAGGGGTATCTCCACGTCCCGCCGAACGCGCCTGGCAGCGAGCCCTTCTCGCTCATGTATGCCCTCCACGGCGGCAACCGATCGGGCGAGGATTTTTCCGGCATGGGGCTCAACCGGCTCGCGGACGCGCTCGGCTTTATCGTCGTGTACCCAAACGGCATCGGCCGGCGCTGGGACTCGGCGAACGACACGGCGTTCTTCGTCGAGCTCACGAAGGCGCTCGTGGGGCGGTACGCGATCGATCCGCGCCGCGTGTACGCGACGGGCATCTCGGCGGGCGCGATCGAGGACTACGAGCTCGCCTCTCTCGCGCCGGGGCTCTTCGCAGCGATCGCCCCGGTGGCGGGAACCGTCATCGAGGGAAGCATGACCGGATCCGAGGTGCCGACCTCGGTGCTCGCGATTCACGCGAGGGACGACCCCGAGGTCCCCTTTTTAGGCGTCAGGGAATGGGGCATCCCTCCCTTCGCGGAAGCGGTCGCGCGCTGGCGGCGCGTCAACGGCGGACCTGCCGGCAAGGGCATCCCGATCCCCGATTGGGTCCCGATCCCGGAGCGCGCGAAAACCGGGCGCGGAGAGACCTTCCTTTCGGCCCACGGCGTGACGGGCACGCTCTGGAGGGGCGCGGGCGCCGATACGGCGACCCTCGTCTATGACGCGGGCGGGCACGTATGGCCGGCGCGGGCGAGCGAGTACATCGTCGACTTTTTCTATAACCATCCCGCCCGCGCGGCGCGCGTCGAGCTCGACGCGGATAGCCTCCCGATCGCGGTTCGCGCGGGAGACCCCCTAACGCTTCACGCCCGCGCGTATCCCGCGAAGGCAGTCAAAAAGGTCACCTTTTTCGCGAACGACCTCCCCGTCGGCGAGGCGACGCGCGAGCCCTTCGAGGTTTCCTGGAAACCTCAGACCGTCGGGCTTAACCGCCTGCGAGCCGAGGCGATGACGAAGACGGGTGAAACGGTGCGGACGACCTTCGATAGCTTTACCCTCGCCGCGGCCCCCTCGGCGCCCGGGATGAAGGGCCAGTCGGCCGCGTCCCTCATCGTCCCCGTATCCTGCCGCTCATCCTCGAACGAGGCCGCCGATATTGAGGCCCCGTGTGCGATCGACCGGGATTTCTTCACGCGCTGGTCGAGCGACTGGACGGACGACGAGTGGCTCACCCTCGACCTCGGCGCGCCGCGCAGGGTTTCGGGGGTAACGATATTCTGGGAGATCGCGTGGGGCGCCGAATACGCGATCGAGCTGTCGACGGACGGGGTTTCGTGGCAGCGCGCGGCGTACGTGAGCGAGGGCGCAGGCGGCGTGGAAAGCCTTCCCTTCGCGCCGACCCGCGCGCGCTACGTCAGGTTCCACGGCATCAAGCGCGGGACCGAGTGGGGGTATTCGTTCTGGGAACTGCTCGTGCACGGCGAGTGAGGCGCGCGCGAAGCGTGCTGCCTTGCGCCTGAGCGAGTAAGCGTACGTTCGGCGAAGAAAGCGCGAGCGTTTGCCCGCTTACGGCTCGAGCTTGAACCGCACGCGCCAGGCGCCGTCGGCGAAATCGGAGCTGATGATCTTAAATCTCCCGCCGATCTCGCCCGAGGAGGCGACGTGGCGGCCGATGCACGCGCACGCGTCGTAGTCGCCGACGCGGACGATTCGAAGCGTGTCTGAGGCGCCTTCGGGGAGCTTGCGGAGGTCGACGATCCGCGCGGCCTCGGAGCGGGGCATGAACTCGATCGTGACCGCGAGGTTCGCGGCGATAACCTCGTTGACGCGCCGCTCGATCTCTGCGATCTCGGATTCGCTCGGCGCGGCGGATAGCTCATAGTCGCATTTGCTTTTCTTCCGCTCGATATGCGCGTTCATCGAGCGCGGGCAGCCAAACATCCTGACCATCGTCTGGTTGAGGATGTGCTCGGCCGTGTGCATCGGGGGATACTCCTCCTTGCCATGCGCGTTCAGGATGGGTACTTCCGCCGAGTCGCCTATCGGATCGTTCATCTGCTCGTTTGCGCCGCTCTCATTCATGGAAGCCTCCCTCATGCAGTATACCCCGATCGGGGTTCCCTACTCCAGATCGGTTTTTTTCGTACCCTTTTCACGGTAAGGTGATAAGCCAGTGACAAAACTCATCAAAAGTGCGAAAATGCCATCGAAAACGAAAAGACCGTATGATATGACGAAAAAGTGCAGTATCTGCAAAATATTCGAGAGAAAATCCTCCCATTTTTGCAGGTACGCCTCCGAACCCTCGATCACCCCCTTTCGGCATATCCCCTCGGTTTTTCCATCCATTCGATGGAGGTATGACATCTATGCGCCTCAACCTACTCGCGGCCTTCGCTGCCTGCATTCTGCTAGCATCGCCGTTATTGGCCCTCGATCACCCTGCCGAGAAAAAACCCGGAACGGTCATTCGGTACGGCTCGGCCATGGCCGGCGCGATCCAGAGCAACGCCGTCGTTTTCTCCTTCAACTACTTCGTCGGTCAGACGGAGTTTAGCCGCGTTTCGGGAAACTCGATCAGGCATAACCTTTCCTGCAATTGGGACTGGGATCAGAGCGCGTACCAAACAAACCAATTCGGCCATCCGTATCAGGGATCGACCTACTTCGCCGCGGGCCGCTCGAACGGCCTTGGGTTCTACCAATCGGCGCTCATCGCCGGCTTCGGCAGCGCGAGCTGGGAGCTCTTTGGCGAGCGGAACGAGCCGTCCATGAACGACCTCATCCAGACCACGGTCGGCGGTACCGCCTTCGGCGAGATGATGCACCGGCTCTATCTTGAGGCCGCGTCGACCGGCACGCCCTTCGCGTTTCTCATAAGCCCCATGTCCGCGCTCAATTACTGGATTAACCACGAGCGGCCCGTCAATCCCGGCAGGAACATCCAGAGCATGACCCTCGTCTCGGGGCTGGGCTTTTCCCGCTCGATCCGCACCGAGGACGGTCGAAACTGCCTTCGCGACATGAACAACACCCCATCAGTAGCGACGGGGCTCTCGCTCCAGTACGGCGATCCCTTCGGCTCCGTGAGCGAGGAACCCTTCGAGCAGTTTAAGCTCGACGTCGCCCTTTCAGGCGGGCTCGACCAATACGGATGCACGGTCTACTCGGACGGGATCCTCGCCTCCTGGGCGCCTTTCGACGAGCTTGACGCGGCGACGAGCGTCGGCATCGCGCTCAACTTCGACTGCCTCTTCACGAGCAACGTGCGCTTTACCTCGAACGCGCTGACCGCCGCGATAAACCACAAGCGGGCGATCACGCCGGTGCTCTCCGAGCGAATCAGCGCCTACGCGGGATGGATGATGTTCGGGGTCGGGACCTTCTACGAAGAAGAGGCGAGGCGCTTCTCGGGCGAGGAGGATTCCACGCTCAACTACGGAACCGGGGCCGCGGCCAAGTACTCGTATTGCCTTGACCACCTGCGGTACGGATCGCTCGAGTTCTCCACGAAGCTTTACGCGATGAAGGTGTTCCCCGGCACCGTCGAAAAGGCCGACGGCGTCCTTTTCTGCCAAATCTACGAGGTGCGCGGCGCCCGCCCCGTCACGCGCCGAACCTCGGTCTACGCGCTGGGAACGTACGTCCGCGAGCGCTGCAGGCCCGAAGACGCCCCGAGCCAACTGCGCGAGTCGGGCGACGCGACCGTCGGGGTCGAGTGGAGCGTCGACTAGCGAAAGAGGGGGTAGGCCGCGACGAAGTGCGGCCGAGGGGGAGACTTCCCCCTTCCATTGAACCTCAGGCCCCTTTCGGGCTATCCTTCATGGCATCTATGACCGAACTCACCCAGGAAATACGCAAGCGGCTTACCTTCGCGATCATCTCGCACCCGGACGCCGGTAAGACGACGATAACAGAAAAACTCCTCCTCTTCGGAGGGGCCATCCATATCGCGGGAGCCGTTAAGTCGGGCAAGACCGCGCGCACCGCCGTTTCCGACTTCATGAAGATGGAGCAGGAACGAGGGATCTCGATCTCGACGTCCGTCATGGGATTCGAGTACGGCGGACGGAAGATCAACCTCCTCGACACCCCCGGCCACGCGGACTTCTCCGAGGATACCTACCGCGGGCTTTCCGCCGTCGATTCGGCGCTCATGGTCGTCGACTCCGTAAAGGGCGTCGAGGAGCGCACGCGGCAGCTGTGCGTCGTGTGCCGCATGAGGGCGACGCCGATCGCGACCTTCGTGAACAAGCTCGACCGCGAGGGAAAGGACCCGATGGAGCTCCTCGACGAGATCGAGCGCGAGCTCGCCGTCGAGGTCAGGCCCATCACCTGGCCCGTCG
>DAOPYF010000018.1:0-28591 GCA_035352735.1 Treponemataceae bacterium | reverse complement strand
ATCCTGATGAACTCGTATTACGGGGTTCTCGGCGCGAAGAACTGCCGCTACGCGCGGACGGAGCTTGCCGGGGCGATTACCTCGTTCGGCAAGCTCTGCCTTCATTTCGCGCGGGACTTTTTCGCCGGGCGCGGGTTTCGCGTCCTGTATGGCGACACCGATTCCGTCTTCGTCGAGCTGGGCTCGGTCGGTACCGAGCGCCTTGAGGGACTCGCGAACGAACTCAACGCCGCGCTCGCGAGCCATATACGCGAGGCGTACGCGCTTGAGTCGTTCATCGCGATCCGCTCGGAAAAACTCTACGAGCGCTTTTTCATCCCAAGGCTCCGTTCCCCCGGCATCAGGCGCCCGGTCGATACCGGCGGCGGGCTCGAGCATGAGGAGGGAGAGGACGACGCGCGGGGCCGCGCGAAGGGTTACGCGGGCTTACTCGCGAAGGCCGACGGAAGCACGGAGGTCGATATAAAGGGCATGGAGGCGGCGCGGAGCGATTACTCGCCGCTGACCCGGCGGTTCCAGCGCGACTTGCTCGGGCATCTCTTTCGCGACGCTGACACCAAGGCGGCGGAGGAATGCCTTCGCGCGGAGATCGTCGCCCTCTTTCGCGGCGAGCGCGACGAGGAACTCGCCTTCAAGAAGAAGCTCAGGCGCGATCCCGATTCCTACGTCGCGTCCACGCCGCCGCACGTGAAGGTCGCGCGAGATCTCGGCATCGCGCGCCGCGGCGCGACCGTCGAGTACGTCATCACCGTGAACGGCCCCGAGGCGACCGCGCGCCGCCGTTCGGCGATCGATTACGGCTGGTACGCGGTCTCCCAAATCCTACCCGTCGCGCGCTCTGCCGGCTCGGCGGCGGGCTTCGACGCCGACGCGATCGTCGCCTCGCTGCACGCCGACGGCCAGCTCGAGTTCTCGTGGTAGGGCGCGCCGCCCGCTAGCGCGCGATCTCGGCGAACACGCTCCCGAGGGTTTTAATCGTAATCCGGTGGATGAGCCGCGTGCCGAAGAAGGGCCGCGCCGCGCATGCCCGCTCGTGGATGACCATTCGATAGCCGAGGTCAAAGCCGGCGCGCGTCGTGGTGTCGACGCACATGTTCGTTTGCGCGCCGACGACGTGGATGGTCGTCACGCCGAGGCTCTTGAGCTTGGCGTCGAGTCCCGTCTCGCGGAAGGAATTCGGGTAGTGCTTGACGAGTACGGTTTCCCCGTCAGCGGGGGCGACAAGCGCGTGGATCTCCGAGCCTGCGGTGTCCTGCCTGAAGAAAGCGGCGCCTTCCCCGAGGGAGACGTGCCTGATGTGGATGACCGGCAGCCCCCGAGCCCTGAAATCGGCGAGGATATTTCGCGCGTTCTGCGCGGCTTTCTCCATCCCGGCGAGGGGAAACTTGCCTCCCCTAAAATAGTCGTTCTGGATGTCGATGAGCAGTAAAGCTTCCATGGGTCTCTCCTTTTCTGTGATAATTGTACTGCGATAACCCTATTCGGCAAAGTGTCTGCATTGACATTGAGTGTGCTAAAAACGACAATGATGCTATGTATGAAATACGCGCGCGCGTTCGCGTTTGCATCGTGAACGTATGCAAGAGCTACCTCTCCGCCGTCTATGGCATGAAGGATATCCTGGAATACGCGAACGATCCTGACGCGCAGCCGTTTGAGGTATCCATCCTCGACGTCGCTGAGTTTTGCCGCGCGAAGATTCGGTATGACCTCGTGATCGTGCCTCCTTTCAAGGCGTCGGGGGGCATCGGTCCCGCGTCGCTGGATCAAGGCCTCGTCGCCGCGCTCGGGCGCGCGATCGCGCGGGGGAGCGTGCCGGTGTCGGTGTGCGCGGGGGCTTTTTACCTGTGCGAAACGGGGGTCGCCGACGGGAAGGAGGTGACCACGCATTGGTCGCTCGCCTCGGCGCTCGCGCGCTCCTATCCCCGCGTTACCGTCCGGATGGAGCGGGTGCTCATCGACGGGGGCTCCTACATCTCTGGCGGCGGGCTGACGAGCTTTCAGGATCTGTCGCTCCACTTGATACGGAAGTACGCGTCCGTCGAGACGGCTCTCGACGTCGCGCGCGGGTTTCTTATCGATCCGGGCTCGAGGACGCAGCTTCAATACGTCAAGCGCTCCCTTGAGGAATCCGAGTCGGGCGGAGATACGGTGAGCCGCGCGAAGGCGTTCATGCATAACCGCCTTGCGGATCCGCTCTCGCTTGGGGAGATTTCCGCCCATTGCGGGGTTACCTCCCGGACCCTTTTAAGGCATTTCGCCCGCGCGGGCGCGGGAACCCCCGCGGAGTACCTCAAGGACGTCCGCATCGAGAACGCGCGAGCGCTCCTCGAGTCCTCCCGGAACCCAATCAAGACGATCGCAGCCGATTCGGGCTACCGTGACCTTCCCGCGTTCATACGGGCGTTTCGCGGGATTACCGGGGTTTCCCCCGGGGAGTATCGGAAGCGCTTTAACTGCTCGGCGGACGGAAATCGCGCCGGTTTCGCTTGAATCTCCCCGACGCTTCGGCGAAGCTTATGCTAGACTTATCGCAGGTAAGGTAAAGGTGTTCCATGAAGATGCTCGATTCTCTGCGCCTTAGCAAAACGGGTCCGTCCGCGGTCGAAAGCACGCTCGTGTATTTGGCGATGCTCGCGTATACCGTGCTCGCGGGACGGCATTTCAACCGATTTGGCGGGTTCATCGGTACCATGCTCTTTACGTTGGGGCTCGGCGTCCTTCCCGTACTCTATGCCCTTATTCGGGGGTATTCGATTATCTCCGTTTTTAGGATTCGCGCGCCGCGGCCGCGTGACGTCGTCGGGGGGCTCATCATGTCCGCAGGTCTCTTCCTATTCGTCCTGATGGCCTGCGACGCGCTCGCGTATTTCGCCCCCGGTCTCGGGGAAGATAGCTCCCCCGTGCGGGATTTCCTGGTTCGGGGAAACGGGCTCGTGGCCGTTATCGCCGTCGCCGTTTTACCGGCCGTTTGCGAGGAAATCCTCTTTCGCGGGCTCATCCTTTCGGGGCTTTCCGCGTCCGCGGGAAAGTGGCCCGCCATCATCCTTTGCGGATGCCTTTTCGGCTTTCTGCACATGCAGCCGCTCCAGATTCCCTTTACCGCCATCGTCGGCGTCGGGCTCGCGTACGCGGCCTTCGAGACCGGCTCGATCGTCGTGCCGGTCGTCATGCATTGCGCGCATAACCTGCTTCTGCTCCTGATCGTGCGAAACGCGGGCGCCGCGGCCTCGGGAGGGACCGATTCCGGGCTCCGGGCGATTCGCGAGACCCTTGCGCTGGGGCTTCCCGCCCGCCTCGCCCTCTACGCGCTTACCGCGGCGGTCGCGGTCGCGATTATCGGATCGTCGGCGTTCTTCGTGTATTGCGGGGCCCGGATGCTCAGGCGGACTGAGTCAACGGCCGTACCGGCCGGAGGAAACCGATGATGACGATGGATTCCTACGAGCTCAAGATCGGGCCGATCGTTCGCGAACTCCCGATCGTCAAGGTCTCTGACTCGCTCGCGATCGCGAGCTTCGTTCTCCTCGGCGACACCGAGCTCGTCGAGGCGGCCGCGGACGCGCTCGTCGGGTTCCCCTCGTTTCCCCGGGGCGAGGTCGACCTTCTCGTGTGCCCCGAGGCAAAGGCGATCCCGCTCGCGCACGCGATGGCCGTCAGGCTCAAGGTGAATTACGTCGTCGTCCGGAAGGCGATAAAGGCGTATATGCGGGAGCCCCTCGTGGAAAGCGTCTCGTCGATAACCACAGCCGGCGCGCAAACGCTCGTCCTCGACGGACCCGAGCGAAAGGCGCTTGCCGGGAAACGGGTATGCGTCGTCGACGACGTCGTTTCGACGGGTGGATCCCTCCGCTCCCTCGAGCGGATTCTCGCGAAGACCGGCTGCACCGTCGTCGCGAAGGCCGCGGTGCTCCTTGAGGAGGGCGGGTATGAGGGCCCTGACCTCCTATACCTCGCGCGCCTTCCCGTTTTTCGCCTTGGCTGAGCGCCTGCCTCCCGGGGAATTCCTTCTTTCAAAGCCCCCCTTTTTGTGGTATTGTTACCGCTATGGCATATGAAGTAACAGCGACGCGTCGGCGTCCGCGTCGGTTCGAGGATATGATAGGCCAGGATTTCGTCGTGGCGACGCTCCAGAAGTCCATCGCCGCCGGCAAGATCGCGCACGCGTACCTTTTCTCCGGGCCCCGAGGCTGCGGAAAGACGAGTTCCGCGCGAATCCTCGCCAAGGCCCTGAATTGCCAGGAAGGACCGAGCGCGACGCCCTGCGGCACGTGCCCCGCCTGCGCGGAGATCGCGCGCGGCTCGAGTCTCGACGTGATCGAGATCGACGGCGCCTCGAACACGAGCGTTAACGACGTCCGCCAGATCAAGGACGAGGTTCAGTTTCCCCCGAACTCATGCCGCTACAAGGTCTATATCATCGACGAGGTGCACATGCTCTCGACGAGCGCGTTCAACGCGCTCCTCAAGACGATCGAAGAGCCGCCGCCGTACGTCATCTTCATCTTCGCGACCACCGAGATCCACAAGGTACCGGCGACCATCAAGAGCCGGTGCCAGCAGTTTAACTTCAGGCTCGTGCCGGTCGAGCTCCTCAAGGACGTGCTCGCGCAGGCCGCGGCCGAGTCCTCGATCAACGCGGACGAGGAGGCGCTCTTCTGGATCGCCCGCGAGGCGACCGGCAGCGTCCGCGACGCGTACACCCTCTTCGACCAGGTCGCCGCCTTTTCGGACGGCCACATCACCTTCGAGAAGATTCGCGACAAGCTCGGACTCGTCGGCGTCGATCGCATCAACCCCGTCATCGAGGCATGCGCCGCCCGCGATTCCCTTGGCGCCCTCACCGCGCTCGACTCGCTTCTCCAGTCGGGTGTCTCGGTCGAGCAGTTTACCGTCGACCTCGCGGACTATTTTCGGAGTCTGCTCCTCATCAGGAGCGGGATCACGAAGGAGTCGCTTCTCGGGCAGAGCCCCGAGCGCTTCTCTGCGCGAGTGCTCGAGCTGTGGTCGCCCGTCCAGATCGAGCGCGCCCTCGCCTCCATGCTTCAGCTCTTCCGCGATATCCGCTATTCGATCGATCCCCGGTACGAGCTTGAGCTCGCGGTTTCGCGACTCGCCTGGGTTTCCGATTACGTCTCGCCCGCCGAGATGCGGCAGGCGATCGCGCAGGCGCAGAGTCTCCTCGTCAAGGGCGCAGGCGCGAGGCGGGATAGCGGCCCTTTTCCTGATGCGGCCAAGGCCGCAGGATCGCGAGCCCAGGCGGCATCTCCCGTAAGCGCGAGCCATGCCGCGCCCAATGCGCCGGCTATTGATGCGGGTACAGGGTTAGCCGATAGCTCGCCAGCGGTCGAGGCCTCGAGCGCAGACGGGGACCCGGACGATCCTGACGTGCGGATAGAAGACCCCTTTGCCGCGTTTAAAAAGCGGATGAATGGCGACCGATTCGGATCGGCCCCTTCGGCTCGCGTCGCGGTCGATGAAAAGCCCGCGCAAGCGGTAAGCGAGTCGCTGCCTGCGCCCGAGGCACACCTTGAGCGCGCTGCCGAACCGATTCCCTCGAGCGCTGCGGTCCCGGTGGCCACAAGTGCTACGCCCGAAGCCGCCGAATGCGCGATGACCGCAAGCGACGCGGCGCCTATTCCCGCGAGCGCGGCCGCAGCCGTGCCCGCGATTCCCTTTTCGGAATTCCCCGCCGCGCTCGTCGCGGCGCTTCAGTCGACGAAGAACATGGTGGCGGCGGGAATCGCGCAGGGGTTTGACTGGTCGGACGCGGGGTCCGTCGTCCGCTTTTCGGTCGATAAGCCCTTCGTCCATAATCTCCTCGAGCAGGAGCGGCGGGCGATAGCCGACGCGGCGTCCCGCATACTCGGGCGACCCTACGGCATCGAGATCCGGATGGACGACTCGCGCGCGGCCGCCGCGTCGGAGGCAAGCCAAGTCGTCCCCTCCGAGGTAGAGACGGTTCGCGTGATGTTCCGCGGAACGATCGTGGGATAAGGAAGGAACGATGGACATTAATCCGTTCGATATTCTGAAAAACGCCAAGTCGATACAGGAACAGTTCGCGAAGATCCAGGCGGAGCTCGCGTCCGTTTCCGTGACGGGATCCTCGGGCGGCGGCATCGTCAAGGTAACGCTGAACGGCCAGTTCGAGATGACCGGCGTGTTTCTCGATCCCGTGGCGGTCGATCCCCGCGACGTGCCCATGCTCCAGGACCTCATCGCGGCGGCGCATGCCGACGCGATGGCCCGCGTGCGCGATCTTTTGAAGGAACGCCTCGGCCCGCTCGCGGGCGGCCTCGGCGGGATGCCCGCGCTATGAACGCCCTCGACGACGTCATCGATAGCCTCTCGCGCCTGCCGGGCGTCGGCAAGAAAAGCGCCGCGCGCATGGCGCATTTTCTCCTGAAAAGCGACCAGTCCCTCTGCGAGCGCATCGCGCACGACATCACCGTGCTCCACGACCGCATTCACCCGTGCCGGGTCTGCGGCTCCTACACGGAGGACGACCTATGCGCCGTCTGCTCCGACCCCGGGCGAGACCGGCACCTCGTGTGCGTCGTCGAGCAGGCGCAGGACGTGCAGACGATCGAGGCCGTCCGCGAGTATAACGGGCTTTTCCACGTGCTCGGCGGCGTGATCGCGCCGCTTGAGGGCATCGGGCCCGATCAGCTCAGGCTCTCCGAGCTCGTGGCAAGAATTATGGAAGGCGAGATTCAGGAAGTGATACTCGCGACGAACCCGACGGTCGAGGGCGACACGACCGCGCTCTATATACAGCGCATCCTGAAGGATAAGGGCGTCACGGTGACCCGGCTCGCGTCGGGCCTTCCGGTCGGCGGCGACCTTGAGTACGCCGACCGCCTCACGCTCGCGCGAAGCTTTCGCGGCCGGTCGCAGTTCTAAGCGGCGTTCAGTTTTATTTTTTGTGCTCTATCCAATCCGAGATAACCGGCTCAAGCGCGGGGATCGAGTATCCTAAGTCCTCGACGGTCTTTCGCTCGACGCTTCCCTTCCAGTTCTGGTACGGGTCGTCGTAATGCGCCTCGAGAAAGCCGTACATGATCTCCTCCGCGTCGTTCTGCTTGGTGCCGAACGGGTTCGCGCGTCCCGAGCGCGACGCCGCGAGTGTCGCTCGTATCGAGGGCCTGATTTCCCGGAAGAAAAGATCCTTGTACACGGTATAGGTTTTTCCCGTCATCTTGCGGATTATGTCAGCGACGGAATTTGGCTTGAAGGCCGGCGCTGCCGGCAGCTTCGGCCGTCGCGCGCGCGTGGGTGCCCTTTCCGGCTTGAAGGTCGCCGCGCGTTTTGCCGGCGCTACCTTTGCGCGCGATGCGGAAGGCTTTGCCGCCGTCTTGACCGGCGGCGCGATGATCGGTTTTGCTGCGGGAATGAGCGACTTTCTCTCGTGGATCGGCGCGGAGCTTCTAGCGCTGCCTTCGGTGAATGCCTGCCGCTCAAGTGCTTTCGCGGCCTTTGGCGCGGCGGCGCGCGCCGCTTGCGCGATTCGTTGCGTGGCCTTGGGCGCGGTTTTCGGCGCCGCCCATTTCTTGGCCTTATACGCCGCCGCGTGCGGGCTCGTTCGCGCCTGGTGTAGGGCGACGGGGCTTTGCGCCTGGACTTCGCTTCCCGCGACGAGCCCTGCCTTGCAGCGCGCCCATGACCGCTGGAGGTACACGTCTCCCGTAATGCTGTAATAGTATCCGGTCACGACCGTCGCGAGGACGGCGTTGAGAATTTCCTCGTCCTTCCATCCGTGGTCGCGGCCGTTCTTGATCGCCTGGAAAACGTCGTTGTGCTTCGTCCGGTACTTTCTCGAGTAGAGGAATACCGTCTTCTCGAAGGCAGGGTCGCCCACGAGGTTCCAGTACCTCGAGCAATAGGCGATGACGATGTCCTCGGTTCTCGTGACGTTCGCCGGTATCGTGATGCGCTGGAGGTCCTCGTCGCTGAAGACGATGCGGGAAAGGTCGAAGTTCGCCCGTTTGGACTCACGCTGCCGCTCGGTCTGACGAGCGCGCTGTTTCCTGCGTTCCTCGCGCTCCTTCTTGAAATCCTGCACGGACTCGATCGTGTCCGTCACGTAAAGCCTGATAAGCTCGGCGGTCCGCTCCATCTCGCCGTGGCGGAAGTTCAGCGCCTTCGCGTAGCGGACGTATTTCTCGGTAAAGGAGATCGCGATGTAGCGGTCCGGCGAGATCACCGAAAGGAGGCCCTCGGTGAGCTTGATGACGGAATACGCGTCGGTTAGGTCGACCGAATCGATGTCCTTGGTTAAAAGCGATATCACGTAGGTCGTGCGGGCAACGAGTCGCTCGGCGAGGTCTATCATGCTTTCGTGGAGGATTTCGGCGTAGCGGGGATCCCTCGAGCGATAATAGCGCAGGAGCTCGGTCCGTTGCGCGTCGTTGGGATATTTCTTCCGGAGTCGCGTATCGTAAAGGGCAAGCGCGTCCGTTTGGCGCCCCTGTTTTCGCATCTCGAAGTATCGCTCGATATCCGAATCGCTGTCGAAGCTCATGGTTGGGTATTCTTCTTTCAGAATACGCCGTTGAATATCCGTCATTATGCGCATACTGCCTGCATTCTAGCATAAAAAAAGGGCCAATTCCCAGCCTTGCGGGCGGCGGACCCGAAAAACTTTCGTTTTCCGGACGGCGCCCCGGTTGGAAACTGGCCCATTCCCGTGCTTCCTCGCGGTCTCTTACTTGAGAAGGCTGAGCACGCCCTGAGTCATTTGGTTCGCCTGCGCGAGCATGGCGGTTCCGGCCTGTGTGAGGATCTGATTCTTGGTAAAGTCGACCATCTCTTTGGCCATGTCGGTATCGCGGATGCGCGATTCGGCGGCCTGGAGGTTTTCTGAACCAACATTCAGTCCTTTTACAGCGTACTCAAGGCGGTTCTGATAAGCACCGAGGTCTGCCCTCTGCTTGCTTATTTTCTTAAGCGCTTCGTCGAGAGTTCCGATTGCGCGGTTAGCGCTGTCGGGCGACGAGAGACTCATGATCTGCTCGTTGCCGACGTTGCGGACACCAAGGGCCTTTGAGGTCATGGTGCCGATGTACACGCGGGTTCTCTGATCCATGTTGGCGCCGATATGGAACCACATAGATCCCGTTACGTTGTTCTCTCCGGTTTCCTTCGCGAAACGTCCGGTCAGCATGTTCATCCCGTTGAACTGCGCGTTGCTCGCGATTCGGTCGACTTCCGCAACGAGTTGCGAAACCTCGACCTGAATCTGCATGCGATCCTCGGAGGAATAGATTCCGTTCGAGGACTGTACGCTCAATTCGCGGATGCGCTGGAGAATATCCTGGGATTCCTGGAGGTATCCCTCCGCGGTCTGAATGAAGGAGATACCGTTCTGTGCGTTGGTAGCTGCCTGGTTCAAACCACGGACCTGGCTCCGCATCTTTTCGGATACGGCGAGCCCGGATGCATCGTCCCCTGCGCGGTTGATGCGCATGCCGGAAGAAAGTTTCTCCATGTTCTTCGAGTTGGACAGGGTGGTTTCACCGAGGCTTCTCTGGGAATACATGGCGCTCAGGTTGTGATTGATGATCATAATGCTACTCCTTTGGCGGTTTTCGACGACGTTTAATATGTCGTTCGCGGCATCCCTGCCGATCTGTCAATTTTTTTACCGGATCCTCTGACGACCCCGCTCAGAAGACGGTGCGCCGATTCTGGACGGTTACCTGTTACCGTCCGAAATCAACGCATACACTCAGTATCGGAGTGGCCCAAAAACACTTGAGAGGAAATGGAGAAAAAAAGACGGAGGGGATTATTTTTTCGGCGGGACGCGGCAGCCGGTGCAGCCAAGGATGTGCACGTGGCGTTTGTTATTCGGCCGTTCGAAGAAGCGCGCGATGAGATAGCCTTCCGGGGGTACCGCTTTTTTGCAGACGGGGCAGGTTCGCTTCACGGATTCTTCAAGGTAAGGATGGCAATGGGGACATCCGAAGATGTGGCAGATTCGGTCGGATTCGCCCGGGTAGAGCGCCGATTTAATCTGCTCTCCCTTGGCGAGGATCGTCTCGCACAGGGGGCAGACCCCCGCTTCCCCGACGAACCCCCGGCGAAGTCGGTTCTTTCCCTTCTCGGTCCGTTTTCCCACGGTGGTAAATAGGGTATAGGCGAAGACGAGGAGAAAGATGCCGACGAAGACGAGGAATAGTACGTAAAAGGAAGACGGGATCATACATATATAATGCACTGAAAACTCTCTTGTCGCAATCCATAAAGTGGTTTATCATAAATTCGTGGCAGTATTGTATGTTGTGGCGACACCGATCGGGAACCTGGGGGATATCACCTACCGAGCGCTCGAGACCTTCAAGACCGTCGACGTGATTGCCTGCGAGGATACCCGGCATACATTGCAGCTTCTGACCCACTTTGGCATCAGAAAGCCGCTCGTTTCCTGCCGCGCGCGCAACGAGGAAGACGCCTCGAAGCGGGTACTCGAGATCCTCCGGAAGGGCCAGAACGTGGCCTACGCGAGCGACGCGGGAACCCCGGCCTTAAGCGACCCTGGCGCGGTTCTCGTGCGCCAAGCCCGCGAGGCGGGCTATACGATCGTGCCGATTCCGGGCGCGTCGGCCTTTGCGACGCTGTTGTCGGTTTCGGGCGGGACGGATAAGACCGTCACCTTTGAGGGTTTTCTTTCCCCCAAACCGGGAAGGAGACGGAGCAGGCTCAGGGAGCTGTTAGAGTGCGGGAACGCCTTCGTTTTGTACGAATCGCCGTTCCGGATACTCAAGCTTCTCGGCGATCTTGCCGAGATTGATGGTGACCGGCAGATCGTCGTCGGGCGAGAGCTCACGAAGCTGCATGAGGAACTCGCGACGGGAACCGTATCCGAGGTTCGGGACGACTTCGCCGCCAGGGAAAAGATTTTGGGCGAATTTTCCGTGTACGTTTCCGGGAAAAAACGCTCAACTTCCGACGAAGAGTGACCGATAAGGAATTGAAGGCAGGAACGATATGATGATTGATCGCTTGGGGGGAATTGATCCCCTGAAGAACGTACAGAATACTCAGAAAGCCCATCGCGCTGGCGGAAGTTCCCGTCCTGATTCCATCAGCGTTTCTTCGGAGGCGAAAGAGCTTGCCGAGGCCTACAAGGCAATGGAAGCTGCCAACGCTGCCCCCGACGTTCGCTCGGATCGGGTTGCCGAGGTTATGCAGAAGATGAAAGATCCTTCATATATCAATAAATCCGTCGTCGATCTCGTCGCCGACCGGCTTATGGATGTCTACGGGCTTTGAACAAACGCCCCTTCTGACGGGGTTCGAGTCATAAATCGGTGATAATGGCGGGCCTTTTACGGGTTTCCGCCTTTTTTTTTATCGCAATATGGCTACATTTAAAGGGACTTGTGAGGTTGCTATGGCTGATTTTGTATTTAAGATATCGCCGAACGTCATTCTGGGGCCGTACACCATGACCCGTATCGGTCAGGTCGCGGCAACCTGGGGCACGAATTACATGCTCATCGCGGACCCGATCCTGAAGGAATTTGGGCTTGTCGATAAGGCCGTTTCCGCGCTCGAGGAAAAGGGCATCTCGGTGTTTCTCTTCGACGACATCCCCGCGGCCGCGACGTCCACGACCCTCGAGCAGGCGCTTTCCCTCGCGCGCGGGGCGCACGTTCACGGCGTAATCTCCTTCGGTGGGCTTAAGACGGCCTCCCTCGGGCGCGCCGTCGCCTCGCTCTTTAACGAGGATCATGACGTATTTGAGTATTTAGCCGGCGCGCAGCCTTATTCGGGCGCGTTGCCGTTCATCGAGATCCCCTCGACGTGCCGAGACCCTTTCGTGTTTATGGATCGCACGCCGGTCATCGACGCGCGAAATCGGCAGATCCGCCTCATGAAGACCCAGAGCGCCGTCTGCAAGGCGGTCGTCATCGACCCGAACCTCTACATGAACATGTCGCCGAACACCGCCGTCTCGATGGTCTTCCACGCCATCTCCCTCGCCGTCGAGGGCTACGTCTCGACGAAATCGAACTTCTTTTCCGAGACCATCCTCGGCAAGTCGATCGAGGTGCTTCTTTTGGCGCTCGACCCCGAGCAGAGCAAGCTCGTCGGGACGCCCTCGGAGATGCTCATCGGTCAGGGCGGCTGCATGGCGTCCATGGGCGTCGCGGTAAGCTCCCCCGGCGTCGCTACCGCCATCTCCCTCGCGTGCAACGCGCGCTATAAAACCTCGACCTCGCTCGTCTGCGCCGTGCTCCTTCCGTACATCATGGAAGACGCCTCGCGCGCGAAGGTCGACCGCATCGCGACGATCGGCAAGATGCTCGGCGTCTCGAGCGCCGGGGTCGACACCGCCGACGTCGCCAAGGCCGCGATCGACGATATCCGCCGCAGGCTCGCGCTCGCAGGCCTCCCGACCCGCCTCAAGGATCTCGGGCTCACGATCGACCAGCTCGTCCCCGTGTCCGAGGACGCGGCCGCGCTCGACGTGATGAACTATATCCCGCGCGCGCTTTCGAGCGACGACCTTTTCGACCTCATCAAGCAAGCGTACTAGGAATGCCCGCATGATCCCCATCCATAAACTCGCCAAGTTGCCCGCCGGGCAGCGAAGGCGGAAACTCGCGCTTATCCTCGCGGGGTTCGAGCGCGCGCGCGCCGATGCCCGCGGGAATGCGGCGGCTGGTACGCTCGCGGATTCGAGCGCTGCCCCGTTCGACCTTTCCTACGTCCTTGGCGTCGTTTCCCTCGCGCTCGAGGACCCAAAGCTCGAAGAATGCGCGCGCGCGGAGATCGCGCGGCTGATGGCCGACGCCGAGCGGGAAGGATCGGCGGGCTCGGTCGCCGCGCTCAGGCTTTGCAACGTCGCGCGGAATGCCCTTCTCGCCGCGGCGGGCGCGCTCCCCGCGGAATGGGACCTCATCGTTCCCGGAGCGCCCTCGGTGACGAATCCGATTGCGGTGACGTCACCGGCCTCCTCGTCGGTAGCGGTGAGCGCGGATGGACCCCGTGAAGGCGCCGCGGGTACCGCGGTAACGCGGCCTTTCTTCCCCGGCGTCGCCGCGTACGCGGAGGATATCCGCTCGCCGTTCAACCTCGGCTCGATATTCCGGACGGCGGAGGCTTTCGGCGCGGAGCGCGTCATCGTCTCGCCCTTATGCGCGCCGCCCGAGCACCCGCGCGCCGTGCGTTCGGCCATGGGCTGCATCGACTGGCTTCCATGGGAACGGCTGCCGCTCGACGCGTTGCCCGCGGACGTTCCGGTATTCGCGCTCGAGACGGGCGGGACGCCGATCGACGAGTTTGTCTTTCCGGATACGGGTATCGTGATTATCGGGTCTGAGGAATTGGGCGTGAGCCCCGAGGGCCTCGCACGGGCGAGTTATGGGCGGGTGAGCATTCCCATGAAGGGGATTAAGGCCTCGATAAACGTGGGGGTCGCCTTCGGCATCCTGATGCAGGCGTGGACGGCTTACCTTCGCTGTTCGGCTTCGAAACCCGACTGAAGGCTCGCGCACATCTTTTGGAGCTGGCTTTCCGTCGTGACGCCGAAGACGTTCAAGAGGTTTCGGTCAAGCTGGTAAAAATCGATCGCGCCGTCGCCGTAATGGATCATGAGGTCCGCGAGGCTAACCGTCGCCGCGAGATCGCGGTACTCGGCAGGGGCGCTCTCGAAGGAGTGGTGGTAGCGTATCGCCGCGATGAGCGACGGGGGAAAGTTCCATTTTTCGGCGAGGGCTGAGCCGATGTCGGGATGGTTAATCCCCGCGAGGAGGGTTGCGTAGACCTTCTCGGGGATGTTCCGCTCGGTCTTGAGCTTCGCGATGCGATCGAGCAGGTCGGGGTACATGGCGCTGAAGACGATCTTCCCGAGGTCATGGAGCAGGCCGCATACGTACGCGTCCTCGGTGACGATCCGGTTGTGGAGGAAGTTCCTGGCGAGGTTGTAGGAATAGAACGCGACCTTATACGAGTGCTCCCAGAGGTCCTTTTGCTCGTTCGTCGAGCTCCCGAGGACACGGAGCGAGCCGATGGAATAGAGGAGATTCTTGATTCCCCGAATGCCCACGAGCTTGACGGCCTCGGTGATGCTCGTGCATTTCTTGGCGAGCGAGAAGGCCGCCGAGTTGACGAGCTTGAGAAGGTCGGTCGTGAGCGCGACGTCGTTGCTGATGTGCGCGGCGATCGCGGAGAGCTTGGAGTCCGGGTCGTTCAAAAGCTTTTCGATCTGCGCGATGTTCTCGGGGAACTGGGGCAGGGCGTCGATGTAGTCGACGATGTCCTTCGTCAGGGCGTTTAACTGCTCCTGAGTCTCGACGTCCATCGGCATCGTGATGCGGGTGATCGTCTCGCCGCCGTCCACGAATACCTCGTAGTTCTCGTCGTTGAGCCCAACCTTTTTCAGCATCAGGATCATGATGACGAGGCCGAGTCCCGCGCCCTCCGAGTCGTCGAGAACCTGGGTAAGGGCCTCCTCGAGGGTCGTGAACTGCCGCGAGCGGGCGATCTTGTCGAACACGCGCTTAAACTCGGTCTTGGTCATCTCGGAGTTGTTCCTGACCTCGAGGACGATGTTGGGCTTCTTGACCTGCATCAGGACCTTGACGTAGAGGCCCGCGTCCTTCTGGATCTGGAGGTAGTAGGCTATGTTGTTGAGGGTTTCGTCCTTGAAGGTTCTCATGCCGATCTCGTAGTCGATCGGGTTGTTGATGTCGAGCTTCTTTTCGATGAAGTACACGCGCTTGGTGTTCGCCTTCTTCGCGTTGGTGGTCAGCTCGTTGATGCAGTAGCCGAGGTAATCCTTCAAGCGCTCTTGGTTCAGCTCGGCGAGGAAACACGCGAGGACGTCGGCGATATAGAGCTCGATTTCGTGCGGAAGGGTATATGTCGTTATAGAAAGCGGGACGCCCATTCGGGTAGCTTTTTGAATCTTAGGAACGTCAAGCTGTGTCAAACTTTGTGTTTCCATAACAGATTAATTTTATCGCACGACTTTCTTTTTTTCCAGCGGAATGCCCGCTATTTGGAAAATTTACGCATTCTCTCGTAATAATTGGCCAAAACGGCGCAAACCCTGCGGTCGAATTCGGCCGAGGGAATCCCCGAGATGATCTCGAGCCCTTCGTCGACGGTATCGATCGCCCAGATGTGGAAAAGCCCATCCTCGACTGCCTGTTGAAGCCGGTCGGACGGGAGGAGGCTGTCGAGGTTTCGCCTTGGGATGATTACCCCCTGGCTTCCCGTAAGGCCGAGTATCGAGCAGGCGTCGAAGAAGCCCTCGATCTTTTCGGGAACCCCGCCGACCGGCTGCACGTCCCCGAGTTGGTTGAGGCTGCCGGTTACCGCGATGTCCTGACGGAGCGGTTCCTGCGCGATGGCCGAGACGAGGGCGAAAAACTCCGCGCAGGAGGCCGAGTCGCCGTCGACCTCGGTATACGACTGCTCGAAGCAGATGCTCGCCGACACCGCGAGCGGGATGTCCTTGGCGTATTTCCGCTGGAGGAGCCCCTGGATGATCAGGTGCGCCTTGTCGTATATCTCCCCCGAGAGCCCCGATTCCCGCTCGATGTTGATGACCCCGGTGTCGCCGGGCGCCGCTTGCGCGGTGACCGCGACGGGGATGCCGAACGCGTGGTAGCCCCGGTCGTGGACGGCGAGCCCGTTCATCTTGCCGACGCGGGTTCCGCTCACGTCGAGGAGGATCTCGCGCGAGCGGATCATGTCGGCGTACTTTTCCTCGGGAAGCCGCTGGAGATATCGGCGGTGCTCGATCGCCTTAGAGACGACCGCCTGGGAGATTTCGCTCTCTCCCATCAGTTTTGCCTGGAAATTCGCCTCGGTCACGAGATCCGATATTTGGGTAAAGCGGGTCGTCAGCATGGAGCGATACTCGGCGAGCCGCGCCGCGTGCGAGAGGATGCGCGCGAGGCCCGAATCGGCGAAGGGAAGCGCGCCCGATCGGCGGCCGAGCTCCTCTATATAGGCGATATACTTCGCCATGTTCTCGTCGGTTCGCGGCATCACCGAATCGAATTCCGCGCAGATCTTGAAGAGCTTCTGGAAATCGGGATCTTCCTGATAAAGGAAGTCGTACGAATGCTCGCCGCCGATGATCACGACCTTGAGCCGCGCCGGCAGAACCTGCGGCTTGAGTATGCTCGGGACGTGGTTGCCCGTCGGCGGGGTTTGGATCTCGATCTTCCCGGACTGGAGGACCCTCTTGAGGTAGGGCCACGCGCCTTCCTCGAGGAGGAGGTCTTGGAGGCGAAGTACGAGAAAGCCGCCCGAGGCCCGATGGATGGCGCCCGCGCGGAGGCGGAGGTGGCCGTTGACGGCGATATCGTCGTTGTTCGCGCTCGGGCTTTCGATGCTGCCAAAGAGGTTCGCGAAGGTCGGAACCTCTTCCTGGATTACGTAGTCCTTCCCCTCGGGGTTCTCGCAGACGAGGTTGATCGCGTAGCGGCCGAAAAAGGCTTTCTTGTGCCGCGGGCTCTTAAAGGGCTCACTATAGACGGGGACGCGGGCGACGAGGTCGTCTCGCGCGGCTTGCAAAAACTCCGCGACTGAAGCGGTTTCCGGTCCCGCCGCGAACCGTGCCTTGAGGGGGTTGAGCTCGGCGTCGACGATCGGGGCGATTGTCTCGGACTTGAGCGTTCGTATCTTTTTGTCTGCCGCGCGCCGCTTGTCCCGGATCTCGGAGAAGAGCTCGGACATTTGGTCCAGCGAGCGATAGTAGCTCTCGCGAAGGGCGTTGAGCCGGTCTCGCGGGTACTTGCCCCGGGCGACGAGATTCTGAAGGTCATCGAAGGTCGTCGCGTTTCCCCGGTAGACGGGGACGAGGTCCATCGAGCGGGCTTCGTCGTCCTTGATCTGGATGAGCTTAAACCCGTCCCCCGCCGCGCGCGACTCGAAGTCGGCGAGAAGCTGGTTTTCCTCGGCGTCCGAGGCCGAGAGGATCTTCCTGCTCGCCGCCGCGTAGCCCTCGGACTTCGCGATCCCGAGCGCTTGTTTCCGAATCGCCTCGATCGCCTGCTGGAGTCCCTTCCGGAACGCGGCCCCCTCGCCCGGCTTGAGGAATATGGCCTTTGGCTCGAGCGGACGGGCGAAATTGTAGGTATACGCGATATCTTGTAGCTCGGCGGCGTTTGCTTTATAGTTTGCGAGCAATGCCTTGAGCACCGTCCTTCTTCCGGTACCCGATGCCCCCATGATGAAGATGTTGAATCCGTCCGCCCGTATCCCGAGGCCGAGCTCGAGCGCGCTGATCGCCCGGTCCTGCCCGATGATCGGGTTTACCGCGCCGTCCGCGCGCAGGCAGCGGATTTTCGTTTCGGGAATGGAAAAGGTAATCTCCGACGGCGTAAGCTCAAGCGTTGTGTCAGGCATGTATCGGCTCCTTGCTATGAAATAGTATACCGTACTTTGGGGGGATCGCATAATGTCCGATCTGTTTATTGGCGAAATACTCGTCTCGCTCTTGCTCATCCCGGTTCTGCTCAGGCCGTTTTCCCGACGGCTTCAGCGCGTCGGCGGGATCCCGCTGTTGCCGCCGATCGCGTTCATCCTGTGCGCGCTGATCGTCATGGGTTCGGGTTTCAGGATTTCCTTCTTGCCCATATTCCTCGTGACGACCCTGGCGTTCGTTTTTGGCATGATCCGGCTCGCGCGCCTTTTCCTCGGTCTTCCGACCGACTGGTATAAACCGCTTTCCGTCGTCTGGCATTCATTCCTGCTTGCCTTTTTCGCGGTCGCTGCCGTTTTGGCCTTCGCCTTCGCGCCCGAGACCGGCGCGGTGTCCTCGCGCGCCGTCGGCCGCTCGATGAGCACCGAGACGGAGTCCCCTGGTCTTACGGCACGCTATAGCGTGTGGAAAACGGCGGCCGTGACGGCTCCCGGGGCCGCCGGAAAGCCTGTCATGATCGTGCTCGGGGACATCGGCTCGGGCTCGCGCGGGAGGACCTCGACGGTTCTCGAGATCGCGGGCGCGGGATACGTCGTTCTCGGGGCCGACTTCTCCGGTCTCCGCGAGTATCGCAATCCCCTGATGGGTTCGCCCTCTGCTCGGCAGTGCATGGCCCTCACCGGCGAGGTTCTCGCCGGGCGGCCGCTCCTGACCGATTCGGCCGAGATTGCCGCGAACCAAGAAAACGAGCTCGCGCTGCTTGTCAGGCGCGTGCGCGCGAATTACGGGCAAACGACCCCGATCTACGCGCTCGCCGAGGGAAGCGCCGTCGACGCGCTTTTCGGCTATCTTCGAAAGTATCCCAACACCTTCGCGGGCGCGGTCGCCATCGTCAATTCCAAGGAACGACCCGCGCTTCCGCCGCTTTCGGGCGCGGACTCGCTGCCCGGCGGCTATGCCGTCCTTGAGGGCGTCGACGCCATGATGCCCGCCTCCGCGAGCGCGTTCCCCGTTCTCGTGATCTCGGGTGCTGACCGTGGCCTCTATGGCCTCGGCGAGCTTGCCTCCGACGACGTGCTCGCGGCGCGGCTTTTGGGAAGCTCCCGCGATTCCGGGCGCAAGGCCGCGATCCTTACCGGACGGAGGATCGTCTCGTGGCTTTCCGACAGGAGGACGCATGACCAATCGGGATCTTGAGCGTTGGTTCGAGTCTCTGCTCGATAACGGGGCCCTCGCGGCGATCGACCCTTCCCGGAACGGGATGCAGGTCGAGAACGACGGCGCTGAGGTTTCACGCGTCGCCTTCGCGGTCGACTCCTCGCTTGAGACGATTGCCCGCGCGGCGTCGGCGGGCGCCGGGCTCCTTTTCGTGCATCACGGTCTTTTTTGGGGACACTCGGAGCTGCTGACCGGGGCGCATTATCGCCGGGTCAAGGCGCTTCTCGCCGCGAACCTCGGCCTCTACGCGAGCCATCTCCCCCTCGATATCCATTCCGAGTGCGGGAATAACGCGGGTCTCGCGCGCCGCCTTTCGCTTCGGGACCTTAGGCGCTTTGCCCCCTGGCGCGGATGCCTCGCGGGGTGGGCCGGCTCGTTCGAGGCGCCGGTTTCCCTCGACGAGGCGCTCGCCCGCCTTTTCCCCTCGGGCGAAAGGCCCGCGCACGTCCTTCCGTTTGGGCCGAAGGCGATCAAGACCGTCGGGATCGTCTCGGGCTGCGGCTCCGATAACGTCTATGACGCGATATCCGAGCGGCTTGACCTCTTCATCACCGGCGAGCTCGAGCACGAGGCATATCATCCCGCGCTCGAGGCAGGGGTTTCGGTCGTCGCGATGGGCCACTATCAAAGCGAGACCGTGGGCGTCAGGCTCGTCGCGGAACGGCTGGCGCGGGAAACCGGAATCGACACGGTTTTCATAGACGTACCGACCGGTTTATAGGTATTATCGTACTCATGGAAAAGAAAAACGAAAACCGGCTCTTGCCGTTTACCTTGACCCTGGCCGTCATCGCGCTAGACCAGCTGACGAAGTGGATCGTCTCGATGACCGTTAAGCCTTGGTCCGTGGGCGCCGCTTTTTTCGGCGATTTCCTCCGCTTCGTGCGCGTCTATAATCCCGGCATCGCGTTCAGCATCGGGGGCGACCTTTCGGGCGACATCCGGAGCTTCCTCTTCGGGCTGATGCCGCTGCTCGTCATCCTCGTCGTCGTCTTCGTCTATTTCCGGAGCAAGGATCTCAACGCCTTTCAGCGCTGGTGCATCGCGGGCATCGTCGGCGGCGGGCTCGGAAATCTCCTTGACCGTTTTTTCCGCAGCGAGGGCGTCCTCGACTTTATCGACGTGAAGTTTTACGGCCTCTTCGGCTTTGAGCGCTGGCCGACCTTTAACGTGGCGGATTCCGCCGTCGTCGTGTGCGGCGTACTGCTGATGGGCTCTCTGTTGCTAAGCGTGAAGAACGCGGGTAAGGAGGGTGCGCGAAAATGAACAAGAAGCTGAATACCGTGATTTTCGTGATCGTCGGAACGCTCGTGAATATCATCCTCGCGATCGCGTTCGTCGTGATCCTGGTCGTCCTCGCGGGCTTCGCGAAGGATCTCATCGGGCCCGCGAAGAGCGTCATCCTTCCCTTTATCGTTTTCCTGGGGATCTTCCTCGCGATGATGCTGTATCAAAAGCTCACCATGTGGGTGATCAAGCGGTTTAACCTCGAGGACAAGCTCGACCCGCTTTTCGTCTCGAAGCGCCGAAAGAATTCCTAGTTCGCCCGGGCCTGCTCAATAGCCGTCGGATAGCTCGCGGTTCGTGTCGCGCTGGCAGAGTTCCTGGTAGACGATCGCCCGCGGCTTGAGCTTGGCCTTGACCTCGGGCGAGAAGGGCATGTACCGCCAGAACACCCCGCGCACTTCCTTGCAGAGTTTCTGGATCCCCTCGCTTTCCTTGAGCATCCACAACAGGTAATCGTTGATGAAATGGTCCTTTACGTCGCCCTTTATCTTCTGGGCCTGGAACCACTGATAGTAGTTGCCGGTGAGGCCTTCCTCCATCCAGTAATACGAAGCCTTTTCCTTGGCGACCTGCCAGCGCAGGTCCGCGACGGCGGTGAGCACCGAGATCTGGAGGTTTTTCGCGTACATCGGGATCGCGATGCGCCCGCGGCTCGTGACGCGGTTATAGCGATCGAAGGGCTCCCAGCAGAAGCCGAAATCGCCGTACGAGGGGATGAGGATGACGAACGGCGGGATGCGGTTGAGCTGGCTCTTATACTGGCGGCAATAGACCTCGGGGTCGACGCTCTCGATCCAGCGGAGGGTTTCGATGATGTTCTCGCGCATGCCGATCTCGCGCGCGGAGGAATGAAAGTACTCGCGGCTCAGGATGGGGAAATGGTTTCCCGCCCTTCCGCAGGTCATCTTCGACATTTGCCGGAGCGTCTCGAATTCGGCCGTTACCCCCGAGGAGTTCGTCGTTCCGCCGCCCGAACCCTCGACCTTCTGCTGCAATGAGCGCACGTCCGCGTCGGCCGACTCGTAATCGCTGGCGAAATTTTGAAGGTCCTTGTCGAGGTTGATGATGTTCCGGAGCTTTTCGGTTATTTCGCCCATCGCGCGTTTCTGCTGCTCGGTAAAACCCGCCTTGACGCCCGAAAAGCCGGGCATCGTCTCATGCTGAAAAACGCTCTCGATGTTGCGCTTAAACTCGTCCTCGGCGCGGATGCGCTCCTCGGATTTCGCGCGCAGGAGGTTTTCGGCGCTCTGAAGCTTTCCCTGCGCCTTCGCGAGGAGCTGCTGGAAGCGCGACGAATCGTCCTTGCTCTTGGTCTTTACCTCGTCCGTGCTCGACGGGCTTATCTTTCCCGAGCCGATCGCGGAGAGCCACTCGTCGATGTAGTAGACGGGCTCGCCGTAGATATTGTCCTCGATGATTCTGCCGAAAAGGTTCTTCTGCTCGGGCGTCAGGAGCGTCGGGAGTATGAGTCCGTAGCGAAGCGCGTATTTCTTCGCGCAGTCGATCTTGCTCGCGCCGGCCTTGAGCGCGAGGTTCGACATGAAGTCCCAATACGCGCTGACGATCTGCATCCGGTAGACGCTGCGGTCCTTGGGATCTTGGCAGGTAAGGTATTTCGAAAGGAGGGTATGGAGCCGCTGCGCGGTCTCGTTCTCGTTTCCGAGAACCCGCTTATAGTACGCGGGGTCGTCCAATATCGCGTTGGGCCTGTCCGCGAGAAACTTCGTGATGTGGGTGAAATTCGAGGCCGTGAGGTCTACGTCGGCCGGACTTCGGGGGCCGGCGCCGCTTGCCTCGAGCGATTGCGAAAAAAGCGCCTCTTTGCCCAAGGTGGGGCTAAAGGTAACCGGGGTATCGTCAAGGAGCGCCGCGAGTTCCGGGTCAAGTCCAAGGTCATCCATGGTATTACGTCTTCTTGCAGATTGTCGACTGATGGTCGGTTAGAGAAGGGACTCGTGGAGGTGAGGGGAATTGAACCCCTGACCTCTTGCATGCCATGCAAGCGCTCTAGCCAACTGAGCTACACCCCCGAGGCAAAAGAAGTATAGCAAAATGACGCCCGGAAGGTCAATAGCCTCGGTTCGGGCCCGAATGTGCCGTGCGTCCACGCCCGTGAACGCGCCTAGGTATAGTATACCGTATTCGTGGGTTTTTTCACGCGAAAAAAGAATGGCTTGGCATTCTCGTGCGTTACCGCGGCGCTGTTACCGAGCTCCTGCGTCCGCTCCCCAAAAAAAATGCGGTGTGCTATACTTTCGGTTGTTCGCAAGGAGAATGATTGATGGATAAGAAACAGTGTCCCTGCGGTTCCGGCCTCGACTATAGCGCGTGCTGCGAGCCCATTATCAAGGGAAAGACGAAGGCTTCGACGGCCGAAGCCCTGATGCGCGCGCGGTATACCGCGTACGTGAAGGACGAGATCGCCTTTATCGCGGCTTCCTGCATTAATAAGGAAGGCGAGAACGATATCGACATGGAGGAAACCCGCCGCTGGAGCGAGGAATCCGAATGGCTTGGCCTGACGATTCACGCAACCTCGAAGGGCGGCCCCTCCGACACCGAGGGTGTCGTCGAGTTTTCCGCGAACTACGCGCGGAACGGGCTCCGCGACGAGCATCGCGAGGTCGCCTCGTTCAAGAAGGTCGACGGCGCGTGGATGTATTCCGACGGCAAGCTCGCCGCGACGACGATGGTACGCTCATCGCCCAAGGTCGGAAGAAACGAGCCGTGCCCCTGCGGTTCCGGCAAGAAGTACAAGCACTGCTGCGGTAAGTAACCGCGCCTTACCCCTCGGCCCGCTCGCGCGGCCGGGGCGTTAGGTAACCGTGTTGAGCCATTTCCCGCTTTTCAGGCGCCATATTCCGATCAGCATCTTGAGCGGTTCCTCGGAGAGCACGCAGATATACACCGCCCACACGGGCGCGTGAAAGAAAAAGGTCGCGGCCGCGGCCGCGGGCAGCGCAACCGCCCACATGAAAAAAAGATCGTAAAAGACGCAGAAGACCGTGTCTCCCCCGGCGCGGCAAACCCCGACGACCATCGCCATGTTGAACGCCCGCGCGGGATACGCGAACGCGAGCACGACGAGCATGGATGCCGCGAAGGCGAAGACCCGCGCGTCCGCCTTGAAGACGAAGGGCAGAAGCCATGACGTCGGGATGAGGAAGAGCGCGCAGAAGACGGCCATGAGCGGTCCGAAGCGCGTTATGCGCGACGCGTAGTCCCGCGCCGTCCGCTCGTCGCCCTCCCCGATTTTCTTCCCGATGACCACCGCGGCCCCGTTCCCGAGGCCGATGAAAAAAAACCACACCATGCTCGATATCGTGGTTACGATGTTGAACGCGGCGATCGCGTCGGTCTCCGTGCGCGCGAAGATGACGTTTTGCGTCGTCACCCCGAGCGCCCAAAGGGTTTCGTTTACCATGACCGGCAAGGCGATGACCGCGAAGCGCGACAGGAACGACGCGTCGATCGCGAAGAGCTCCGAAAGACTTCCCGCGAGCGCGTATCGGCGCGCGTAGGAAGCCGTCACGACTATCGCCATCTCGACGATTCTCGCGGCGACCGTCGCGACCGCCGCGCCCTCGACGCCGAGGCGCGGGAAGGGCCCGATGCCGAAGATGAGGAGCCAGCTGAGCGCGATGTTGACCCCGAGCGAGACGAAGGTGGCCGCGAGCGCGAGCTTGACGCGTTCGGTCGAGCGCATGATGAGTTCGAAGACGAAGCTTATGGCGAACGGGATAAAGCTCCCCGCCGCGATTTTAAGGTATCGCGCGCCTATCGCGATGACTTCCCCGTCCGAGGAGTAGAGCCCGATGATCGCGCGGGGCGCGAGGGAGCACGCGAACGTGAACGCCCCGGCGACGGTAAGCGCGAGCGCGAGGCAGAGTCCCGTCGTTTTCCGTATTCCCGCGACGTCTCCCTTTCCCCAGTACTGCGCGGTGAACACGCTTGCGCCCGAGCAGACGCCGAAAAGGATCATGTTCAGGAGGAAGAACACCTGGGTGCCCAGGCCGACCGCGGCGATCTCCGCCGTCCCGAGCCGCCCGATCATGACCGTGCCGATCATGTTCACGAACGAGCTCGCGAGGTTCTGAAGCATGATCGGTATCGCTATCGTGAAGAGGGACGCGAAAAACGCCCTATCGGAAAAAAGCGAGGTGCCTTTCATTCGCGTTCCACCTTTGCCCCGAGTTTGGGCTTACCCCGCGCGGTGACGAAAACCCCGGCGAAGATGAGGACGGCGCCTGCGATCGCGCACGGGGTGAGCGGCTCCCGAAGGAACGCCGCTGACTCCGCGAGGGTAAAAAGCGGGATGAAGTAGATAAAGTTGTTTGCCTTCGTCGCGCCGACGGTCCAGATGACCCGGTTCCACGCAACGTACGCGAGCGAGGAGGCGAAGCACGCGAGGAAGGCGAGGTTGAGCGCCATCTTCGGGTCGAGAAGCGGCCTGAGATCGAAACGCACGGGAAACGCGATGAGGACCGGCGCCGTCGTGACGAGCGTCCAGAAAAAAATCTTTCGCGTCACGTAGTAGGTTGAGCGCTCCGTTTTGAGGTTGCGCACGATCACCGAGTAGACCGCCCATGAAAGGGCTGAGAGAACGGCGAGCGCGTCGCCGAGCGGGTTGAGCTTGAGGACGAACTTCCCGTTGAGGATGACGAGGGCGGCTCCCGCGAAGGCGATCCCCGCGCCTGTGAACGCCCGTTTCCCGACGCGCTCTCCCTTTATGAAAAAATGGGCGAGTATGGCGGTCAGGATCGGCGCGGTCGAGACGAGGAGGGAGACGTTCGAGGCGTATGAGTACGAAAGCGCGAAGTTCTCCGCGAGGAAGTAGAGCGTTCCCCCGGTGATTCCCGCGAGCGCGAGGGAGAGCTCGGTCTTGAACCCATCGGGCCGGTGCACGTGGGGGTAGAGCGCGAACATGATGAGGTACGCGACGATGAATCGGTAGACGAGGATCTCGACGGGGGTAAACGCGCCGAGGAGCACCTTCGTCGAGATGAAGGTGGATCCCCAAATCGCGATGACGATCCCCGCGATCGCGTAGATGCCGATGACGGGGCGCTTCATATCTGCCGCTCCATTACGAGCGCGCTCTTGTGGTCCGGCGCGAAAAAGCCCGCGATCTTGCCGGTATAGCGAAAGCCCTCGCCTTCGTAGATATGCCGCGCGGCGAGCCAATCCTCGTGGACGATGAACGCGATCCTTTCGAGCGTGGGGTAGTGGGACCGGATAAGGCCGATCGAGTCCCGGAAAAACGGGCGGCCGACCCCGCCGCGCGAGAGCGGGTCAACGGCGAAGGACGATATGTAAAGCACCGTTCCCTCCGTCACCTGGCGCTCCGAGGCGCGATGCCCGAGCCCATACGCGCGTGCCGTCGGCTCCGGGACGCGGTCCCAGACCTCGGCCGAAAGGTATCCCGAAAGGCGGCGACCGTCGCGCGGCTCATCGCATGCGAGCACGGTGCAGCACGCGGGGCGCGTGCTCAGCCGGTCGATAAAGGTTTCCCGCGCCTCGCGCACGGTAGGCGCGAAGGACGCGTCCTCGATCCTCATGATCTCGTCGATATCGCCGGGGGCGGCATACGTTGTTACGAAAGCCATGGCGCCTACCAGCCGAGTATCTCGCGCCGATGCGCGACGCCGATGCGGCGGAGGTTTTCCTCAAGGCTCGCGGAGGGGTCCGTGCGTTCCTTAAGATCGATCGAGAAGCGGTTCATTGAGAAATGCTGAAAGAGCCTGACGGCGTCATCGGCTGAGCCATAGCGGGCAAGCTCGCCCGCGTAGGCCGCGAAGAGCCCGTTTTGCCTGAGCTCCGCATACCCGACGAGCCAAAGCCCGCAGCCAAGCGAAGCGCGGAGCTCCATTGTCTCGCGGGCCATCCAGCGCTGCGAGTCCTCGAAGATCGCCTGGAATCGTGTGCCGCCTTTTTTGAGGACGTAGGAAAGCTGCTTCGTCTTCGCGGTATGGATCGGGGTTTTATTGAGGATGATGACGTTCTTGCGGAAGTCGACCTTGAGTTCGGGGTTTCTCCTGAAAAAGCCGTCGCCGAGCTTTCCCGCCTGGCCGACGAGATAGCGCCGATTCTTCTCGAGCTGCTCGTCTTTTCCCGGGTTGTCCCCGACGACGATGAGCGCGACCTTGTCATCTCGGGTAATGGCGTCGAGCGCGTGGTTGTACACGATGGGATTCTCAAGCGGATACTCGGGCGTCGCGTCCGCCTTGGCGGCCTCTTGCTGGAGCGTCGCGAGCCATCCCGTCGCGTTGCCAGCCTCCGCGCCCCAAGCCGCGCAGCGCTCGCGGAACCGCGTGCGGAAGGAATCAAACGCCAGCCATTGTTCGTTCGTCATGGGTTCGAGTATACCGAAAGCCCCGAGCGATGGCCATACGCCGCGTTTTTTAAGGGTTGTAAATGGTGAAATTTGACAGATGCGTCGGCGGCGGGAATACTTAGCCTAAAGAGCAAATATGACAATAGCGGTAGTCGTTCAGGTATTCATTCTCGTGTCGGTTCTCTTCGTCGCGGCGGAGCTCTATGTCCTGATACGGGAGCTCGGCCGTTTCTTGCGCCTCTATCCAGAAGAGCGCGAGGCCCATGACGCGCCACGCGCGGGACAGACGATCAACGTCAACCTTTCCCCCGTTTCGACCCCAGGTCAGGCGATCCGCGTTTCCGAGGGCGAAGGCGAGCGGGTCGCGGTTCAGGCGTCCGCGCCTTCCGAGGGCGCAAGACCCGCCGAGAAAAAGGCTGGGGACGAATCGTCTCAGCCGGAACCGCGCGCGGGGAAGAAAACCGGTGCCTTCGCGGTGGAATGCCCGCGCTGTCACGCGGAGAATTCGAGCTATCGAGTCGAGTGCTATAATTGCGGCAATCCCCTGTGACCGCGCTCGCTCGAACGTTTGCCGTTTGCTAGTCCTTGAGTTCGAGGACCATGAGGCGTTCCTTGAACCCGAGCTTGCGATAGAATCCCAGCACCGAGTCATGGCCATGGGAAACGCTAACCCTGATTCTCCGGCATCCCCGCGCCTTCATCCAGGCGACTTGGCCCTGGACGAGCTCTTTGCCGATGCCTTCTCCCCGGATGGACTCATGGAGGCAAAGAGAGTCGACCTCGCCGTCCATGCCGGCAATCGTCGAGATGCAATACCCAAGCGCGGTGGGGCCCGAGAACGCGACGGTTATCTTTAGGTTTGAATCGTTGCAGGCGAGAAGCGTTTCCATTCTTTTCTCGAAGGTGAAGGCGCTATAGTGATCCTTGAAATTAACGGAATCCCTCAGGTGAATTCGGTTGAGCTCTTCCCAGAGGGTCTTGATGCATGCTATGTCCGTTTTTGGGATGTCCCTCGTTTCAATCGTCATGGTCGTTTTTGTTCTTGTGCTGGTGGGTTACGATGATCGCGCATACTCCCGCGATCGTAAGGACGAGAAAGGCAAACAGGAGATAATCATGCGCGCTATTGGGCTTGTTAAACGCGGTTCGCAGGTGCTCGATAAAGATATGGGTGGACACGCGTTATCTCCCGAAATCCGTCTTCATTTGCTTGACCGTTTTGCCGCCGATGGCGACGTTTTCGTCCGGCATTTCCCTGATTGAAATGAAGAACGCGCTTTTCGGGATGCCCGTAATCTCCGATGACACGTCGGTGAGTTTCTCTATCAATCTTGCCTTGACCGCGGCCGGCAGGTTTCCCGCCTCGAAGGTTATCAGTGGCATAATCGTCTCCTCTTGCACACTATACGGGCTTTTCGCGACGGTGGCAAGGAACGGGCGAAGCTCCTTCGGTCTTGGGGCGAAAAAGTATCGAAGCCTTATGCCTCTTTGCGCAAGCAGTCGCTCCCCGTCGCGCATAAGCGCGTGTTTTCCCGTACGCCTTTTTGAGCGTTATTTATAGATGCAATAGAGGTAGCGATTCGCCTGCTTCTCAAAATCCTTCTTGCACAGTTCCGACGGCGGTAAGCCCTTTCTGACCGTTTCGTAGAGGACTTCGTTTCCCTCTTGCTCAAGAAGCCCTTTGTAGCGTTCGTTCGCCTCTGCCTTTCGCCTGACGAGGTCGTAAAATTGATCGCAGAAGTCGACCGCTTTCGAGTTCCACCCGTTCAGCCGTATGGTGCGCGCGATTTTCGTTTCGCCGATTTCAAGCTTTCGTTTCTGGTGCCGCGGGTCCCGGACGTACTCCGTGTAAAAGACCCCGATTCGCCCGCCGGGCACGAGCTTGCCGTACAGGTATTCAAGCGTCTCGGCGACCTCTACATCTTCAGGAAGCGAATCCATCAAGAGCATCGCGGAATACTCGTTGGCCGTCACGGAAAGGGCTCGAAGGTCCTGCGCGATGAAATTCGCCTTACCGGCGCCGTTTTTCCGCGCGTTAGCGACGGCCTCTTCGGAGCGCTCGATGCCGGTCATCCGCGCGCCCGTTTGCTCCGCGATGTAGGCCGCGACCTTCCCGTTCCCGCTCCCGATCTGGAGGCCGGCATCGTTGCCGTTAAAGTGGACGTAATTCAGGAGGTAATCGATTTGGCACTTATCGGCAAGGCTGTCCTGCGCGATGTTCAAGCCGAAGGCGTCAGTGCAGTAAGCGGCGAAAGCCGCGCTGCGGTCCGCTTTTTTAAAATAATCATCAAGCGATTCTCGTTCGTTCATAGCGTAAAACCCCTTTGTTTTGCGCGCCGAAGGCGTCGAAGAATAATGGT
>DAOPYF010000017.1:0-30734 GCA_035352735.1 Treponemataceae bacterium | reverse complement strand
GCCTGATCGCCGAGGGCAAGATGGAGCCGGTCATCATCGTCGCGCCGAGGATGGACAACGGCTGGGGGCTCGACTCGGGCGAGCCCGCGATGGACGGGCCATCGCCGAAATCCGCGCTCTACCGCGGTCCCTATGAATCGTATTTTTTGAAGGAAGTCATGTACCTCGCCGAAACGCGCTACGGCGCCTCGCGCGAGCGGGCGAAGCGGAGCCTTGGGGGAATCTCGATGGGCGGCTTTTCCGCGCTCCATATCGGGTTCCGCCACCCCGAGCTTTTCGCGAAGATCGGCGGGCATAGTCCCGCGATTCGCGGGTGGGACGTACCGGATTTTTTCATCTACTCAGATGGCCGAAAACGGAGCGAGCACGACCCGATCGAGCTTGCCCGCACGCGCGACCTCAAAGGGGCGCGCGTGTTCCTCGACTGCGGCGAGGAAGACGAACTCATCGCGGGAGCCCGCGAGCTCGCCCAAACGCTCAAGGAGCGGAACGTCGACGTGACACTTCTCACCGCTCCGGGCGGACATAACGGCGCGTACTGGCACGCGCACCTCGAGCGGTATCTTTTATTTTACGCGGGGAAGCGATCGGCGATACCGTGATCTCGCCGAGGCCGCGCGGCCGCATCACCGCGCGGCGATGACCTCGATCTCGACGAGGGCACCCGCGGGAAGGCCCGCCACGGCGACGCACGAGCGCGCGGGAAAGTCCGCCAGAAAGTGCTTCGCGTACGTCGCGTTGACCGCGGGGAAGTCCCGCATGTCGGCGAGGTACACCGTCGTCTTGACGACCGACTCAAGGGCGAGGCCCGAATCCGCGAGCACCGCGGCTATGTTTCGGAGCGCCCGCTCCGCCTGCGCTTCGACGGTGTCCGCGAGCGCGCCCGTGGAGGGATCGATCCCGAGCATCCCCGAAAGAAAAAGAAACCCGCCCGCTTCCGTCGCGTGCGAATAGGGCCCGAGCGCCTTTGGCGCAGCAGCGCTCAGTATCGCCTTTTTTGCCATACGTAGTCCTCCGTCGCTCATCAGAGCATTCGACCCGCAAACTCTAGGACGCGGGGGACCCGGCTGTCAATGACCGCGCGCGATTCCCGCGGGTACGCGAAAAATGCCGCGAGCTCACGCGAAATGGTGCGGTCACACGAAATGCCGTCTATCCTCACGCGAAAACGAGGCGCGCCGAGACGAGTCGCTCCGTCAGCGCGCGGATGACGTCCCGCTCGGCCTCAACCTCCGCCTCGATGTTCCCGCCCGCAACGCCGGTCTCGAAGGTCACCGAGAAGCGGACGAAGGCGCCCGCGTCGTCCCAGGGCACCGTAGAAACGAGACACTCGCGAATGAGCCAGTCTGAGAACGACGCTGCCGTAGGGAAGCGGATACCCGTTGCGGTCCCGAATGGCGCGCGGACATAGCAATAAAACGTGCCCGCGCTCTTTGACGCATCGAAGCCCGCTGACCTTAACGCGGGCACGAGAAGATCAAGCCGCCGCGAGTAGCGCTCCCGCGCGCGCGCGGTCAGCTCGGGATGGGCGAGCGCCGCCGCGCCGGCTTTCTGGATCGCGCGGAACTGGCCCGAGTCGACGGTGTCCTTCACCGCGGCGTAGGCCGCTACCGCCTCGGGGTTACCGGCGACGAAGCCGAGCCTCCAGCCGGTCATGTTGAACGATTTCGAAAGCGAATGGATCTCGACGCCGACGTCCTTCGCGCCGGGGATCGAGAGGAAGCTCAGGGGCTTTCGCCCGTCATAGACGAGCGCGCCGTACGCCGCGTCATGCACGACGACGACGCGGTTCTTCCGCGCGAAGTCGACCACCTCGCGGAAGAACGCCTCGGTCGCCTGCGCGCCTGTCGGGTTATTCGGGTAGTTGAGATAGAGGAGCTTCGCGCGCCGCAGCGTGTCCCGAGGGATCGAGGCGAGGTCAGGGAGGAAGCCCCGCTCGCGCGTGAGCGGCAGCGGATATACCTCGCCGCCGAGATAGCGCGTATGCGTCGCGAGTATGGGATAGCCGGGCACGGTGACGAGCGCGACGTCGCCGGGGTTGATGAACGCGAGCGGCAGCGTCGCGTACGCGCTCTTTGTCCCGATCGCGTGCATGACCTCGGTCGCGGGGTCGATACCCGATACGCCGAAGGCGCGCTCGAGGTAGGTCGCGGCGGCAGCCTTGAACTCAGGGATTCCGTTGTCGGCGTAGAGGCGGTTCTCGGAGAGCCCTGCCTCGCGCGCGAGGGTTTCGACGGCGAGGGGATACGCGGGCATGTCCGGTTCCCCCACCCCGAGGTCGATGAGCGGGATATCGGGGTGCGCGGCCACCGCGGCGCGTTTCGCCCGCTTGATCGCCTCGAACTTGAAGAGCGCGTCCGACGTCCCGAATGAGGCGCCCCCGATGCGCTCGGCGAAGCGGTCGGTGAAAAAACTCATGGCAACTCCTTTCGCGCGGCGAGGTCCGCGAGGGTGATCTCGTTTCGGAGCGCGCGCTTAAAAAGCTCGACGAGGTTGGGCTCGTCGGAAAAAAGGCAGCTCGCGTTCGGCCCCGAGGGCGTCTCGCCGGTGAGCACGAAGCGGGAATCGGCGATCGCGCGGATCGCGGTCGGCTCGTCGGCGGTACCGTGGAGCTCGGCTCCGGGGAGTGCCGCGGCGAGCGCGGCGCGATCGAGGTACGCGCGGGAGGCGATGACGACGAGCCGCTTCCCCGACGCGGCGACGGACGAAAGCTCCGCGCGGAACGCCTCGAGAAGCCGCGAGTCGAGCGAGAGGTAGAGCCGCTCATCTGCCTCGAGGACGAGATGGCGGAGCCGGTCGAGGATCTGCGCCTCGCCCTTGATCGTCACGTACCCGCCGGTGCGCTCCCGCCGCTCGGGAAGGCAGGCGATGAGCCGCTCGCGAGCGGAGGCGAGAGCCGCGAGGCGATTGTCGGTGAACTCTGACGCGGGAACCGGGGTATAGCGCGTCGGGGTCCCCTCGAGAGTCCAGGCCGCGCCCTTATCCACGAGGGATGCGAGCGCGGTATACGCGTTTGACCGCGAGATCCCGACGACCTTCGTCACCTCATACCCGTTCATCGGGCCTTCCGCGAGAAGCGCGAGATAGACCGATGCCTCCTGCCGGGCGAGGCCGAATTCGGTTAAGAGCGTGAGAGGATCTTTTGCGGTGCTATCAGACTCAATTTCATTCATACTTGTGTTCCTTATCTGGAACACTATTGCGTTATGCAAAGAAAGTCAAGCCAAACTATCATGGCTACCTTTCTTGCGCTAATCATCGAAATTACACTATTATACTATCTGTCATTGTGTCATTTTCAGAGCACGTTTAGGAAGTAACAGAAACGCGTAAGGGAGAACCGCATGGAACTTGAGGATTTACAGGCGTACATCTATGACCATATCCCGATCGTCAAGCAAAATGGCTTCTCGATCGAAACGAACGACGCGCCGTACGCGACCGTCGCGGGCCGCTTCAAGGATCACATCAACCACCGAAACTCGGTGTTTGGGGGAAGCCTGAGCACGGCATTGATCCTCGCCTCCTGGGCGAGCGTTCGGGGGATTCTCCGCCGCGAGGGCATCGAGGACGGCATCATCGTCATCCAGTCGCAGACCGTCCGGTTCGAGAAGCCGGTTATGGAAGACTTCGTCGCCCGCGTCGTCCCAATCTCGAGCTCAGGGCTCGCGAAGTTCATCTCGATGTACCGAAAATTCGGGAAAACGCGGATCAGGCTCGAAGCCCATATCGCGCACGCGGGATCGCGCGAAAGCCTTGCGGCCTTCGAGGGAGACTTCGTCGTCATGCGCTGCGCGCAATGCTGACGGCTCACGATATCTCAACATCCTGACATCCCTCTCGATGCCCGGCTATGGGCACCTTTTGGTGCGTATATACCCAAAAAGTTCGTATTGCAAAAATCATCGCCATGCTCCATGCTCAAGCATCTTCAAAGGAGACGCGATGAAAACGATAGCGGTAATTTATGAATCACGGTCGGGACACGTTGAGGCAATGGCCAAGGCGGTGGCGCGCGGCGTCGAGGCCGCGGGCGCGCAATGCTACCTCGCGCCGGTAGCGAAAGCTGACTACGCGAAGGTCACTGCGTCCGAGGGCCTCGTCGTCGGGAGCTTTACCTCATACGGGCAGATGGCCGGCGGGATGAAGGCGTTCTTCGATAACTCCCCGTTCGGTTCCTGGAAGGGCAAGGCGGGCGGCGCGTTCGCGTCCTCCGGGCAGCTCGGCGGCGGCAACGAGACGACGGTGTTTTCGCTCCTTTCGGCGCTCCTCATCCACGGCATGCGGATCGAAGGCGACGCCGACGGCCCGCACTTCGGTCCCCTGTGCGTCGGCGAGCCCGACGAGGCGACGCTCGGTCACTGCAAGCGCCTCGGGGAACGGGTCGCGCGCCTCGCCTCGGCGTAGCGTCTGGATCAACGGCCCCGGCGGAAGGTATACTGGGCGTCAAGCGAAGGAGAGAGCCATGACAAAACGAGTCGCGCGCGCCGTAGGCGCCCTATGCGCCGTCGCCGCGCTCGCGGGAATCTACGCCGCGCTCAGGGTAAGGCCGAGCGTGGCCGCCGAATACGATAACGCCTACTGGCCCGCGAAGCAGCTAAAGGACGGGAGCTGGTCCTGGTGCCTCACGCCGAGCGGCATCAACTATAACCTCTACGTCCCCGAGTCCGTCGACCGGGACGACGCGAAGCCCACGATCCCGCTCATCGTGTGCTTCCACGGAAACGGCGGGAAGGCGGGCGCGAAGGACCGCTTTGGGCGGCTCTTCACCGACCCCGCGGTTCAAGCCCGCTTTGGCGCCTCGGGGGTCGCGGTCCTCGCGGTTCAATCGCGCGTCGAGTACTTTTCCGACCCGCACGCGTACGCGCGCCTCATCAGAAACATCGCGATGCAGCATCCCTGCATCGACACGCGGCGCGTCGCGGGCTATGGCTTTTCGCAAGGGGCGGCTTTCGTTCAGGAACTCGCGATGTACGATCCTGCGCTCTTCAAGGCCGTCGCCTCGGGCAGCTCCTACTATTCAGCCTCGATCCCCGAGCTCTTCCGCGCCGCGCGCGTGCGCTTCTACTGCGCGACGAGCCGGAACGACAAGGGGATCTACGAGCAAGGGCACCGAACGGGGCGCATTCTCTCGGTGATTTGCCCCGACTCGCGGTACGTCGAGTACGGGACGCGCGGGCATTTTTCCATCGAGCCCGCGGATAAGTCGGGCAAGGGGAACGAGACATTCATCGACTGGCTCGTCGGCGCGCTTCGCGCGCGATAGGCCGCATGGGCAGAGAGGAAACGAAACGCATGGCAAACGAGAACGCGCAAGAGCTGTACCACGAGATATTCGGTTCGGTCCTCGACCGAAGCGAGCTGACGCCCTACCTTCTCAGAAACTGCGAGGACTATGCGCGCTCGATGAAAGGCGCGACCCTCATGATGGGTAACCGCGGATTCCTCCTTGATGACGGAGACCTCGCGCCGGGAGAGCGGGAGCGGGCCGCCACGTACGTCGCCGCGGCGAGGGACTACGCGCTCGCGTCGCTTTTCCCCGCGGTTAAGGCGCAGTTTTCCGCCCTCGCGCGCCTTGAAAGCCCGCTTCGCGCCGCGTACGAGCGCTCGATCGAAGACCTCGACGCCCTCTCGGCCCTCTTCGCGGGCGGGGAATTCCGCGAACTCGTCGACGCCGATCCCCGGCATCTTTTTCTCCTCGCATCCTCGGCAAAGTACCCGCACCTCTTCGACGGATACGCGCGCGGACCTCGGCGCGTGCCTCCCCGGTGGCGCATGGCCGCCTGCTCGACCCTCAAGCTCTGCCACCTCATCAAGGCCATCGAGGAGGATAGCGAGGACGTCTACGACTACGCGCGGCTCGGCCTCTGGTTCGAGTCGCGCAGGATACGGCTTTCCGGCCTCGCGTCGTTCCCGTGGCAAGACGGTCAAAGCGTCCCGGCTGACCCGAACGGGCGGCGCGCTTACGTCAAGCTTGCTTCGTTCTTCAGGAGGCTCAATGGCTTCCTCTCCGGCACGGAGGAAAAGGGGACGCTCGAGTTCACGAGCGGCGACGGCGTGAGCGTCGACCTCGTCGCGATCAAGGCGCGGCTGAAAAGCCCGGAAAGCATGTTCACGAAAATCGGCAAAGCCTCCGCCGAGGAAACCTACAACATCCGCGACATCCTCGCGCTCACCTTCCTCATCAAAAAGCGCGAGGACTCGCTCACGCTCTTCCACGCGCTCCAAAAGCAGGGCGTCATCCTTCAGGAGAACATCGAGTCCGCGTCCGTCACCCAGACGCTCTTCGACTCGCCCGAGGACATGCGCGGCGCCGTGCGCGACCTCATGCGGACCCTCGCGCGGCGCGAAGGGATCTCTGACGAGCCCGACGAGGAGGCCGTCGCGAAAAACGCGGAAGCCTTCTTCCGCGCGCTCGGGACCAACGCCGCGGCGAATCCCCATTCGTCGGGACAACACCGAAAGTTTCAATGTAAGATTAATTTTTCCGTGCCGGTTCAGTACGACCGAGACACGGGCCGCGTCCTCGCAGAAATCGCGCCCGGCGCGGTTACCCGGCAGCATACCCTGCCCGTCGAGCTTAGGATCTCGGACATCGCGAGCTGGGAGGCGTCCGAGCTTACGGGCGAGGCGCACCACGACGCCTATAAGCTCAGGCAGCATCTCGTGCTCATGAACCGCGTCTTCGCCCCGCTTTTCTCGTTCCCCGAGGAATCGTTCGCGGATCTCAGGCGGGATCAGAATAGGCAGTTTAGCTAGCTTTCCCGCGGGCAATTACCCGCGGGAATCGCTCTTGAGTAATCCTAGAATCGTTCCTTGATCGTCCGCTCGATGCGCGCGATCGCCTTATCGACGCCGAGGATCTGGATCGAGCCGACGAGCGGCGGAGACACGCGGCTTCCGGTGACGGCCATGCGAATCGGCATCATGAGGTCGCCGAGCTTTACCCCGAGTCCCTCCGCGGCCGCGTGGAAAAGCTCGTTCGCCTGTTCCTCGGTGAGGTCCGCTATCTTCGCGATAATCCCCTTTGCGGCCTCGAGAACCTCGCGCGTCTTTGCGGCGTCGAGTTTCTTCGGGACGATTTCCTCGACCGGCGGAACCGCGGGCTCGCCGAACAGGAAGCCGACCATCGCGGGCGCGTCGGTGAGGAAATGAAGCCGTTCCTTGATGAGCGGCATCACCTTCATGAGCTTATCGCGCTGTTCGGCCGTCGGCTTGAGGAGGGTCTCGTCGGCAAAGCGGAGCCCCGCCTTCGCGCGCGCGGCCTCGGAGTTAGGCTCGCCTTCGCCGCAGGAACCGAGGACCCCGGAGTTCGCGATGAACGGCCACACGAGCTCGAAGAGCTCCTCGTCGGTCTTGAGCCGCATATACTGGCCGTTAAACCACTCGAGCTTTTTGTAGTCGAATACGGCGGGAGCCTTGTTGATGTGCTCCATCCTGAAGAGCTTTCCCAGTTCCTCGAGGGTGTACATGTCGCGGCCGTCCTCGTAGGAGCAGCCGAGCATCGAGACGTAGTTGATGATCGCTTCCTTGAGGTAGCCGTTGTTGCGGAACTCGTTGCAGCTCGTCGCGCCGTGCCTCTTGGAGAGTTTCTGCCCGTCCTGGCCCATGACCATCGGCAGGTGGCAGAAGCTCGGGTGCTCCCAGCCGAACGCGCGGTACATGATCACGTGAAGCGGCGCCGAGGGAATCCACTCCTGCGCGCGCATGACGTGGGTGATCTTCATCATGTGGTCGTCGACTATGTTCGCGAGGTGGTAGGTCGGGAAGCCGTCGCTCTTGAGGAGGACGGGATCGGGGTTGACGTCCTCGTTCTTCCACTCGATGTCGCCGAGAAGCTCGTCGCGGAATTTCGTCGCGCCCTCGAGCGGGACGGCGAGCCGGATGACGTAGGGCTTGCCCGCGTCGAGGTTCGCCTTCACCTCGTCGGCGGAGAGCGAGCGGCAATGGCGGTCGTAGCCGGGGGCCATCTTGTTCATCGTCTGGATCTTCCGGATGCGCTCGAGGCGTTCCTCGTCGCAGAAACAGTAGTAGGCCTGCCCCTTCTCGACGAGCTCGAGTGCGTATTTCTTGTAGAGCTCAAAGCGCTGGGACTGCACGTAGGGGCCGAACGGGCCGCCCTTGTCGCCGCCTTCGTCCCACTCGAGGCCGAGCCACGCGAGGGTATCGTAAAGGTTGCGGACGTAATCCTCGCTATAGCGGGTCTGGTCGGTGTCTTCGATGCGGAGGATGAACTTCCCGCCCTGGGAACGGGCGTAGAGATAGTTGAAAAGGGCGGTTCTCACCCCGCCGATGTGCTGCATCCCGGTCGGGGACGGCGCGTAACGTACACGTACTTCCACTTGAGGTTTCTCCTTCGGATCATATCGGCGGACGCGAAGGCATGCGATGCGGCTCGGCGTCCGGCTAAGGTCGTTATTATAGGAAGTTTTTTACGATTGGACAAGGGAACGCCAGTAATGATACAGTTTCCGATATGAAGAAACCCATCAGCGTCGCCTGGGCCGCGGCCGGCACCGCCGCAATCGCCTATTATGCCGCCTTGCTGCTTTCCGATCCGGAAAACCTCTCGGACTTTTCCCTCGACTTTTCCCTCGTTTGGGCGTTCTTTGGCCTTGCCGCCTGGGCGATCGCGATCCGCGGAGACGCGATCGCGTCGACGCTTAAAAAAATCTTCTTCCGCACGAAGGCGCGCTCGATCGCGACGGTCGCCGCGGCCTCGCTCTTTCTCGCCGTCTCGGCCTCCTTCCTCACCCTGATCTTCATTCCCTTCTCCCCGGCTCCCGCCCCGAAGGCGGAGTATCTCATCGTCCTCGGCGGCGGGATCAGGCGGGACGGCAGCGCGAGCGCCGTCCTAATAAGAAGGCTTGATCGCGCCGTGGACGCATACCGCGAAAACCCCGTCTTGACCCTCGTCGTGACGGGAGGGAAGCTCAAAAAAGAACCCTGGCCCGAGGCGGAGACGATGGCCCGCTACCTCGAGGAAAAGGAAGCTATTCCCGAAACCGCCGTCATCCGGGAACCTGAGGCGCGTGATACCATCCAGAACTTCAGCCGAAGCCTTGCCCTAATTCGCGCTGATGCCGCGACCCGCGAGCCTACGCGAAGCCTCGAGGCCGACCCACCCCGCATAGCGGTGCTCACGAGCGGCTTTCACATGAACCGCGCCCTCTTCCTCGCGCAGCGCTCCGGCTTCGCCCCCGTCGGCGCCGTCCGCGCGCCCTGCCCAACCCTGTATGCCCCGAACGCCTACCTCCGCGAGGTCGGCGCGTATTGGAAGCTCGCCATCAGGCTCGCCGCCCGGGCGATCGTCGGCCCATAAAAAAACGAATTCGCTTTCGCGTTCCCGATCCGTTATAGTTTCACGGGTGAGAGGAGGAACGCGGCATGAAAACGCTTATCGTCGAGGATGACTTTACCAGCAGGCTCCTACTGCAAGGACTGCTCCAGCCCTTCGGGCCATGCCACATCGCGGTTAACGGTCGCGAGGCCGTCAAGGCCGCCCAGGACGCGATCGCCGGAAAGGAGCCGTACAACCTCATCTGCATCGATATCATGATGCCCGAGATGGACGGCCAAGAAGCCTTGCGCGAAATCCGCGCGCTCGAAACCGACGCGGGAATCCTCTCGAGCGACGGCTCGAAGATCATTATGACGACCGCGCTCGACGACAAGAAAAACGTCATGAGCGCCTTTCGCGAGCAATGCGACGCGTATCTCGTCAAACCGATCGATCGCGGCAAGCTCCTCGAAAACCTCCGCTCGCTCCGCCTAATCGCCTGATCGCCCGAGGGTCCCCGATGAAACGGCCGACCAAAACCGCGAAGCGGCACCTCGAAGAGGTCATCCCCGATTCAGCGTTCTTCGACGAGCTCTCCCTCGTCGAGGCTGAAAACCGCCGGTACCGGTACGCGGTCGACTCGGTCGATATCGGGGTCTTCGAGTATTACGCGCCGATCGACCACATCGAGGCGAACGATACCTTCTATTCGCTCGCCGGTATCGAGCGCGGCAAGGGGCTTATGCGCCTCGCGAACCGGGTAAGCCACGCGGACCGCGCCAAGCTCGTTCAACTCCTCACGCACGAGACCCACGACGGGCGAACGCTCATCGACTTCCGCTATCATCATCCCGAAAAAGGCGACCGTTGGTTTCAAATCGCGGGAAAGGTAATGGCGACCGGCGGCGCTCCGTCGAACCCGCTCCGCTTCGTCGGGATCATCGCGGACATCACCGCGAGGAAAAACGGCGAGCGGGAACTCCTTGAGCGCGAGAACCTCATGCGCATCGCGATGGACAGGCTCCCGGTCGGGCTTATCCTCGTTGACGCGGGGACGATGGTCATCGACCAGGCGAACCAGGCGGCCGCGGCCCTCTTCGGCACGGAAGCCGATGCGATGCGGGGGAAGCGCTGCCATCACTTCATTTGCAACGCCCCCGAGGGATTTTGTCCCGTATGCAACCTTGACGAGACGATCGATAACGACGAGCAGACCATTCTCTCGCTCGACGGCAAGCGGCTTTCCGTCCTCAGGTCCGTCATAAAAGTCCCGATGGAAAACGGCGACAAACTCCTTGAGTGCTTCGTCGACATCACGCCGCGAAAGCTCGCGGAGGAGACGCTCAAGTCCACGACCGACCGCCTCAGGCTCGCGACGCGGGCCGGCGGCGTCGGGATATGGGACTACGACATCAAGCACGATACCGAGGAATGGGACGATCAGATGTACCGGCTTTACGCCGCGACGCGCGAGGAATTCCCGAACGGCGAGCGGGCCTGGCGCGCCCGGGTGCATCCCGACGACCGAGATCGGCAGAACCGGGAGATCACGCGCGCGATCGGCGGGGAGCGCGACTTTGACACCGAGTTTAGGATCGTCTGGCCGGACGGTTCGGTTCACATCATCCGAGCGCTCGCGATGCTCCAACTCGACGCATCAGGCAGGCCAAGCCATCTCATCGGGACGAACTGGGACATCACCGCGCAGAAGAACGCCGAGCAAAAACTCATCGAGACGAACCTCGACCTCGAGCAGGCGGGCATCCGGGCGAACGAGCTCATGGTCCAGGCGGAAACCGCGAACGTCGCGAAGAGCGCGTTCCTCGCGACGATCAGCCACGAGATCCGCACCCCGATGAACGGGATCATCGGGATGGCGAACCTACTCCTCGACACCGGGCTCACGGACGAGCAGCGCCAATACGCGACCCTTCTCAAGTCAAGCGGGGACGCGCTCCTTGTCCTCATCAACGACGTGCTCGATCTCTCGAAAATCGAGGCAAAGAAACTTGAGCTCGAATCGGTCGAGTTCGATCTCGCGGAACTCGTCGCCGAGGTAATCGCGATAATGGACGTTCAGGCGCAGGAAAAAAGGCTCGAGATCCGCCATGAGCTTGCGGACGGCATCCCGCAGCGCGTCGTCGGTGACCCCGGCCGCCTCAGGCAGATACTCGTAAACCTCACCGGAAACGCCATCAAGTTCACCGAGCGCGGAGAGGTGCTCGTCCGGGCCGAGCTAGCCGAAGACGCCGAAGACTCAAGCCTCATTCTTTTTTCGGTCGTCGACACGGGCATCGGGATACCGCGCGACAAGCAAGGGACGCTTTTCGCGCCCTTCACGCAGCTTGACAGCACGACCACGAGAAAATACGGGGGGACCGGGCTCGGACTCGCCATCTCGCACCAGCTCGCCGAGCTCATGGGCGGAAAGATCGGCGTCGAAAGCGAACCCGGAAAAGGATCGACCTTCTGGTTCACGATACGCTTCGCGAAACAGCGCGCGGGGGTCGGCGACCGCGGATGCGCGAATGCGAAGCGCGCAAAAGAGCTTACCTCTTTTAACTTCAAGCCCTTCGCGCATCGGTTCCGCATTCTCCTCGCCGAGGACAATCTCACGAACCAGCTCATCGCGGTGAAATACCTCGAGCGGCTCGGTCTTTCGGTCGACACGGCCATTAACGGAAGCGACGCCGTCCACGCGGTAGGGCACTCCGTTCTGCCCTATGATCTCGTGCTCATGGACTGTCAGATGCCCGAGATGGACGGATACGAGGCGACGCGGAGGATTCGCGCCATCGCGACGCCCTCGGGAAAAAAGCTTCCCATTATCGCGCTTACCGCGCACGCCCTTCAGGGCGACCGCGAGCGCTGCCTCGACGCGGGCATGGACGACTACCTCGGGAAGCCGATAAGCGTTGCGAGCCTGTACCGCGCGATCGCCAAGTTCCTTCCCGTCGTCGAGCAAGGCGGAGACGCGCCCACGACTCAACCCACGGACTCGCCTGTCGCTGCGGATCCGGACGCATCCGCGATGATTCCGCCCGCGCCCGCTTCTCCCCAAAGCGCCACGGCGCCGCAGGCGGAAGCCAGTTCCGTATTCGACATAAACGCATTCGAGGCGAGAACGATGAACGATATCAACCTCGCGAAACTCGTTATCGCGACATTCATGGAGGACATGCCCGTTCAATTCGAAAAGCTCGAGCGCGCGATACGAAGCGTCGACGCGAAAGCGTGCGAGACGCAGGCGCACCGTATCCGCGGAGCCGCCGCAAACATGAGCTGCGGCGTACTTTATGGACGCGCCGCCGATATAGAGTCCGCGGCAAACGCCAAGGACATGGCGAAATGCGCGTCCTTGCTGCCCGTCGCGATGCAAGCGTACCGCGACGCGTGCGATAAGCTCGGGAGGTATGCATGAAGGTACTCGTCGCCGACGATGATCTCGCGTCACGGAGGATCCTCGGATCGCTTCTCGAAAAGAACGGCCATGAGCCGGTTCTCGTATCTGACGGAAACGAGGCGTGGAAAGTCTTACGATCTCCGGATTCGCCGCGCGTGGCGATACTCGACTGGCTCATGCCAGGCATCGACGGCGAGTCGCTTTGTAGGAAAATCCGCGAGATCAAGCAGGACGTTCCCGTTTACATAATCATGCTCACGATAAAGAACGAGAAAAAGGACATCATCCGAGGCCTCGAAGCCGGCGCGAATGATTACCTCTCAAAGCCCTATAACCCCGGCGAGCTTCGCGCCCGAGTTGAGGTTGGTCGCCGCATGGTCAATCTCGAAGTAGACCGCAACGAGCGGATCACCGCGCTCGAGATACACGAACGCCGCGTGGAAACCCTGCTTGCCGAGAAGGATATTCTGCTCTATGAGATCCACCATCGCGTTAAGAACAACATGAATATGGTCATCAACCTGCTTACCTTGCAGGCAGACGAGCTTGGCGACGCCCAGCCATCGTCGGTCCTGAGAAACGCGGTCGGCAGGATAAAGAGCATGGGCGTTCTTTACGACAAGCTCTACCGGTCGGAAAGCCTCACCGCGATCTCGATACGGGAATACCTCGCCGCGCTCATCAAGGACATCGTCACGATATTCCCCGATCGGTATAAAGTCGAGCTCGACCTCAATATCGAAGACATCGTGGTAGACGTGCAGCGCCTCTCGTGCGTCGGCATGATTGTAAACGAGCTCGTATTCAACTCGATGAAATACGCGTTCAACGGAAAGGAACGCGGGACGATATCCGTCGACGCGCACCGAACGCACGCGGGCGTCAGCATCGCGATCGAGGATAACGGTAACGGCATGCCGCTTATCGACACCTCGAGAACGCCTGACACGTTCGGTCTCAAGCTCGTCTATGGCCTTACCGAACAGCTGTGCGGAACGCTCGCGCAGGAACCATGCTCGGGAACGAGATTCGTCCTTGAATTTCCGCTAATCGAACGATAGCCCTTGTTTTATTTTTCTGGACCACTAAACTTTATTGTATTCAGGGGTAGCGAAGGTTATCATGCCGAAAAGTATCGACGACGAAACAAGAGAGATTCTCCTTTCCTTTATCTCAGAAGGATACGAGCGCCTTGACGATTCCGAGGCACAACTCGCGAAGCTCGGCGACGGCGACGACACCGCGCGGCTTAACTCCGTGTTCAGGCTCTTCCATTCCGTGAAGGGTTCCGCCGGCTATCTCGGCCTCGAGAACATCAAGCGCCTCACGCACGAGGCGGAAACGCTTCTCGACGTATTCCTCAAAGAAAAGATACCGGCCACGCAGGACGCGCTCGACGTCGTGTACGCGACCATTGACGTTCTCCGCAACCTTATCGGTATTACCGAACGCGAGTACTCGGACGAGACCGGCGCGAAAGAATCGAGCGAGCAAACCGCGAAGATAACGGCGATGATCGCGAAACTTCGCGCGGAGAAAGGAAATCCTCCCGCAAAGGAAACGGGAGAGATTCCCAAGGATCCGTGCGACACCATGCCAAACGAGATCAACCTCACGGACCTCGTCACCCGCGACATGGCGCAACGCTTCGTCGGCGAATGCGCCGATCTCATCGATCACGCCGAGAAAACGGCGCTTTCGATCAATCCCCGCGAATCGGCGACCGAAGGGATCCATGACATTTTCAGGGCCATCCACACGATAAAGGGAAACTCGGGATTCTTCGGCTACGCGTGCCTCGAATCAGTCTGCATGCAATTCGAGGGAGCACTCGACGAGGCGCGAAAAAAGACGGAGCCATGCGGCGAGGCGTTCATCAATATGGTCATCCACGAGATTGATCGCATTCGCGCGCATCTTTCCACCGTCGTCATTCGCGAAAAAGGATCGGCCGACCTTCAGCCTGCGCCTTCCGCGAGTTCAGACACGCGCGCGATCGACGAAACCTTGATCGCTCCCGCGGACGGCGACACCGAGAAACAGGCAGACTCATCGTACAAACCGCTCGGCGAGATCCTCGTCGACATGGGCGCGGTAGCGAACGAGACCATACGCGAGGCTCTGAACGAGCAAGAACGGCCGATCGGCGAGATTCTTCTCCAAAAGGGCGTCGTATCCCCGGAGCACATCGAAGAAGCGCTCAAAATACAAAAGACGCAAGGCGCGTCGGTTGGTGAGGCGCCGAAGGAAGTCGTCAGGAAGGAAATCCGCGTCGACACGGCGAAGCTCGACAAGCTCTTCGAGCTCGTCGGCGAGCTCATCACCGCCGAGTCCATGGTCATCAACAACCCCGATCTCTCTGGTCTTAAGCTCGACAATTTCTCGAAGGCCTTCGGGAGTCTCAATAAAATCAGCAGGGAAATTCAGGAAACCACGATGATGATCCGAATGATCCCGCTCGACGGCCTCTTCCAGAAAATGACGCGTCTCGTCCGCGACCTTTCGCGCAAGATCGACCGACCGGTGAACTTCATCGTGTCAGGCCAAGACACGGAGATGGACAAGAACGTCATCGAGCAAATTTCCGATCCCCTCGTGCACATCCTCCGGAACGCCATCGATCACGGCATCGAGTCAAAGGAACGTCGCAAATCGGCGGGGAAGCCCGAAACCGGGAGCGTTTGGCTCAACGCGCGTTACGAGGGTTCGGAGATATGCATAAGCGTTCGCGACGACGGCGGAGGCCTTAATCGCGAGAAGATTCTTGCGAAGGCGATGACCAAGGGAATGATAACCGGAGACCCATCGCTCTTGAGCGACTCTGACGTCAACGCGTTCATCTTCGAACCGGGGTTCTCGACGGCCGAAATCGTCTCGGACGTCTCGGGGCGCGGGGTCGGGCTCGACGTCGTAAAGAAAAACCTCGAGCGCATTCGCGGCCGTATCGAGATCAAGTCGACCATCGGGCAAGGGACCGAATTCATTCTAAGGATACCGCTCACCATGGCGATAATTGACGGAATAACCGTCCGAGTCGGGGTGAATAAATACTCGCTCCCCTTAAACGACATCATCGAGTTCCTGAAGATTACCCCGGAGCAGATCACTCAGGCGGAAAAGAGCGAAGCGACCGTGAACATCAGAAAGGAATTCCTTCCGCTCATTAAGCTCGGAAACGTATTCAACGTCGCAAACGCCATCGTCGATCCCACCGAGGGCATCGTGATCGCGGTTCACAACAACGGGAAGAAAGCATGCCTGCTCATCGATGAGGTCATTGGAAACCAGCAGATCGTCGTAAAATCGCTTTCCGAGTATCTCGGTAAAGTCGACGGGATATCCGGATGCAGCATCCTTGGAGACGGCGGGGTCAGCTTTATTATCGATACGGGAAAACTCCTATCATTAAAACTCGCGTAGGTTTGGTTCTCTATGTAAGTTCGGTACCAAGGGTACCAGGAGGGAATAATGAAGATTCTTGCCAAGTTGCTTCTGAGCTTCATCGCCGTAGCGGCGCTTTGCGCAATCGTCGGCATAGTTGGCCTTAACCAACTGACGAAAACGCAGCAAAGCATCAACCTACTCTCAAGCGAGACAATACCCAAACTCGACTATATCAGCACGATCAGCATGCAGTTCAGGGACATTAAAACCTCCGTCAGGTCCATGGCAAATCCGCTTGTCGTAGATGACCAAGAGTTCATGAACCGACAGACGGCGAACATCGAGAAAGCCCGATCGGTGTACGGAGATGCCCGGAAGAAGTTCGAGGCGTTCTCCATGGTGCCGGAAGAGAAAAAGCTCTACGAAGTCGTCATCAAGAATATTGAGCTCGCGGCCGCGTACAATAACTCGGTCATCGAGCTCGTCAAGGAAACGCGCGCAGCGAGCGCGGCCGACCGTCCGGCGCTCTTTCAGAAGATTTACCAGAAAATATCCGGCCCCGAACGGCTCGCCATGGACAATCTTCTCGCGTCCTTCGACGATCTTTCGGCGTACGATAAGCAGTATTACGGCATCGACCTTCCGAATGCCACGATCAATACCGTCGAAACCGGTAGATTCATCGTTCTTATGATCACCGTATTTGCCTTTATCGCGGCCCTTGCCTTCGGCATCGTTCAGGGCCTCATGATCTCCGGCCGCCTGAAGAAGACCGTAGCGATACTGAACAAAATCGCGCACGGGGATCTTTCCGAGCGATTCACGATCAAGACCACCGACGAATTCCAAGAGGTTGCCACCTCGCTCAACGGCGTCGAGGAGAACGTCGCCGCGCTCGTCGGGGACACGGACATCCTCGTCCAGGCGGCGCTTGACGGTCGCCTCGCCGTGCGCGCGGATCCCGAAAAGCACAAAGGCGACTATAAAAAGGTCATCGTCGGCATCAACAACACCCTCGACGCGGTCGTTACCCCGCTTACCGTCGCGGCGAACTACATCGACCGCATCGCAAAGGGCGACATGCCGGAGAAGATCGCCGCCGCGTATAACGGGGACTTTAACAAGATCAAGGACAACCTTAACATCGCCATCGACAGCATCAACGCGCTCATCAGCGACACGATCATGCTTTCCGACGCTGCGGTCGGCGGCGCGCTTCAGACTCGCGCGGACGCGTCCCGGCATCAAGGCGACTACCGCAAGATCATCGAGGGCATCAACACGACGCTTGACCTCGTCATCAACCCGATCAACGAGATCATCGACATACTTAAGCATCTCGCCGAGGGGGACATGACCCTTCGCATGGCCGGCGACTACAAGGGAGATTTCGACGTCCTGAAAAAGGCGCTCAATGACTCGCTTGAGGCGATCAGCGACACGCTCGGGCAGATCAACAACGCCGTCGACCAGGTAGCCGAGGGGTCCGTGCAGGTATCGCAGGCGAGCCAGTCGCTCTCTCAAGGCGCGACCGAGCAGGCGTCCTCGCTCGAGGAGATCACGTCCTCGACGACCGAGATATCGAGCCAGACGCGGCAAAACACCGACAACGCGCTCAAGATGAATAGCCTCGCGAAGGAAGCGCAGGAGAACGCCGAGAAGGGAAACAAGCAAATGAAGGAACTCGTTTCCGCCATGGAGGACATCAACAAGAGCGCCGAGGAGATCAACAAGGTCGTCAAGACGATCGACGACATATCGTTCCAGATCAACCTGCTCGCGCTCAACGCGAACGTCGAGGCGGCGCGCGCGGGGAAGTACGGAAAGGGATTCGCCGTCGTCGCGGAGGAAGTCAGAAACCTCGCGGTCAGGAGCGCGAACTCGGTAAAGGAGACTACGCGCATGGTCGAGGAGGTCATCGGGAACATCCAGCGCGGAAACGCGCTCGTCGAGGGATCGGCGAGCCAGCTCGACGAGATAGTCGGCGGATCGTCGCAGGTCTCCGTGCTCGCGGAGGAAGTCGCGACGGCAGGACGCGAGCAGACGCAGGGACTTGAGCAGATATCGCTCGGCCTTAACCAGATCGACCAGGTTACGCAGAGCAACACCGCGAGCGCGGAGGAAAGCGCCTCGGCCTCCGAGGAGCTATCCTCGCAGGCGCAGCAAGTCAAGGCGATGCTCTCGCGATTTAGGCTCAAGGTCGCCGAAGGAAGGCTCTCGGGCTCCGATGGTTCGAGCGCACGCCGAGAAGAGGCCGCGGCGCACGCGCAGCGCAGGCCCATGCCAATTCTCCCGCAGCACGCGATGAAAAAACCGCAGGCGCAGGCCGCGCGCTTTAACGCGTCGCTCAATCCCGCTGACGTCATTTCCCTTGACGACAGTAACTTCGGTAAGTTCTAGAAAGAACGGAGGAATCGCAGTCATGGCAGACATAAAAAGAAACGATGTGAGCGACGATCTCCTTGACGACGAGGAGAACGAGGACACCCAGGCGAATAAATACCTTTTTTTCAGGATCGGAAAGGAATCATACGGCATCGGGATAAGGTCGGTTATCGAGATCATCGAGCTTCAGAATATATCCGAGGTTCCGGACATGCCGACGTACGTGAAAGGAGTCATCAACCTCCGCGGCAAGGTCATCCCGATCGTCGACCTCAGGCTTCGCTTCGATATGGAAGAGCGCCAGTACGATAGCCGAACGTGCATCATCGTTACCGAGGTCGATCGAATCCTGGTCGGATGCCTCGTCGACACCGTCGAGGAGGTCATGGAGATACCGGAGAAGAACATAGAGCCGCCGCCCCGCTTCAAGACCGTTTCAGGAAGGGACCAATACATATCGGGAATGGGAAAAGACGGCGAGGCGATCAAGATTCTCCTTGACGTCGAAAAGATCGTGCGCGACGACAAACTCTCGCAGACGGTCCCCGATCTTTCGGTCGCTGCGCAGGCGCAAGCCGTCCAAGCGACCGCGACCGCGTGAGGAAACCATGTACGAAGATCTCGTGCCCTTAAGCGACCGCGAGTTCTCCTACATCACCAAGCTCCTATTCGAGCGCTTTGGGATATTCCTCAGCGATCAAAAGCGCGTGCTCGTCGCCGGAAGGCTCTCAAAGCGCCTCCGCGAGCTGGGGCTTTCGACGTTTACCGACTACATTGAATACCTTTCGGCGGACAAGACCGGCGGCGAGCTCAGCGAGCTGATAAACCGCATCACGACGAACCATTCGTTTTTCTTCCGGGAACGCGACCATTTCGACTTTCTTTCAAAGACCGTCCTTCCCGAGATCGAGGAAGGGGGAAAGGCGAAGGCCGGAGGCCTTTCCGTGAGGATATGGAGCGCCGGCTGCGCGACCGGCGAGGAGGTCTATTCGATCAGCATGCTCCTCAAGGAGCATTACGGACAGCGGCTTTCCGCGATCGACCCTGGGCTTCTCGCGACGGACATCTCCCTCGCGGCGCTCACGGAGGCGAAAGCAGGCGAATACGCGGAGGCAAAGCTTCGCGAGCTTCCCGTGAACTATCGGAACTCCTATTTCGTCAAGAAAGACGACGCGACATGGGCGATCAGCGAGGACATCAGGTCGATGGTCATGTTTAAACGGCTCAACCTCATGGCCGATTCGTATCCGATGAAGGGGCTTTTCGACGCGGTATTCTGCCGAAACGTGATGATCTACTTCAACCCGGAGTCGCGCGAGAAGGTCGTGAACGCGATCTACCGGTACGTGAAGCCGGGCGGGTATCTTTTCATCGGCCACTCTGAGTCGCTTAACCGCGAAACGTGCCCGTTCGAGTACGTCCGGCCGGCCGTGTACCGGAAAGGAGCGTAAGATGGTTTCGCAAAGCCTCAAGCAGTGCGGAATGCGCGTCGTCACGGTCGCGAACCGAAAAGGCGGCGTCGGCAAAACCTCGTCGGTCATTCAGATCGCCTCGGGACTCGCGCGGCGCGGAGAGCGCGTGCTCGCGATAGACGGCGACCCGCAGGGGAACCTCACGCTCTTCTTCGGCGGAAAGGACAAGAGGGATTTCGGCGACATGCTCGGCGCGATGGCCTCGGGCGCGAAGATAAAGACGGACGATTACGTCAACCGCGGCGTAAGACGGCGATTGGATATCATCCCCGCGAAGAACCGCAACCTCAGGCTCGAGATGCACGACACCGATATCGCGAGCGCGTATAGCCCGTTCGCGGATTTCATAGACGCGATTAAGGAGCGGTACGACTGGGTCATAATCGATTCGTCCCCGTCGAATAGCCCGCTTGAGCGGCTGCTCATCCGCGCGAGCGACGCCGTCATCATCCCGCTCGAGTTCCAGCTTTTTTCCGTTTCCGGGCTCGAGTCCATACTCGACGAGGTACAGTTCTGCGCGGGAGACGCGAACCGGGACATACGGGTTCACTCGCTCATCTTCACCAAGGCGGAAAACAGGCTTAACCGAGTCAACACCTACCGTCAGGTCTTCTCGTCCTTTCATATCCCGATCTTCGAGATATGCAAATCGGAATACGTGACGCGCTCCATCGAGAAGTCAAGGACCATCTGGGAGTGCGGGCCGTCAAGCTACGCCGCGCGCGACTACGCGCGCATAATCGAAAAAGGATTTTTGGAAACCGTATGAACGACAAAAACAAGCATAAACTCGAGGAAATGACCGGTCACATATCGCGCGCGATCGAGAAAAAGGACGGATCGTCCGGCGACTACGCGTACTCGTCGTCGCTCACCGCGCCGAAGGCCCGGCACCTGACGGGCCTCTGGAAGGTCACGGAGCATACCGAAAGCGACGTGCCGTACGTCGAAGCGTTCGCGCAGGCGACGTTCCGCGATAGACCGCACGGGCAATTAAGCTATGACGCGACCTACGAGTTTACCGGGAATCTTTGCGTCAAGCGCGTGATGCTGCACGGCACGGTCGACTCCGGGGGAAAGGACGCGGACTTCGAGTACCGCATGAGCGCGGTCCTCACCTGGGAAATCGGGCCTGACGTGCTCAGCGTTCGCCCCGTGCTCGGGTATCAGGTAACGAATATCGATGGTGTCCCGGCTGCGGTAAGGGAATTGCCGAATTCGGTCGCGGGAATCATCATCCAATATAGGCTCGAGGGAGACGAGCTCACCCTCATCGACGGTACCGACCGAAAAAAGCTCGTGAGGGCGGCGACATGACGGCGGCGAAAAGGGTCAGGGTCCTGATCGTCGACGACTCGGCGATCGCGCGCGACATGCTCGAGCGGGGGCTTTCCCGGCAAACCGACATCGAAGTCGTCGGGAAGGCGTCCGACGCGTACTCGGCGCGGGATCGCATCGTCCTTTTATCCCCCGACGTCGTCACGCTCGACATCGAGATGCCCGGGATGAACGGGATCGAATTCCTCAAGCGCCTGATCCCGCAGTACCCCGTTCCGGTCGTCGTCGTCTCGGCCGTCACGGCGGAGGGCTCGCGCATGGCGCTTGAGGCGCTTGAGGCGGGGGCCGTCGACGTCGTCGCGAAACCGGGGAGCCGTACCGCGGGCGACACGGAAACGATGATCGAAAATCTTGCGGAAGCCGTTCGCGAGGCCGCTGTCGCGGACATGAAGAAGTTTTTGACGCTATCCAGCGAGAAACGAAAAGGAGTCGCCAAGCGGCCTCACGCCCATGAGCGTCAAGAGAGCGCGAACGGGAACGAGCGCAGGATCATCGCCATCGGCGCCTCGACTGGAGGCACGAACGCGCTCGACATGATCATCCCGCGATTCCCCGCCGAGACGCCGGGAATCGTCATAGTGCAGCACATGCCGCCCGTGTTCACCCGAATGTTCGCCCAGTCGCTCGACCGCGCGTCTGACCTTGAGGTCCGCGAGGCGGCAGACGGCGATCGCGTGCGCCAAGGGCTCGCGCTCGTCGCGCCCGGTGGCCTGCACATGACCGTCCACGAAGACTCATCGGGTTGGTTCGTGCGGTGCCGCGAAGGCGCGAAGGTTTCGGGGCATTGCCCCTCAGTCGACGTCCTTTTCTCCTCGGTCGCGGAAACGGCCGGAGAGCGGGCGACGGGATTGATCCTGACGGGGATGGGCCGCGACGGCGCCGACGGCCTTCTCGCGATGCGCAAAGCGGGAGCCCGCTGCTTCGCGCAGGACGAGCAAAGCTCCGTCGTGTACGGCATGCCGAAAGAGGCATGGGAAAACGGCGCTGCCGAACGGAAGGTGCCCATCGAGATGGCGACGCACGTCGTCTTGGCGGCATCCGCCCCACGGCTCAAGATAGGGAGTCTTTGATGGCAATCCACACCGTTGGCATCGGAGAGTGGATCGTCGCGTCGGGTCCCGATGACGAAATCAAGACGTACGCGCTCGGATCCTGCCTCGCGGTGATCATTACCGACGTAAAGCTCGGCCTTACGGGACTTATCCACATCGCGCTTCCCGAGGCTTCCATCGATCCAGACAAGGCACAAAAGCAGCCGGGGTACTTCGCCGACTCGGGGCTCACGCTCATGATCGAGGAGATGAAGAAGATGGGCGCGATTCGCGCGAACGTCCGCGTAAAGATCGCGGGCGGCGCGGCCGTGATGGACTCAAAGGGAATATTCGACATCGGCAAGCGAAACCTACTCGCCGCTAAGCGAATTTTATGGAAGAGCTCCCTCGGCGCCATCGCGGAAGACACGGGCGGCGAGATAAGCAGGACGGTTTCGGTTCGCGCCCAGGACGGCGAGACCGTCATATCATCAGGAAACCGGCAATGGCAGATATAGGAGGCCTTGATGCGGCATTACCACGCGATACTGATCGTTGACGACTCACCGACATCCAGGATGATCATACAGCGCTGCGTCGAGATGTCCGGGATTACCGCCGACGCGTTCGTTTTCGCCGAGGATGGGCTCGACGCGCTTTCCACGATCAGCGATGATCGCTCAATCGATCTCATCTTCTCGGATATTAATATGCCCAAGATGGACGGTCAGACCTTCATCAAACTCATGAGAAGCAAACCGGAAACCTCGTCTATCCCCGTCGTAATCACGTCGAGCATCGCCGACGGTTCAGTCGAATCCGAGATGAAAAAGCTCGGGATATCGGCGGTCATAAAAAAACCGGTCTCACCGGAAAAAATCCTCAAAGTGCTTGAGGCAAACTCATGAACGACGGAGGCAAACCCGTGAACGACGCATTCAATCCCGACCGCGCGGAGAAGATCCTGGTCGATTCCATTACGTCCGTTTTCGCTGACATGGCATTCATCGACGTTGAGCGAAAGGCGGGAACGCAATCAGTCGAAGAGCCGACGAAGTGCGCGCCGTCATTCGAGAACGAACGCCGCGCCGCGATCGACGTCCTTTCCCCCCTTTCCTGCAGGATCGAGCTCAAGATCAACAAGCCGCTCAGGGATCGGGTTATCGAAACGCTTTTCGGCGACAGCATTGACCAGGAGCAAAAAAAAGCCGCGGAAGACCCTCTCCTCGAGATGCTGAACATCATCGCGGGCTCATTTCTCTCATCGTACTTCGGATCGGGAACCAACATCCAACTTGAGCTTCCGCGATACCTCTATTTCGGCGAGGTCTCGCCGGGCCAGTCGGTCTCGTCGATACTCATGGACGCAGAAGGCGAGCCGCTGGAAGCCATCATCTCGTCCGTGCGCTATCGCTACTAACCCCAATAAAAAAATCCCCCGAGGCATCCGCTTCTCGGGGGTCGACTCACATTCGCGTCAAGGTTCTCGAATCGCTAAAGGCCGCTATTGATCGCGGTTATGAGCGCTTCCTTCTGGAAAGGCTTAATGATAAAGCCTTTCGCGCCGAGCGAAAGGGCCTCTTTCTTTAAAGATTCCTCGTCCTGCGTCGTAAGCACGAATACCGGGATACCCGCGATCGCCGCGCGATTTTTTCGTTCCCGCAAAAACTCTATTCCGTTCATTTCCGGCATGTTGATGTCGAGTATAATGCAGTCCACCGACGTGCCGTTGAGCTTCTCGAGCGCGTCTCGGCCGTTTTCCGCCTCGACGACCGAATGCCCGGCACCCGAGAGCGCGAGCGATATAATCTTTCGCATAGTCGATGAGTCGTCTACCGAGAGAAACTTCATAACTTCACCTCCATCAGGGCGTTCTTTTCGCCCTTCGTCTTCGCGTCGTTCATCAGCCGGTTCCTCAAGACGCTGAACCGATCGATCTTTGCCATACCGTCTATCTCTATGCCGCATTCCGCGATGCAATCATCCACGTTTCGCTGGAGCTCGCCGAGAACCGCGAGCGAACCCTCGATCATCTGCCGGGTAATGTCCTGAAACTGAAGCGACTCAAGAACCCCGTCGAGATCCCTGTCGATCGACTCGGACATCAGCGCGATCTCCTTCGCGAGACCTTGCGATCGGTCGGTCGCGCCGATAAGCGAGTCGACGGCGCCGCTTGCCGCCTCCATCTCAAGCTCGACCTTCGCGATGACCGCGCCGGACTTCTCCTCCATATTTTCGACGAGGACCGCGTTATAGTCCCTAAACCGAGAAAGAAGGGTCGACACCCTTTTCGAGAATTCGTTCGTGCGGTCGTTGAGCTTATGGAGCTCGGCGATGATAACCTTAAAACCAAGTCCCTTCTCCCCGATTCGCGCGGCCTCGATCGACATATTGAACGCGATGAGCTTCGACCGCTCGGTAATGTCCGCTATGCCCTTGAGAAGATCGAGTCCCGATTCGATCTCGCGGCTCATCGCCGCGAGCTGTTCGCGGTTTTCCTTTATGCATTGGGACAGCGAGCGGATCGACTCCCGCTCGTCCGCCACGGCCTTCCGCGACTTCTCTGCGGTCTTCGCGATCGAGCGCTCGCTTTCCGTGTCCTCAAGCTCGAGCCTGATCGAATGCGCCGAAGAAGCGGCCCGACTCGCGGCCTCGCGCACGACGCTGAACCGTTCCATTACCGCGAACGCTGCCTCCTCGGTCTTCGCGGGAACCGCGCGGGCGACGGCGTTGACGAGCGGGAGGTATATGAGGCAATCGAGTATCGCGCGATCCCGCAAGGAGGCAAGCGCTTTTTCGGCATTGACGAGACGGTTATGCGCGAGCTCGACGCGGTCGGCAAGCTCCGCCGGCGATTGCGCGGAAAGGATTTCGTTGATCAGCGGGTACTCGATCACTTTCCGCGTTTCCTCGGGACATTCGGAAAGCGTCTTATAGAGCCCTGACATGAGCGCGCTCACGTGCGCATTGGCATGCGCGCTGGTATGCGAGCCGAGCGCGGAGCCAGAGGCACCATCGGCCGCACCAGTACGCGACCGGGCGGCGAGCGAGATGAATAGCGCGAGCGCGAACGCGCCCGATAGGGTCGGAAAGACGACCGCGAAGGTTACGTTTTGAATACCCGAGGCGCCGTACGCAACCGCCGATGCGAATGAAAGACCGGATGCGGCGAGCGCGATTATTCCCTGAACTTTCATAAGTAAAAGTATAGGCTACGGATTTTTATTTTGCCATTTTAAGTTTTTTTACGAACGATGATCGCACAGCTTTTGGAGAACGGATGGGAAAATCAATCGGCCGCGCCCGGGAGGAATTCCCGAACGCGGCCGAAAAGGAGAATAGACTTTCAATGAATGAATCACACCTTCGCGAGCGCCTGCTCGAGATCGGCGATGATGTCGTCGATATGCTCGATGCCGATCGAGAGCCTTACGAGATCCGGGGGAAGCCCGCCCTCAAGCTGTTCCTTGTCGGAAAGCTGCGAGTGCGTGGTGCTCGCCGAATGGATCGCGAGGCTCTTCGCGTCGCCGACGTTCGCGAGGTTCGAGAAGAGCTCGAGGGAGTCGATGAACTTCTGACCCTTCTCGCGCCCGGTTCCCTTCGCGTCGGGCTTTATCCCGAACACGACCATCCCGCCGAAACCGTTCTTGAACTGCCGCGCGGCGACCTTGTACGAGGGATCGTCCTTGAGTCCGGGATACCGCACCCAGGCGACCTTCGGGTTCTTCTTGAGCCACTCGGCGACCTTGAGCGCGTTCTCGTTATGCCGCGGCATGCGTACGTGAAGGCTCTCCGCGCCCTGGAGGAAAATCCAGGAGTTGTCGGGCGAGAGGCACGCGCCGAGGTTCCGCAAGGGATCGGTGCGGAAGCGGAAGGCGAACGCGACCGGCGCGAGCGGCTCGGGCAGGTCATAGGCCCAGCGAAGCCCGTGATACGCGGGGTCCGGATCCTTCAGGAGCGGCACGTTCGATTTCTTCCAGTCGAACTTTCCCGAATCGATGACGACGCCGCCGATCCCCGCGCCGTGGCCGCCGATCCACTTACTCAGGGAATGGATGACGATGTCGGCGCCGTCCTCTATCGGGCGGTAGTTCGTCGGCGGGGTGAAGGTCGAGTCGACGACGAGCGGGATGTTATGCTCGTGCGCGATCTTCGCGATCGCGGCTATGTCTACGACGTCGAGCGATGGATTGCCGATCGTCTCGACGAACAGGTACCGCGTCTTCTCCGTGATGGCCTTGCGGAAATTCTCCGGGTCAAGCGCGTCGACGAGCTTCACGTTGATGCCCTGGTCCTTGAGGAGCACGGTGTACATCGTGTACGTGCCGCCGTAGAGGTTGCGGCCCGAGACGATCTCGTCGCCCGCTCGGGCGAGGGTAAGCGCGGTGTAGTGGATCGCCGCCGTTCCCGACGCGGTCACGACGGCAGCCGCGCCGCCTTCGAGGAGCGCGAGCCGGTTCTCGAGGACCTGCCCCGTCGGGTCGCCGAGCCGGGTGTAGATAAACCCGAGCTCCTTGAGCCCGAAAAGGTTCGCGCCGTGCTCGGCGGAATCGAAGTTATACGCGGTCGTTCGCCATACCGGCACGCCGCGGGCCTTCGTCGTCGGGTCGGGGGTCTGACCCCCATGCACCGCGAGCGTTTCAAGATGCAATTGCTTTGCCATTGGTCACTCCTCGAACAGCCAGGTTGAAAGATATCGCTCGCCCGTATCGGGGAGGATCGCCACGATGGTCTTGCCCTTGTTTTCGGGCCGCTTCGCGATGGTGAGCGCCGCCTCGAGCGCCGCGCCGGAAGAGATGCCGATGAGCAAGCCCTCTTCCTTCGCCGCGCGCCGGGCGATGGTTCCCGCCTTGACGTCGTCGGTCAGGTATATCTCGTCGAAGACCTTGCGGTTCAGGACGCCGGGAACGAAATTCGGCCCGATGCCTTGAATCTTGTGCGGGCCGGCCTTACCGCCGGAGATGAGCGGAGACGCCGCGGGCTCGATGAGCACGACCTTCAGGCCCGGTTTCTTCGACTTGAGAAACTCGCCGACGCCGGTGATCGAACCGCCGGTACCCGCCGTGGCCACGAGGATATCCACGGCCCCATCGGTATCCTTCCATATCTCCGGCCCGGTCGTTCGGCGATGAATCTCCGGGTTCGCGGGGTTTTCGAACTGCTGGGGAATAAACGAATTTGGCGTCGCGGCGGCGAGCTCTACCGCCTTGTCGATCGATCCTTGCATACCCTTCGAACCTTCGGTCAGGACGAGCTCGGCTCCGTACGCTTTCAGGAGTTTTCGTCGCTCGACGCTGAACGTCTCCGGCATGGTGAGGATGATGCGATACCCTTTGACGGCGGCCACGGCCGCGAGGGCGATGCCGGTGTTCCCGCTCGTCGGCTCGATAATGACCGAGCCCTGCCGGAGCTTGCCGTCCCGCTCGGCCGCCTCAATGAGCGCGAGGCCGACGCGGTCTTTGACGCTGGAAAACGGGTTCATGCTTTCCAGCTTCGCGTATACTTCGGCATCGCTGTCGTTCAGGCGGTTAATCTTTACGAGGGGGGTATTCCCGATCAGATCCGTAACTTTGTTGACCTTTGCCATGACATACTCCTTTTCGATTCGATGCGCGATTCTTCAATCGCGGTTGCTATATCCTAGTAGTCTTATAGTCATTATATTATTAAGCTCTGCAAGAAGTGTCAAGTGTTTTTTTTATATTATTCACAGCGTTTTAGTATGTTTTATCACTTTTTTCATATACAAGCGCTTAAATGAAATACATATAGGATTCCTCGGGATCGACCGTACCGAGCATCGACGCGAGGGTGATTCGGTCTACGACGGAGGAAACCCGCTCATTAAGCCGGTTATACACCGTAGCCCTGATGCAATGCTGAATCCGGTTCTCGCGTTCGCCGGGGCGGAGATCGTCCACGACCAGCATGTCCCCCTCGAGAATCCTCAGCGCGTCGCCGATGACGATTTCGGCCGGATCTCGCGCGAGGGTATACCCGCCCGAGGCGCCCTTTACCGAGCGAATGTAGCCAGCCCGGCGGAGGATGACGGCAACCTGCTCAAGGTACCGCGCGGAGATGTTTTGGCGTTCGGCGATGCTCGCGAGCGCGACGTGCGGCTCATGGGAATGTTCGGCGAGGTCGATCATAAGCCTGATCCCGTACCGCCCTCTCGTCGATATCTTCATATCGCGTAATTCTCCTCGTCCTGTTTCTCATATGACTCGACCAGATCAACCAAGGTAATCGAGTCGACGCAATCGCTAATCTCGCGATAGAGCTGCGCCCAGGTATGGCGGGTGATGCACTTCGCCTCGGCGGGGCACGTCCCGCGGGTTAGGCACGCGACCGGTTCGAGTGAGCCCTCGACGGCGCGAAGGATATCCCCTACGGTAATCTCGGCGATGGGCCTACCGGGAAGGTAGCCGCCTTGCGCGCCGCGAATGCCGCGTATGATTCCGGCTTTCTTCAGGGGAATAAAGAGCTGCTCGAGGTACCCGTCGGATATGCCGGTATTCTCGGATATCGCGCGGGTACTCGCGAAAGCGCCTTCCGGCAGCAAGGCAAGGTACAGGAGCGCCTCGAGTGAGTATCGACCTCGCGTAGAAATGCGCATAAGATCTCCTAGTTTTTTCGTTGTCTTAATAAAAATACACGCGTCCGAACGTACGGTCAAGCGCTTCGAGGTTTTCGTTGCGAGGAATCGACATCTACTCGCTACCGTTTTTTCTCCCCATCAGCAGGAAAAATACGGTAGAATCAGGGTAACCAAACCTCTAGAAAACATAAAAGGATGGGTAACCGATGATCGCGAACGTCATCTTCATCAGTTTCAAGATTCTCGGCGCGCTGGGGCTTTTTATGTACGGCATGCAGCTCAGCTCGGACGGAATCCAACGAGCCGCGGGGGACCGACTCCAGGGCACCGTCAACTTCATGACCAAGAACCGCTTTTTCGCGGTCTTTACCGGGATCATCGTAACCATACTCGTCCAGTCATCCTCGGCGACCTCGGTCATGGTCGTCGCGTTCGTCAACGCAGGGCTTTTAACCCTCGTGCAATCCGTCGGGGTGATGATGGGCGCGCATATCGGCACGACGCTCACCGGGTGGATCATCGCCGCCGTCGGCGCGCAGAAGTTCTCGATCGCCATCGTCGCCGTGCCCCTGTTCGGCGTCGGCTACTTCATGTCGCTCATGAAAAAACGCGGGGACGCGTTCGTCAGCTACGGCGAGGGACTCATGGGCTTCGCGCTCATCTTCCTCGGCCTCGAGTTCCTCGCGAACGCGATTCCCGACCCATCGGGCGACGCCCTCCTGTTCCTGCGCGATTTCTCGGACAAGGGATGGCTCGCGATATTCGTGTGCGTCGCCGTCGGGCTCGTGTTCACCATGCTGATCAACGCCTCGAGCGCGACGATCGCCATCGTCATCGGGCTCGCGTCGAAGGGCATACTCACCTTCGACATGGCGGCCGCGCTCGTGCTCGGCTCCAACGTCGGGACGACCTTCGACGCCTTCCTCGTGTCCCTCGGCGCCAACACGAACGGCAAGCGCGCCGCCTGGGCGCATATCATGATCAACGTCGTCGGAACCTGCCTGACGCTTCTGTACTTTCACCCGTTCGTCGCGCTCGTCGACCTCATCACGCCCGGCGCCTACTCCGCGGCGACGGCTGGCGCGCACATCGCCATGTTCCACACGATGTTCAACGTCGTGAACACGGCGATATTCCTCCCGCTCATCCCCCAATACGCGGCGATCCTTTCCCGCGTGATCAAGGAGACACCCGGCGAGGAGGAGCGATCGCGGCTCGTGTACCGCCCGACGCCGCTCCTCGGAACGCCGGAACTCAACATCGCCAAGGCTCGCGCAGACATCGCCGAGCTCGCCCGCGTCGCGGAAGGGCTCCTCGAGCGCTTTCGAGAGGAACTCTCCCAGAAGCGCGAGTGGTCGACCGAGACGATGGACTGGTTCGCGCGGCACCGCGAGTACGCCTCGAGCCTCCGCGAGGGGATATCGGGTTTTCTCCTCGAGATCGCGCAGCAGGACATCGCCGAGAAGACGCGCGACAACATCGGCACCCAGCTTAGGATGGTGAGCGACTTCGACGGCATCGCGGCGAGCTGCCTCTCCATGGCGTGCATGCAGGAGAAGGCAGCGCGGAAGAAGCTCGCGTTCGGCGAGGAGCTCCTCGGGCAGCTCGAACCCTTCACCGAGCTCGCGCAGGAATTCCTCGGGTTCGTCACCTCGAAGATCAGCCATCCCCTCGGCGAGGCCGAGCTCGCGCTCGCCGTCGAGTACGAGTCACGCGTCGACGGGTGCCGCTCGGGCCTCAAGAAGATCGCGCGCAAGCGAATCACCCAAGGCGCCGACGTGAAGACCGAGCTTCAGTTCATCGACCTCATCAGGCACATCGAGAAGATCGGCGACAACGCCTA
>DAOPYF010000016.1:0-31467 GCA_035352735.1 Treponemataceae bacterium | reverse complement strand
TCGACGCCTTCGAGCGCTCGGGCGCCCTTTCACGCGTCGTCATGTTCCTCTCGCTCGCGGACGCGCCTTCGATCGAGCGAATCGTCACGCCGCGGTGCGCGCTCACCGCCGCGGAATACCTCGCGTACGAGCGCGGCAAGCACGTGCTCGTTGTGATGACCGACATGACGAACTACTGCGAGGCCCTCCGCGAGATATCGACGACGCGGGGCGAGGTACCCGGCCGAAAGGGCTACCCGGGGTATCTCTATTCGGACCTCGCGGAACTCTACGAGCGCGCCGGGAGGATCAAGGGCTCCGCGGGCTCGATCACGCAAATCCCGATCCTGACGATGCCGAACGACGACATCAGCCACCCGATACCGGACTTGACGGGTTACATCACCGAGGGTCAGATCGTGCTCGACCGGGAGCTTTCCCAGCGCGGGATCTACCCGCCCGTGGCGGGCCTGCCGAGCCTTTCGCGGCTCATGAAGGACGGGATTGGGGAGGGCATGACGCGGGAGGACCATAAGGACGTCTCGAGCCAGCTTTTCGCCGCGTATTCGCGCGTGAAGGGAATCCGGAACCTCGCGGCGATCATCGGGGAGGAGGAGCTTTCGGAGGCCGACAAGGTCTACCTCCGCTTCGGCGAGCGTTTCGAGTCGGAGTTCCTTACCCAGGGGGAGTTCGAGAACCGCTCGGTCGCCGAGACCCTCGACATCGGCTGGAAACTCCTCGCGACCTTGCCGAGGGGAGATCTCTACCGGATCAAGGACGAGTATATCGACCGCTACATGAAAGCCCCCGCGCCCGAGGGAAAGGAGTGAGCCATGGCAAGACTTTTGGTCGCGCCGACGAAAACGAATCTCCTCGCGGTAAAGGAACAGCTCGCCATCGCCCAGGACGGGTACGACCTCCTCGAGCAAAAGCGCGAGATCCTCGTCATGGAGCTCATGCAGATGGTTGAGCGGGTCAAATTGCTCGAAACCGACATCGAGTGCCAGATCGACCGCGCTTACCCGTCGCTCAGGCGGATGTTCATGGCGGTTGGTCGCGACCGGGCCGAACGTGTTGCTAAGACCGTCTCCTATGACTATACTATCGCGGAGCGGAGGACGGTAATCGCCGGGATCAATTTTCCGACCCTGTCGGTCGAGCTTCCCGAGCTCAGGCTTGCCTGGTCCTCCTTGGGTTCCTGGGCGGACTGCGACCGGGTCATGATCGACTTCTTCGAGCTTTTGCGGCTCCTTACCGACATGGCCTCCATTCGGACGATCGTGTGGCGGCTCGCGCGGGAGGTCAAGAAAACCCAGCGCCGGGTCAACGCCCTGGACAAGCAGGTAATCCCGCAGACGCGCGAGACGAAGGCGTATATCGAAAGCGTCCTCGAGGAACGCGAGCGCGAGAGCGTGTTCGTCCTCAAGGCGCTCAAGGCGAGAAACGGAGGCAAGGCGCCATGATCAAGCCCCTTTTCCAAAACGTGCTCGTCATGGTCAACGGGACCGAGGCCTCGATCAACGCGGTCAAGTACGCGGTCCTCATGGCGCGGCTCTACCGAAGCCGGGTGTGCGCGCTCTACGTCGTCGACACGGCGACGATTAAGCAGCTCGCGCTCAACAGGATTTTCGTCGAAGAGGAGAGCGCCGCCTACGAGCGGAGCCTCGCCGAGAACGGCGAGCGCTACCTTCGCTACGTCGAGGAGATCGGCAAGGCGAAGGGCGTGAGGATAGAGACCGAGCTCAGGCGAGGCGCGATATGGTCCGAGACGATCGCGATGGCAGACGAGCGAAAGATCGACGCCATCCTCATCGGTAGCTATGACGCGAGCTCGTGCGAGCAAAAGGAGATCGCGTCGACGACCTTCAAGTCGGTGCTCCTCAACGCGCGCTGCTCCGTGCTTGTCGTGAAGGAACGGATGATCGAGCAGCTCTATAAGCTCGCTTGACGCCTTGCTTGTTTGATAAGGAGAATGTGCAACCATCATGAACGTCGCGCTCGTTTCTTTTTGCCCAACGCGGGACGGAAAGTCCCGGGAAATTCTGAAGCGGCTCGAGGCCGCCTCCGTGTCGCGCGGAAACCGCGTCGACGTCATCGACGGTAACGCGGACATCGGGGACCGGCGGCTCACTATGTACGAGTACGTCGCGGTCGTCATGAAGGCGCCGGGCGCCCTTTCGGCGAAGGTGCCGCCGCGCGTGCGCGAGTTCCTCGGCCAATCGGGAACCGTCGTGGGGAAGAAGGGCTGCGCGCTCGTCATTCGCTCGGGGCTTCGCTCATCGGCGGCGTGCGCGAATCTCATGGAGGCGATGGAGGCTGAAGGCGTCGAGCTCGATTACTTCGACGTCGTCAGGAGCGCGGATCACGCGTCGCACGCGGGCAAGAAGATAGGCTGAAAACCAAGATCGTGGAAGACTGTTACCGATTATTGGGCGTCAAGCCCTCGGCCTCGGCCGCCGAGATAAAGCGCGCCTTCAGGCAGAAGGCGAAAGCGATCCATCCCGACATACCCGGAAACTTAGCCTCGGGAGACGACGGCGACGAGCTCATGCGCGAGCTTATCCGGGCGTACGAGACCCTCTCGGACCCGGCGAGGCGCGCCGACTTCGACTCGACCTGGGTTCAGTTCAATCGCTACGCCGAGGGAACCGACTCCGCGGCGGGGTTTAACTACCGACTTTGGCTCATGGCGCGCGAGGACAAGGAAAGCCGCGCGAAGCTCGTTTTCTTCGATCTCCTCCACGATCTCGAGGACGAGGCGTGCGCGGAGTTTCTGAAGCAACGCGTCTCCCCGGGCGGATTTTTGCTCGATTCGTACTTCGACCGCGAGGACTTCATGGACTGCGGCTTTATCCTCGCCGAGGAGCTTTCGTTCCGCGGCGAGTATTACGAGTCGTTTCAGCTTCTCGCCGAGGTGATTCGGCTCGAGCGCGAGAAGCCGTACTTTAAGCATTTCTTCCCCGAGGTGATCTTGCTTACGCGGGATATCATTCGGGGAAAGCTTCCCGGCTCGGTCAACGACGAGCTCCTGCTCGACTCGCTCGAGTCGGCGCTTGAGCTAAGGTTAGGGAACAAGGACGACGCCGTCACGCTCAAGCTCATGGCCCACGCCTACGAGCGGCTCGGCGACCCCCATACCGCGCGGCTTTGCCTCGAGGAGGCGCTTCGCCTTGACCCGAAGCTCGCGGGTTTCCGGGAACTGAAAAAGCGGCTCGACGCGTAAGTGCATTACTGGAGAAGGAGAGCATCATGATCAGGATAAAGAACGAAAAGCAGATCAACGGGATTCGGGAGTCATGCAAGGCCCTCGCGCGGCTGTACCGCGCGATAACCCCGCTCGTGCAGGAAGGAGTCACCACAGGCGACCTCGACGCGTTTTGCGTCGATTTCATAAAGAAGGCGGGCGGGAAGCCCGCGTGGTACGCGGAAAAATTCCCCGGTGCCGCGTGCATCTCGGTGAACGAGGAAGTCATCCACGGCATTCCCTCGAAGACGCGCGTCATAAAATCGGGCGACCTCGTCTCGCTCGATATCGGCATCGACCTCGCGGGCTATATCAGCGATGCCGCCATTACGATACCCGTCGGGAAGATCGGCAAGCGCGAGGAGGAACTCCTCGCCGTGACGAGCCGCTGCCTCGACGCGGGAATCGCGGCGTGCCGCGCGGGGAACCGCATCTCGGACATATCGCGCGCGGTGTACGACATCGCGACCGCCTCCCGCTTCGGGGTCGTCTACGAGTACTGCGGGCACGGCGTCGGGCTTTCGGTCCACGAGGACCCGCAGATCCCGAACGTCCCCGAGCGCGGGCCGAACCCCCGCATCGTGCCGGGGATGGTGCTCGCGATCGAGCCGATGATCAACGTCGGCACGGCGGACGTCGACGTCCTCGAGGACGGCTGGACAGTGGTCACCGCCGACGGCAAGGCCTCGGCGCACATGGAACACACGGTCGCGGTTTTCCCCGACCATACCGAGATCCTGACCATGCTCGCCCCCGGCGAGGCGTGAAAAACCGTGTAACCGTCTTTGACCGGATTTCGTTTTATGGGTACATTTAATGACGTCAATCATCCGGAGGTTTTCTATGAAGCTATTGACGAAAAAGAGCGGCAAGATCGCGCTCGTAACGCTTGGGGCGCTGCTTTCCTTCTCCCTTGTCGTCTTCTTTTGCACCAGGACGCCGGGATCCGCGCAAACAGCCTTCGCGGATAACCGACCCGTAACCGAGCTCGGCGCCGACACGATCGGCTTCCTCGAGGGCATGCAGAAGGCCAACCGCGCAATCTCCGCGATGATACTGCCTTCCGTCGTCACCCTCGACGTCGTCGAGACGAAAACCGTGCAGGGCACCCAGCAGGATCCCTTCCCCTGGTTCTTCTTCGGTCAGCCCGGCCAAGGCGGGCAGGACGGGCAGGGCAACGATCAGGAAAACGGGCAGAACGGGCAGAGCGGGCCAAAGCGCGAGTATAAGTCCGAGGGACTCGGCTCGGGCGTGATCGTCCGCAAGACCGGAAAGACCTATTACGTACTGACGAACCAGCACGTCGCGGGGGCCTCGAACGACATCTCGGTCAAGCTCTCGGACGGACGGGAGTTCCCCGGCAAGCTCATCGGCGGCGACGAGCGCAAGGACATCGCGCTCGTTTCCTTCGAGTCGGACGCGACGGACATACCCGTCGTCAAGCTCGGCGATTCCGATACCGTGCAGACCGGCGACATCGTCTTCGCCGTCGGGTCACCGCTCGGCTACATGTCCTCGGTAACCCAGGGCATCGTGAGCGCGGTCGGCCGATCGGGCGGGCCGAACAACAACATCAACGACTTCATCCAGACGGACGCCGCGATCAACCAGGGCAACTCGGGCGGGCCGCTCGTCAACATATACGGCGAGGTCGTCGGCATCAACTCGTGGATAGCGTCGCAGACCGGCGGATCCCAGGGCTTGGGCTTCTCGATTCCGATCAACAACGTGAAAAAGCCGATCGACGACTTCATCGCCGGCGGAAAGATCAAGTACGGCTGGCTCGGCGTGTCGCTCATGGAGGCGGATAAGAGCGTCCTTTCGGACCTCGGGATCGCGGACAAAAAGGGCGCGCTCGCCTCGCAGATATTCATCGGCTCCCCCGCGGAGGCTGCGGGCTTCCTTCCCGGAGACTTCGTAATCTCCCTGAACGGAAAGGAAGTGAAGACCGTCGACCAGCTCGTGCGGGACGTCGGCGATCTTGAAAGCGGCAAGTCCGCGAAATTCGGGATTATCCGCGCCGGCAAGCAGATGGAGCTCACGGTCAAGATCGGCGAGCGGAACGAGACGAACGTGGCCGACGCCGGAAAGCTGTGGCCTGGGTTCATCCCCTTCGCGCTGACCGACGATATCCGCAAGCAGCTCAAGCTCGACGGCAAGCAGAAAGGCATCGCGGTGTCGAGCGTGCAGGCAAAGAGCCCCGCGGCGGTCATGGGACTGAGGGCCGGAGACGTTATTACCCGCGTCAACGACAAGGAGGTGGCGAACCTCGCAGAGTTCTTCTCGCGGCTCGCCGACCGCTCGTCGAAGGAAATCTGGTTCGACGTGCTTCGCGACGGGCAGACCGTTTCGACCATGCGCTTTAAGCGCTGATTTTCCCAGAAGGCCCCGCTCAGGGGCTTTCATCGGGCGCATGACGGCCTGGGTGAATCCGTTCCCCCATTCGAGGGGACGGCGGGTTCATCCGGGCCGTTTTCTTTTACTTGAGTATTCGATAAAAAACGGTTACAGTGGGTGTAAGCCCGAAATGGGCGCATTTGTGAGGTTTGTAACGAGCATGTACAAGGAATTCCTTCCGTACGACAAGGTGCGCAACAACGCGCTCAAGATGGCCTATCGGATCCACCAGGACGGTTTTATACCGGACGTTATCTACGTTTCCCTGAGGGGCGGCGCGTACCTCGCGAACGTCATCAGCGAGTATTTCAAGATAGTCCGGAGGGACGCGCATCCCGTGCTCTACGCCGCGGTCGTCGCCCGCTCCTATTCCGACATCAGGCAGCACGATCGCGTCATGGTCGACGGCTGGACCTATTCCCCCGAGCATCTCCGGCACGGGGACAAAATCCTCCTCGTCGACGATATCTTCGACACGGGCAAGACCATCAACCATCTCGTCGAGATACTCCTCGAGAAGGGGATCCCGAGAAAGGACATCAAGGTCGCCGTGCACGACTATAAGTACTTCACCTTCCACGAGGAACAGCTGCCGATTCAGCCCGACTACTGGTGCCGCAAGCACGAGATCGAGCGTCCTGAGGACGACCGGTGGATCCATTACATGAGCCATGAGCTCATCGGGCTTTCCGACAAGGAACTCGAGGAATACTACTACCGCGACGATCCCGAACTCAAGCACATCCTTTCGGTACTGAACGAGAAGCGGTAATGACGACGGGGCGCGCGCGCAGAGTTAGGCTCGTTTCCCTGACCGTGGTCGCCCTCGCGGCGGCGCGCCTGTCCCTATTCGCGGCGGGCCCTTCCGTTCCCGCGCCCTCTCCGCTTACCGCGCTCGGCCCGTCTCCCGCGCCGGGCGTCTATCCCAATCCTATTCTCGTTTCCGTCCCCGTACCCGAAGGAAAGCGGCTCGAGATCAGCGTGAACGGCTCGGCCTTCGCGGATTACTCAGGACCCGTGCTCCTCGCGGCCGCAGTGGGGGAGGAACGCGACTATACAATCGAAACGCGGCTTTTCGCCCTCTCGCCCGGCTCCCCAGCCGAATCGGGGGGCTCATGGCATTGGCGCGTTGACCGAAAGCCGCCGCTTCCTCCCGTCCTTTCCGTGAGCCACGAAGAAGGCGGTTACGCGGTCTTACCTGCGCTTTCCGAGCCCGGCCTCGTTCGCTACCGGATGTGGCATCCCGAGGCGCACGCCACGGCGACGGGAACCCTCGCGTCGGGCGAGCGGCTCTTCCTTCCCGAAGGCGCGTCGCTCGTCGCCTATGCCGTCGACGAGGCCGGAAACGTAAGCGACTCGGTCAGCCCCGATCGCGCGGGCGCGCGGCTTGGCGACGCTCCGTTTCGCGTCGTGAACCCCGTTCCGGGAACCTGGACAAACCGGCAAACCCTCGTCATCGAGGCCGCTTCCGGTACCGAGCTTCGCTACTCGCTCGACGGATCCGATCCCGCGCTTTCCGGTCTTGCCTACGACGGTCCCGTGCTCCTCGATAAGACCGGGCTCGTGACGCTCCGCGTCGCGGCTATCGACGCTTCGGGGAAGCGCTATCCCGCGCAAATCCTTTATACCGTTCAGGCTTCAAACGCCACGCCTCCCGGGGGATTCTCGGATACCGCGCCTGATCCCAGTTCGGGCGAGTTTACCGAAATCGCCATACCCGAGGGGATCTCATGGTCCTTCGGGGATTATGCCCCATCAAACCCCGGCGGGAAAACGATTGCCATCGCGGCCGTTCGGGGCGCAGTCATCCGTTATCCGCTCGTCCTTTCGGACGGCGCGCATCTGTGGCGCTATATCGCCGAAAGCGGCTCGACGTCGGAACCCGCCGCGGCTTCCGCAACTTCCGCGCCTCAAGTGCCGCCCGCGACACCCGCGTCTCCCGCCCAAACGGACAATGCCTCGCTCGCTCCGACCATACGGATATACGATTGGAACTTTGTCGCGCTTGGGTATAAGGATCCGCTGTATTGGTCGATCGATGGTTCCGCTTGGCACGCATATAAGGAACCTGTCTTCGTCGACCGATCCCGCGATGCGGTCCTATCGTGGTATTCGGCGAGTTGGAAGGGCGGCGCCGCGCAGTCGCTCAGGCTTCCCGCGAAGCCCGCGATCGTTGGGGTTCATCAGGGAGCCGTCACGGCGAAGCCGGTATTCCTTTCGGTCGAAAAGAGCCCGATGCGATTCCGCTATACGGTCGGCTCCGATTTTTATCCCAAGGCGCCTGATTCGTCGTCGCCTGAGCTCGCGAGCGGCCTTTTGGTGGAACTCCCCGCGGGCGCAGAGTCGCGGTTTACCGTGAGGATTCAGGCGGAATGCGATGGGGTCGTTCAAGGCGAACTCGCGACCGATTTCACCGTCGATCGGCGCTCTCCGCGCGATCCGGCGACCGGGCTCGAGGCTCAAGCCCCCTGGTCGCGCGTTCACATTCGTTTCTCGCCCGTCGGCGAGGACTCGACGGAACTTACGATTACTCCCCCGATCTTCTCGCGCATTGGGCGCGATTGGGTCCTTGACGGCGTTCCCGGAAGGGCCGTCGACTACACCGTGACGGCGGTCTCGGTGGACCGCGCGGGAAACCGAAGCGGCCAAAAGGTCTCGCGCGTGACGGTCGAGCTCAACACAGCGTACGTCGGAACGGCTGCGTCCGCAGGCGATCAGTCCCGCTCTGGCGCGCTTACGCCGGACGGTAGCCCGACGTCCCCTTTCGCCTCGCTCGACGACGCGCTCGCGCTCGCCCGGTCCGGCACTTGGCGGCTAATCGCGCGCGGCACGATTCCGCTCGACCATGCGTGCCCGATCACGGGTTCCGTTTCGATCGATGGGAAGGGCGCCGAGATCGTCGCGTCGGGCGAAGGCTCGATCGTGGTCGAAGGCGGCGCCCTCGAGCTCTCTGGGTGCTCGATTCGAAAGACCGGCGCCGCGGCGGAGGCTTCGCCGCTCGTGAACGCCACGAGACCAGGGTCTCTTATCGAGGTGAAAAACGGCCTATTCCGAGCGCGCGGCATTACCGTCGCGATGGAAGGGGGCGAGACCGCGTGCGTTATCCGCGCGACGGGCTCGCGCGTCGATTGCGCCGCCTCTCGACTCGAGCTCAGCGCGCGCGAATACGCCGAGTGCATCGACGCGACGGATTCATCCCTATCGCTCGATTCCCTGAGCGTGTCCTGTTCGGCGCGCACGGTTTCGGGCATTGCCTTAACCGGCTCGCGGGTAGAGCTTAAGGCCTCGACGCTTTCGGTGAGCCCTGAGTTCGCGGGCCGCGCAATAGAAGCGTGGAATTCGCGCGCAACACTCGCCAACGTTACCCTCGAGCGGAAGGACGCCGCTATGGGCGCCGCCGCCGCGAAGGGACGAGCGCGGGCTGGCGACGAAGAGATTAAAAACCGGGACACGGCATTTTGGCTTGACGCGAAAAGCCGCGTCCTCGCGGAAACGGGCCTCACCTCGCGCGGCTTCTGGCGCGCGCGAGAAACCGGGGCGCGCTGATCGTGAGCCAGCATGATTCGAAAAAACTCGTGTGCGGCCTCGATGAGGCGGGGCGCGGTCCTATGGCCGGTCCCGTCTGCGCCGCCGCGGTCATCCTCCCAGACGACTTCGACATCGCGCTTCTCGACGACTCGAAAAAACTCAGCGAAAAGCGGCGCGAGATCGCGATGCGCGAGATCTACCTCAAGGCGCTCTATTGGTGCGTCGCCTGGGCCTCGGCGCCCGAGATCGACGAGATCAACATACTTAACGCGTCGCTTCTCGCGATGAAGCGCGCCTGGGAAGGGGTCGCGGAAAGGCTCCCCGAGGAATGTCTCCCGGTCGAGGTTATCGTCGACGGTCTCTACTGTCCCGAAATCGCGGTACGCGACATGCACGCGTATCCCCGCGCGGACGGCAACTACCCGGCGGTGATGGCCGCCTCGATACTCGCGAAGACCGCGCGCGACCGCATGATGCGGCGCTACGATTGGCTTTATCCCGAATATGGCTACGCGCGCCATAAGGGGTACCCGACCCCCGAGCACATCAATGCTTTAAAAATAAACGGGCCCTCGCCCATTCAGCGGATGACGTTCCGCCTGAAAGGGGAGGGCCAGTTGGCTCTGTTCGACGACGACCGATCTCGCGAAGGGGACCTCGCGGGGAACGGTTAGTCCTTCTTGAGCTCTTTGCGGGAAATGACCTTGACGCGTTTCGGGCCGACCTTCGTCGGGCGAGGCTTATCGTGCTCGGACATCGGTTTCGCGGCCGCTCCGCCTTCCGGGCCCTTGCGGACGAATTTCTTGCGTGGTTTCTCGCCGCGCTCCGCCGCTTCCTTCAGCTTTCCCTTTCGGTTTTTCTCGATGAACTTGAGCGTGCTCTCGAGCCCCTGGAGGAATTTCTGCATATCGTCCTCGAACACGACGATGGCATGGCGGTCAAAGCCCGCTCCCTCCATGTTCTTGCTCTCCACCACTTGGAGAAATACGTCGCCGGTCCGGTTTTCCTTCACGTTGAAAAAGTAGGTCCGGTTATCGAGCGATATCTCGGTAGTAAAGAGTTCTCCGCGTACACCCATGGTTATCCTTCCTTAAAGGTTGATAGTACCGCATTTGCCCGCGCGCCTCAAGTACCAGTATACGGCGAAACGCGCGAACTTCGCCAGCGCGAAGCGGGGCCCTTAGGCCCGGTCCGCCTCGAGCACCATGGCGGTCAGCCACGAGAGGAGACGTCGCTCCGCCGAGACGTCGCTTCCGCGCGCGTCCGCGAGTATCCGAAAAACGGGCTCGGTGCCGGAGCCGCGCATCCAGATATAGGCGCACGGGGCCCCCGCACTGTCGAGGAACTGAACCTTGAGCCCGCCTTTACCAGAGAGCCCGAAGTCCGCGATGCCGCGCGTTTCCTCGGTACCGTTATTCGCGATCGCCTGCCAGGACGCGACGCCGAGGTCCGCGAGAAATCCTGCCCGGGCATTGTCCCATTCGCGGAGGAAAACGGCCTGGAAGTTTCGCTTGAGCAGCGCGTGATCCGCCGTCTTGATGGCGAGCATCGCCTCGGGCTCGTACACGGAGGTCGTCACGAATAAGGGAAGGGTGGCGCGGATATCGGTGAGGTCGAAGTCGTCGCGGTAGCGGCCTTCCTGTCCGGAAAGCTCGCACCAGATGTGGAAGAGGCCCTTTTTGCCATTGGCGTCGCGGATGAGGAGGAGCTTGATGAGGGCAAACGCGGTGTTCAAGGGATCGCGAACCGCCGCGGGATGGGTGATGTTGCCGCCATTAGATCCTTCCCCGAGGATGCGGACGATGGCGCCCTCTCCCCTGAGGCGGCGCGCGAGGTTGACGACGTTCGCCTCGCCGACCTCGGCGCGCGCGACGCGGGCGCCGAACGCGCGGGCTATCGCCTCGATCCTGAGCGAGGTCGGGTCGTTGACCGCGACCGCGACGGGAGGGTTCGCGGCCTTGCCGGGCGTGCAGGAAACCGTTCCCGCCCACGCGAGGTGCGCGAGCTCGGCGATGACCGAAAGCGCGAAGACCTCCTGGGCCTCGAGGGTTTCGGCCGCGCCTTTCGCCGCGTTCCAGCAGACGATGTTGCCGCGGTCCCCGTCGCAGTCGGGCATGTACCCGAGCGATACGGCTCGTTCCTCGTCCGTCGAGCCTTCCTTCCTGAGGCGCTCGATTTCGCGCGCGCAGAAGGAAAGGCTATCGCCTTCGGGAACGATGCGATGGGCGATCTGCCCCGGCGCGTCGTTGATGGCGAAAAACCGGATGCCGAAGGACTCGAAGAACGATCGGTCGATCGATGCCGCCCGCGCGCTCCCGTTAAAGTCGGCGAGGAAGGAAAGGGGCTTGCCCGCCCGGGAAAGCGCCTGCGCGCCTTCCGCGAGCGCGCCGAGAAACCGTTCTTGCTTGGCAGGCTCGCTTTCGCCCGAGATGACCTCGCGGGAAAATGCTCGGTACGTCTCGATCGCGCGCGCTTTTTCGGTCTCAATGGAGCAGGCGACCGCCTTGAGCGACGCGGTCGGGCACGAGGCGATGAGGTCGCGCGCGCGTTCGGCGGCGTCTTTCCGCGCGACGAGCGCGCGGTAGAAGGCGATAAGCTTACGCGTTTCCCCGCCCTCGAGGACGCCGCCGTCGGAAAGCCCGAATTTCACGCCGTTATGCCCGATGGGGTTGTGACTCGCCGACACGTACGCGAACGAGCCGTGCTCCCGCGCGTAGGCCATGATCTCGGGCGCCGCGCTTATCCCGAGGTACCGTACCCGGATGCCGCGCGCGAGGAATACGCGGCACATCGCGTCTGCCATCGCTTCGCCCGTGGGCCGCGCGTCCCGGCCGAGGATGAGGTCCTTTTCGATCTTTCGCTCGATGAGGTAATCGGCGAATACGTCAGCCATGAGCGCGGCGAGTATCCGGTTTGCGTCGCCGATCTCGGGGGAATGGCTTTCCTCGTCGCCCGATTCCGAAAAGACCTTCCGCCAGCCTGAGGCGGAGAGTATGAGCGGCGCGAAAGCCGCCTCGAGGGCGGCAGGGGACGGAAGGGCTCCCGAAAGCGGAATCCGCTCGGGATCGCCAAAGGCGTAAGGTGCGTGAGCCGATGATGCCATGAAATTCCTCCGGGGATCGATACTAGCACGGGAGCCCCGTTTCCTCAATTAGTCGGCTATCGGTTAATTCTTATCTTTCCGATTGGCAATCAGTTTCGATTTGTGTATATTTGACTTGCCACGGCTGCAGAGTTCCCCTAGGCAAGGAGTAAAAGCTTTCATGGGAAAACGAATATACATGGACTATAACGCGACGACCCCGCTCGATCCGGGCGTTCGCGAGGTTTTCATACGCGCGCTGGACGAATACGCGAACGGCTCGAGTATGCATGAGGACGGCCGAAAGGTCGCCAAGGATATGTACGCCGCGCGCGAGCACGTGGCATATCTCGTGAACGCGACGCCGAACGAGATCATCTTTACCTCGGGCGGCTCCGAGTCGAATAACACCGTGTTCAACACGATGGTCGGCGCCGCGCTTACCCGCACGAGCCACCTTAAGGAGGCCTATGGCGGGAGAAAGACCGTCATCACGACCTCCATCGAGCACCCCTGCGTGATGGAATCCGCGAAGCGGCTCGCGGGCCTCGGGTACGACGTGCACTTCCTGCCCGTCGACTCGGACGGCGTCGTCGACATCGACCGCTACCGCGAGCTTCTCGGCCGCGGCGCGCGGAGCGGGGTAGTCGCGGAAAAGCCGCTTCTCGTCTCGATCATGATGGCGAATAACGAGATCGGCACGATTCAGGACATCGCGCTCCTTGCGCGCCTCGCCCACGAGGCGGGAGCGCTCTTCCATACCGACGCCGTGCAGGCCGTCGGCAAGATCCCGGTCGACGTCGAGTCTCTTGGCGTCGATTACCTGACGATGTCGTGCCACAAGATCTACGGCCCCAAGGGCGTCGGCGCCCTCTACGTGCGTAAGGGCGCGCCGATCGAGGCCTTTATCCGCGGCGGGCACCAGGAAGCGGGGCTCCGCGCGGGAACCTATAACTCGCCGTCCATCATCGCCTTCGGCGAGGCGGCGCGGCTCGCGAAGGAGCGGCTCGCCGAGTACGAGCGGCACACGCGCGCCTTGCGCAATCGCCTCAGGGACGGGTTCCTCTCGGCGATCCCGGACATCAGGATCAACGGGCACCCGGAGCGGGTGCTCCCGAACACCATCGACGTGTCGTTCCCCGGGGCGGAAGGCGAGGCCATCCTCCTCATGCTCGACATACTCGGCGTGTCGGTATCGACCGGCTCGGCGTGCGCATCGGGAAGCCTCGAGCCGAGCCACGTCCTCATGGCGACGGGCGTGGGCCCGGAGCTCGCGCACGGCTCGATCAGGTTTAGCCTCGGGCAATTCAGCACGGAAGAAGACATCGACTATCTCATTAAGGAAGTCCCGCAGGTCATCAAGAAACTGCGCGGATTCTCGACGGTATCAAGCAAGGAGAGCGTATGAGCGAATGGCTGTATTCGGACGTCGTGAAGGATCATTTCATGCATCCCCGGAACGTCCTTGAGGCCGACGAATCGACCTGGCCCTCGGACGGCCGGGGCATGGTCGGCAACATAAAGTGCGGGGATCAGATGCTGATCCTGATTCGGGTTAAGGACGGGAAGATCGACGACTGCCGCTGGAAAACCTACGGCTGCGCGAGCGCGCTCGCCTCAACGTCGATCCTCTCCGAGGCGATCAAGGGGATGAAACTGGAAGACGCGTATATCCTCAAGCCCGAGGATATCGTCGCGAAGCTCGGCGGTCTCCCCGCGAACAAGATTCACTGTTCCGTGCTCGGCGACAAGGCGCTCCGCGCGGCGATCGACGATTACCTCGGCCGGAACAAGCTTCCGCCCTTGAAGGGTCTCGAGAAGGTTGAGGTGATCTGCAACTGCCTCAACGTCACGGACCGCGATATCGAGGAGGCTTACAAGGCCGGCGACCGAACCTGGGAGGATCTCCAGGCGCGCACGAAGATCGGTACCGCGTGCGGCGGCTGTAAGGAACGGACGCTTGAGCTGCTCCATCAGCTTGAGCACCTCTACGGGGAATGAAAAATCCCTGATAGCTGCGAAGTATACGAAGGGCGAAACCGGAACAAACCGGTTTCGCCTTTTTTTTATTCGATTTGAAGGCTGAAAAGGACGGTACGCTCGTTTCCCGCCGTGTCGCGCGCGATGACCGAGATGTCGGCGCGTCCCCGGTTCAGGGTGATCTCCCCGAGGAACATCCGCTCGGGGTCGCTATAGACCGTGGCGGTGGTATACGCGGGCGAGTCGAGATAGACCTTCCCGCCCTCGGCGCGGAGCACCTCGAACGGGATCGACGCGGCCTCGCTGCCGTTCACGAGCACGCTGACCCGGAAGGGCGCGAGCGGCGCTTGCGAGCCGTCGACCGTGTCCGCGATATCGGCGTAGAGGCGGTACTGGCCCTGCCGAACGAATTTCGCGGCGCCGAGGGCGGCGATCTGCCCGGAACTCGACATCGCGATGACGTTCTTGATGACCGGCCCGCGGGAGTCCGGGAGCGCGGGGAGGACGAGCATCGGGTTGAGCATCGTCTTCCGTTCCTTGTCGATCACCTGGAAGATGAGCTCTCCCTGCCTCGCCCATCCGCTCATTCCCGCGGAGCCGAGTATGGCGCCGGTCTCGAGGGTTTCATGGGTCGCGACGCGATCGATCGAATCGAGGTTTCCGTACACGGAAAGGAGCCCGTCGTCGTGCGCGATGATCACCGCGTTGCCGAGCGTGCTCGGGAACCCGTTCATGTTTCCGTTTTGCGCGATGGAGATGACCCGCTTCCCGTTGCCCGAGGCGCGCACGACGTCGGCGTCGGCGAGCGCGATGCCGCCGCTTATCCTCGCCTCGTCGCGCTGCCCGAAGAAGCTCCTAACCTTTATCTCGGCGACCGGCCATTCGAGCGCGGAAAGCCCCGATGCGATAAAAACCGCGAACGCGATCGCGAGCGAGCGAGACTTTTTCATTTGACCCCCTTGATGTCGATGCGCGAGATCGTTTGGTCGAGGCCGAGAAAGACCGCCTTTTCGCGCTGGATGAGGAACGCGTCCTTCGCGCGGAAGGTCGTCTTCGCGATGAGATGGTTCGGGCGCTCGATGGCGGAAAGGGTATACGAGCCTTCCGACTCGGAAAGGGCGACGAAAAGCGAGTCGCCGGGGCATTCGCCCACGGCGTGAATCCTTCCGGCGATCGGGACGAAGGCGACCGACCGCTTTTTCACGTCCAGGATGCCCAGCCCCTTGGCCGTCTGGAAGAACGCGAAGGCGGAGTTTTTCTCGAAGTCGACGAATGCCTGCTCGCGGACGTTGCCCTCGAGCCACGCGTGATAGACGATCTTATACTGCCCGTCCTTGACCGAGATGAGGATGAACCGCTGGCGCTCGATCCCCGACACGCAGGCGATGAGCGAGCCGTCCTCGGAGATCGCGGCGCCGAGGATGATCTCGTAATTGCTGCCGCCCGGGTAAAACGAGAACGCCTCGGTCCCGTCCGAGCGCACGCAGGCGATGAGTCCGTCGGCGTAGCCGATGACCGTACCCGCGGGGGAGGAATGAAACGCCGTGATCGGCGCCGTGTGCTCCCTCGTCCACAGGGGCTTCCCGTCGGGGCCGAATTGGCTTACCGCGCACCCGCCGGGGATAAAGAGATACGTGCGGTCGCCGTCGACATGCACGTATCCGCTGCCCGGGACCGTCATGCGAAGGCTTCCGTCGGGGTTATGCACCGAGGTGTTTCGCGCGTCCCCGGGATAGATCGCCCAGGCGCTCGACGATGCGCTGATCCGCTCGTCGGTTCGGGTTGAGCCCACGATCGTGCCGTCGGGGAGGAAATAGCCGAGTCTGTCGCCGAGCACGAAGGCCTCGAGGCCCGGCTTCTTGAGGGACTCGGGGGTCGCGGCGTTCTTGGCATTCTCTCCCAAAACCGGGAGGGCGGGCGCGGTCGAGATATCGCGGGTCCAGACCGGGGTGAAGGAAACGTCGGGTCCGATGGGAATCGCCGCGACGAACATGTATATGGCGAGGAAAATGACCGAACCGGTCACGATGTATTTAATATTTCCTTTGATGTTCATGATCTCAGATGGTATAATAGGGAAATGGAAAAAGCAATACAGCTACGGGAACTCTATGAACGCGCGCGCGAGGCAGCGAAGGGCGCATATGCGCCGTATTCGCGTTTCCACGTGGGAGCTGCCATCCTCACCGATGACGGAACCGTTTTTACCGGGGTTAACGTAGAGAACCGGTCGTTTGGGCTTACCAACTGCGCGGAGCGAAGCGCCCTTTTTGCGGCCGTTTCCGCGGGATTTCGCCGCTTTTCGGCGATCGCGATCGCCGCTCCCGACGCCGATTATCCGGTGAGCCCGTGCGGCGCCTGTCGACAGGTTCTTTCTGAGTTTATGCCGCCCGAGACCCCGGTGGTTTTCGGAGCCGATTTTGATCGCGCCGTGCAGACGACCCTTGGGGCGCTTTTTCCGTTCGATGCCCTCCACGAGCTTTCAGGCGATGCGCGGTAAGGCCTCGCGTGAACGTTCGATGATCTTCAAGGCAGTGGTATCGATTCCCTCGACGCGCGAAATCAACTGTTCTTGTTTGATAATGCTTGACATATAGTACCGTATGATGCAAAATGGTGTCATAGCGAGAACAGGAGATAGTGCTTTGGCAGATGATATACTGACGATTGAAGAAGTAGCGAAATATCTTCGGGTTTCCGAACGCACTGTCTATGACTGGGCGCAGAAAGGCGAGATTCCCGCCGGAAAGATCGGGACCGTTTGGCGCTTCAAGAAGGACGAGATCGAAAAATGGGTCAATGAGCGGCTTACCGCCTCGGTCAAGGCCCCGCAGATCAACCCGCTCGTGCAGGTTCAGAACATCCTCTCGCCCGATCGCATCGTCATCCTCAACCACTCGACCCGCCATGACGCCTTGGTCGCGCTTTCCGACACCCTCGGCACCGCGCCCCAGATCAAGAACCGCAATGAGCTCACCGTCGAGATCCTAAAGCGCGAAGAGCTCATGTCGACGGCGATCGGCCGCGGCATCGCGATCCCGCACGTGAGGCTTTCCTCGGTCACCGACCTCGTGATGGCCGTGGGACTGTGCAAGCACGATATCATCGATTTCCAGACGATCGACGACGTGCCGGTCCGGCTCCTTTTCATGATCGCGGCCGCGTATAACCAGCATTCTTACTACCTTCAGACCCTCTCGTTCTTCTCGAGCAAGCTGAAAAGCCAGTCCCTGCGCGACGGCTTACTCGCCGCCGAGACCCCGATCGAGGCGTATAACCTCCTGATCGCCAAAGGTTAGTTTCAAAACGACACAAGAAAACGCGCGGAAGTCCTCCTTACCGCGCAAAGGCCCCGAGAAGCGTCGCTTTTCGGGGCTTTTTTTTATGCGATTCGGGGTGGCTCGATACGCCGCGGTTCAGTTAGTCTTCGCCGCTTGGACCCGGGGGAAGGCGTAGAAATCGACGGCGAACCATTTCGAGGGGTCCGCCATGTCCGCCGCGATGAGCCCAGCCTTCGTTTTCGCGGTCGTGTCGGCGATGAGGTACTTTTTTCCGCCCGTCTCGAAGCGGGCACCGGGACCGGGACAGTCGACGGCCGCTAGGGCATGGCTATACTCGGGCGAGACGAGGAGGACCGCGTCGACCCCCATCTCGTTGAGGAGGAGCACGAGGAGGAGCGCGCGGCTATCGCAGTCGCCCGTGCGCGACGCAAAGGCCTCGGGAAGGTTAATGAAGTCGCTCCCTTGAAAATTGCGCTCATAGGTGAAGGCCTGCGTCCAGGCGAGAAGCTTCGCGGTGAGCTCGGCGGGATCGCTCGGGAGTCGGTTTTCCAGGATAAAGGCCGGCTTCGCGAACCGGGCCCAGGCGTCGCGCCAGATGAGCCGGTAATAGCGCTTCCACGCGTCGTACACGTACGGGGTGTTGAGGTACGAGGTGAGGAGGGAAAACTCCCGGTCGACGATCGACTGGTTCGCGTTCGCGTCGATGGCGTTAAAGGGTAGCGATACCTTCGTCGTACCGTCGTCGTAGTCTGCCGTGATCCCCTTTTCCTTTCCCCAGGCGAAGGCGGTCATCGGTCCCGACTCGAAATAGGAGCCGTCGTCGGTAAAGACCGCGTCGAGGCTCGACACGAGGAGCGGCTCGAGCTCCGTCGCGCGCTTCTCGTCGGTATAGGCCGCCATGACGAGCCAGCCCTTGCCGTTGGCAAGCTCTAGGGCGAGCGCCCAGCCCGAGTGCGCGGAAAAAGAGAGCTGGCCGATGGCGGCCGCGCGGTTTCGCCAGGTAAAGCTCACCTGATGGCCCTTGGACTGGAATTGGTCGGTCACGAAGGTGAGCGCGGTCGCGGCGTCGGGGAAACGGTCGTGCCCATAGAGCGCGATCTGGAGGTCCGCGGGATAGAGGGTGTGCGAAAAGTGGTACCGGTCGCTTCCGTTCCGCTCTGCGAGCTGGTATCCCTCGGGCAGGTCGAGGGCATAACCCCATTCGGGCGATCCAAGCTCGAGCGCGAAGAGCGCGGTCGGGAGCGCCATACAAAGGAGGGCGGCGAGGAGCGCGGTTCGGGCGTGCCGAGCGAGAAGGCGATTCGGCCGCTGTTTTTTTTCTCCGTACATTGTATGATGCCTCCATGAAAGAAATTCAGGTACTCTATGAGGACCCTGACATCCTCGTCGTCAACAAACCGTGCGGGATTGCCTGCCAGGGCGGCGAAGGGGTCACGGTCAGCATCCTTGAAATTCTCGAACGCCAGATAGGTGAAAGGATATATCCGGTTCACCGTCTTGACAAGGATACCGCCGGGATTCTTATCGTCGCGCGGAGCTCGCGCGCGGCCGCCGAGTATTCGCGGCTCATCGCCTCGGGCGCGCTCGACAAACGGTACCGCGCGGTATGCTTTGGCGCCCCCGCTCCCGCCGCGGGTACGATAACGGTGCCCGCCGGCAGGCGCGGCGACGAGCGGCCCGCCGTGACCGAGTATCGCGTGGAATGCTCGGGAAACGGCGCCTCGCTCGTCTCGCTCAAGCTCATGACCGGGCGGATGCACCAGATTCGCATCCATCTCGCCTCGATCGGCTGCCCGATCGTCGCCGACGACAAGTACGGCGACTTTAAGCGAAACCGCGAGGCGAAGGCGGCGTACGGGATCAGGAAGCTCCAGCTCGCGGCGGTATCGCTCGAGATCCCGGTCGCGGGCAAGAAACGGCTTTTCGCCGCGCCGATCCCCGAGCACATGGCCGCGTGCCTCGCGGCCTATGGAATGGGCGAACCCTTGACACGGTAAGCCGTTTTGGCCATCATACCTCAAACATTATGGATAACACACCATTGGGCAGGGCCTATCTCGAGACATTGTCAACAACCGATCTGGTAAAGCTGGCGGATGACTACGGGATAGACATCCCCGAGGGTCTTAATCGCCGTTTCATTATCGGCGAGTTGCTCGAGGTTACCGAGGACCAGGGATCGGATCGCGGCGAGACCGGTTCGCTCGTCGAGGCTGAATATGTCGCGGCGCCCGACGTCCTTCCCGAAACCTACAACGAAAACCAGATTACCGTGCTCCTGCGCGATCCCGGTTGGGTATTCGTCTGCTGGGATTTTCAGACGAACCTCATCAACGCGCTGACCGGAAACCATCATTTCGAAAGTTTTTTCCTCCGCGTCAATTTTCTCTCCGACACAAAGCCGGCGGTAGTAAGCGATTTTTTCGACGTAGACGTCGGCATCGGGGACCGCAAATGGTACGTGCACCTTTCCGGCCATGCCTCCTTCTGCAGGGTCGATCTCTATTGCAGATACCAGCAGGAAAAGGAAGAGCTCATCGTTCGCTCGGTAGAGATTCCGCTCCCGGCGGCGACGCTGTGCGATCCGGCGGCCCAACCCAAAAGGCGGTGCCCCCCCCTCGTCGAGCTTTCGGGCATCGCGGAGCTCAAGAAAGACCATTTTAGGAACCATCGTCAGTCATTCGACTGAACCCAATCCGGAGAACACCATGGCAGACACATCGCTAATCTTCGTGCTTGACGCTTCGTTACCGTACATACGGCACCCGGAAACCCCGGGAAGCGTCGAGGAGACGCGCCTTTTCAACGCCATATCCTATACCTACCTACCGCTCCTCAGGTCCTGCACCGCCCTTGAGACCGAGGGCGTTCCCTTCAAGCTCGCGATCGCATTTTCCCCGACCCTGTGCGAGATGCTCGCGGATCCGCTGCTCCAGAGCCGGTACGTCGAGAGCCTTGATCGGTCCATCGACTACGGGATCGCGGAACTCGACCGATTGGGTAACGATGAGCGCACGCGCGAGCTCGTGAAGCTCCATCTTGAGCAGCTCCAGCTCAATCAGCGCGATTTCATCGAGATCTACGACCGGAACATCCTGGGAAAGTTCGACTACTTCGCGAACCGGGGGTACCTCGAGATCCTCGCGACGACGGCGACCTCGTGCTTCCTTCCGCTCTATACCGACATACCCGAGGCGATCAACGCGCAGATCGAGACGGGGCTTTTAACCTATCGCAAGCATTTCACCGCGATTCCCTCGGGTTTCTGGCTTCCCGCGATGGCGTGGGCCAATGGCATGGAGCAGATACTGAAGTCCTACGGCTTCCAATATACCGTGCTCGAGTCGCACGGGGTCCTTTTTTCCGACACCGTGCCCGACACCGGCGTGTTCGAGCCGTGCGCATGCGCGAATGGCTTTACCGTATTCGCGCGCGACGCGCTCGCCTGCCGCGAGGTCGCTTCCCGCGACGCGGGGTATTCCGCGAACGACGCGTACCTGAACGTCGACCGCGACATCGGTTTTGAGCTCGCGGAGGATAAGCTTTCCGGGATATTCGACGTTTCCCTCGGGAGGCGGATTACCGGCTTCCGGTATTGGTCGCGCGGCAATTCGGGCTCTGACGGTTTCTACGAGCCCGCGAAGGCCCATCTCCAGGCCATCGCGGACGCCGGGTGCTTCCTCTCGGCGCGCGTCGAAAAGCTCGATAAGGCGTCGAAGGCCCTGGAAGGCGCGCCGGTATCGACGGTCTGCGCGTTTCCCGCCGCCCTTTTCGGCCAAGATTGGTACGAGGGCGTCACCTGGCTCGAGAGCGTGTTCCGGAAGGCCGCGGCGGACGGGACGGTTACCTTTGACTTGCCGTCGGCACGCGTGCCGCAGCGCCCCGCTCAGGTTAAGGCCGTGAACCCGTGCTATTCGTCGTGGACGGATAGCGGGTACGCCGAAGAGGTGCTCAACAGCGCGAACGACTGGATGTATCCCTATATCAGAAAGGCCGTCAAGCGGATGATCGATCTCGCGGAGCGGTTCCCCGACGACTCAGGACTCAAGGAGCGCTCGCTCAACATGGCGGCGCGCGAGCTACTCCTCGCGCAGTCGATGGAATGGTTCCTGATGATGAATGAGGCGAGCTCGGTCGAGTACGCCCGCATGCGCTTCGAGGAAAGCATCCGCGCCTTTACCGTCGTCTACGAATCCCTCGGCTCGAATTTCATCAGCACCGAATGGCTCACGAACGCCGAGAAAAAGCATTCCCTCTTTCCCGAAATCAACTATCGCGTATTCCGCAAGCGGCAGTAGCGGCTTTTCCGGGGCGGTCGCCCCTATTCGAGTTGCTGGATTTCCTTGATTCTCTTTTGGATGTCGAGGGTGAGGGTCGCCGTCTGGACGCCCTCGATCGCGGGATCGAACCGCTTGTCGAGCTTAAGCGCCTCGTTCCACACAGCGATCGCGCCTTCGAGGTTTCCGCCCGCGTATAGCTTCAATCCGCTGATATAAAGCTCTTCCACGCGCTTTTGCTTATCCGCGCGTCCGCGGTCGCCGAGATTGAGCTTCGCCGCGAGGCTGATCCGGTTGAATATCGCCGCCTGCGTGGTAAGGTCTAGGGTGTAGTTGATGTTAAACTGAAGGTCCTTGACGTTCGCCTCGCCGCCGATGCTAAAGCGCGGGTTGGCGCCCTTGAGCTGGAATCCGCCGAGGAAGGTGAAGAACTTCGTCAGCTCGACCGAGACGCCGGCGCCATAGACGAGCGCGCCCGATTCGGCGAAGTCGAGAAGGTTGATCGGTTTCTGGATTTCCGCGGATATCGCTATCGGGTTCGCCGGCTTATAGGCCGCGCCGAAGGTTATCTCGCTCGGCATCGCCTCGTCCCGTACCGGAGGCCCGAAATTCCTGAAGGTAAGCCCGAGGAAGGAGTTCGGGTCGCGCGAGTTGTAGAGCTTGAGGAAGTTGAAGCGGGTCTGGAAGCCCAGATCGCCCATGACGGCGAGCGCCGACTGGTCGAATCCCGAGCCCTTGAGGAGGTGCCCCTCGTTGTCCGAGTAATCGGGAACCCCGCGATACCCGACCTTGAGGTTCGCGCCGGTCGCGATCCCCTTGAAGTAGTACCCGGCGAGGAAATTGTACGATACGTTGAAGACCGCGAAGGTTTCGGTATAATACCCGCGCGAGACGCGCTCGCCGAAGGTGTTGTACTCGGTGAAGGGAACGTAGAAGCAGCGCATCGACGCTCCGTACCCGAAATTCTCGTTTCGGCTCGTGAACGAGACGCTCTCGAGCCGGGAGTCCGCGATCCAGCTATTGTGGAAAACCGCGAGCTCGGTGTTTTTCATGGTCGAGCTTCCCGCGGGGTTGTGCTCGAAGAAGCCGATGTCGTTCGCGAGGGCGCTGAACGCCGAGCCCATCGCCTCGGCCCGCCCGCCGCCCGGAATGAGTAAGGACCTGAAGGCGGTGCGGCCCTCGTTTTCGTCGATGAGGGGCTGGAAAATCCCGGAGAGGTAGTTATACGGATCGGATATATCGAGCGCCGCCAGGGAAAGCCCGGGGATAACGGCGAGGAGTACGGATGCGAGAATCAATCTGATACGCATTTTTCACCTATAGTATATTGTATATTCGGACGTTTTTCTGCTCTTTTTTACTGGATAGAGGCGTTTTCCGTGCCGAAAATCCTAAGATAGGAGTACCTTTAAACGGTAAGACGGTGATTAAAAAAAGTGTCTTTTTCACAGTATTCCTTTTCTCACTGCTGCTTCCGGCGCTCGTGTATGCCGGGGGAAATCCCGAGGTGGGACTCCCGAAGGTAGACCGTCTCATCAAGGAACGTAACTATAACGCGGCTATTCTCGAGCTCGCGAGCTATATGAACGAAAAGCCCGAGGACTTCGACGGCGCCCAGCGCCGCATCCGCAAGATCATCACGATGCGGGAAAGCTATAACGCGACCGCGCTCGAGCTCCTCATGGTCCTCGTGAACGAGCCGACCAACGACAAGAAAAAGCTCGATATGATTTCGAATCTCGAGGGACTCGAGAAGAACCCGAACCAAGCGACGCAGGAATTTATCGTCAATACCAAGGACGCCGCGCAGTTCACGTATTACCGGGCGAAATTCGACGAGATCATGACGACCGGCGATACGCTGATCGACCAGGGGCGCTACGTGGAGGCCTTGCGCAAGTTCACCGAGGGTTTCGTGTTCTATAAGCAAGAGTTCGACGACGTCTCGTCGGAAGAGACGGTTTCCAAGGTCAACGCGAACCTCGGGGGGATCGTGTCCGCGATCGGTACGATATCCGAAATGCAGCTGTCGCTTGAGGCCGCGACGGCGGCGTGCGAGAAGGCGATTGCCGCGGGCGACGGGCCCGGTGCCGACTCAAGCTGGGTTGCCCTCGACGCCGAGCTCGCGCGCCTTGCCCGCGCGCGAAACCTCATCGCGGACTCAGGCTGGTATTTCGAGGATTCATTCAAGGCTGCGCAGAAGGGAAACGAGTCGGTCACCGAGAACTCCTTCTTGCCCTTCGCGTGGCGCTTTACCCTCGGTCGCAAGACGGCCGGCCGATTCGAGGGCGTGCTCGGCTCGATCGACGCGCAGTATAACTCGGTGCTCGACCGCATCGAGCGCGCGACGGACGGCACCATCAGAAACGGCTGGACCGCAGGGCTTTCCTCCATCGACTCAGGCGACGTCGAGACCGGCGTCGCGAGCCTCAAGGGCGGCATGCGCTTCGCGACCTTCGGTTCCACCGTCCCGTCCGCCGCCAAGCGGCTCACCGGGCGGAGCGATACCTATGGGACGCGGAACGCCGCGGCCGAGTCGAGGCGCTATACCAACACGGGCGCCGTCCTCGCCGCGCTCTCGGAACTGGGCAGTAGCTTCGATACCTACTACGCGATCAAATCGCGCGCGGAGACGGCCTCGGGCGCCGAACCCTCGGCGCAGGATATCCGCGCGCAGCCGGTTTCGCCGCGCGTAAAGGCCTGGGGTAACCTCATCGGCGAGTTCGACGCGCTCCTGGCGAGAACGAACCGCTTGGGGACCGCGGTCGCCCAGCTTGATCAAATACCGCTGTACTCCGACGAGTTCGCGACGATCCGGGGCAACTTGATATCGTCGATATCCGCCGATACCCTCGCGCAATATCGCGCGTCCGCGGGTTTTCAGGATAAGTCCGCCTCGCTCGCCCTCGCGGAATGGCAAAAAAACGTGACGGAAGGCACGGCGCTCCTTGACGGGGTCGCGCAGGAAGGCGGGCAGACGCTGTATTACCCGACCGAAAGCCTCGCCGCGTTCAACCGCGTGCGGACGGGGATCGTCGCGGACCGAAAGTCAATCGTCGCCGCGCTCGGCGCGCTCGAGGGGGCGCCGAAGTCCGTGCAGGCCGACGCGTCTTGGCTAGAGTCGGTAGGCGGGCTTCGGAAGACGCTCGATGGGCTCGACGCGCTCTACGCGAGCGCCGGCTCGGAGATCGCGCGCGCCAACTCGCGCATCCTTCAGGCGAGCCTCGCGCGCCAGGAATACGACCTCAGGTACTCGCAGGCGCAAGCCGCGCTCAAGCGGAACGACTTCGACTCCGCGCGGGAGAACCTCCAGCGCTCGCGCGAGAAGGTAAACCAATCCCTCGCGTACCAGGAAGCGCCGTCGCTCCGGACAGAAAGCGACCGCAAGCTCGAATCGCTCGGCGCGGAGATCACGCGCATCGAGAACGAGTCGGTCGTCCGCGAGGTTCGTTCGTTCATTTCATCGGGAAAGAACTTCTATTATCTCGGTAACATGGACCAGGCGGAGGAACTCTTCCTCCGCGCGAAGACCCGGTGGAGCGTGACGAACGTGGAAACGAACCCCGAGGTCAACAACTGGCTCGACATCGTCAATACGGCGCTCTCGATGAAGACGGGCCGCACGATACCGGTCTCGGCGCCGCTGTACCCGCAGATGAGCCAGATCCTCTCGAGCGCGAACCAACTCTACGACCAGGGAAAGCTCCTCATCGACGCGGGTCGCCGTACGGAAGGCGTCGCCGTCCTCTCGTCCGCCAAGGAGAAACTCCGGCAGCTCCAGCTCGTGTACCCGATGAACCAGGACGCCGGCCAACTGTCGCTTCGCATCGATCAGCTCATTGACCCCGCGGCCTTCAGGCTTTTCTTCAGCCAGAAGGTCGAGTCCATCCGGCAAAACTACAAGAGCGAGCGGAAGGCCGCGTACAGCGACCTCCTCGACCTCTATCAGATCAACTCGAACTACCCCGGCATCAAGCAGCTTCTCGACGAGGTCGAGATATATCTCGGGATAAAGCTCCCGCCGCCCGACCCGCAGGCGATCGCGCGGTCCGCGGAGCTCACGCGTCAGGCGAAAAAGATATACGACGCGAACACGCAGAGTATGTTTACCGTCGCCGTCCAGCAGCTCGACGAGGCGGTCAAGCTCAATCCCGATAACCAGGTGGCGATCGCCCTCAAGGACCGCATCCAGACCTCGATGGGAGGCGCCTCCGTCGCCGTTCTCTCGGCCGTCGACGAGTCGAAATACCAGCAGGCGGTTCAGGAACTCCAGAAGGGAAACAAGATCACCGCGTCGGCGCTCGTGGAACAGCTCCTTCAAAACCCGAAGTCGCGGAATTCGGCGAAGATACAGGACCTCAAGAAAAGGATCGATTCGCAACTATGAGACGGATAAAGTTCTTCGCGCTCATCATACTCGGTTTACTCATCGCGCGCGGCGCGTCGGCGACGGACTACTACTGGGAAAATCCGGTTCCGGTCACGAACGCGGACTCGCGGTTTCCGTCGTCGGCGACGAACGGCAGCGCGTCGGTCGTCATTTGGCAGGAAGTGAAACGGGAAACCGAAAGCTCGGGCGTCATTTGGCTTTCCGCGCGCGTGTTCGACGGTTCCGAATGGCACACCCGGGAGCGCTTCGCCGGCCCGATCGCCTATGCGGGTGACGTGCCTTCCGTCGCTTCGGTGACCCTTGACGCGAAAAACCGCATCCTCGTCTCGGTAGCCTCCGCGGTCAACGAGATCTCTATCCTGAGCTCGACCGACTGGGGCGCGACCTTCACCGCCGCGAATATCCGGGGCGAGACGGACAAGGTGCTCGCCCCGCGCGTTTTCGTGCGCACGGACGGCGGCTATCTCCTTTTCGCGACGCGCGGCGGCGAGGACAACTTTACCCTCGTGTACTCGCGCTCCGACAACGGCACCGAGTGGTCTTCGCTCGTCCCGTTCGGCCCCGCCTCGGGAAGGAAGCGCGCGTTCCTCCCGACCTGCGCGTCCGACGGCAAGAATGACGTCGTGGTGTTCCAGGCGTTTCTCGACGTAAACAACCGATCATCCTATCAGCTCTATTCGACGATATCGACCGATCGCGGGCAGACGTGGTCGACGCCGACAATGGTGACGGCCTTTACCGAGCCGGGCGCCGAGGCCGGGACGCAGGCCGCGGCCCCCGAGGGATGGCATAACCAGCGCGCGCGGCTCGCGCGGGTTGGGAAGGGCCTCTCGCTCGTTTGGGAGCGCGCCCGGACCTCGAACGAGCGCTACGCGATCTACTACGCATCCTTAGGTCCCCGCGGCGACATCGTCGGTGCCGTCGAGCGAGTGTCCTCGGGCGACGGCACCTGCTACGATCCCGACGTCATCGTGACCGGCGGGGCCCCGACCGTCGTTTGGTTCGACGATCGGCGCGGTTCGAACCGGGTATACATGGCGCGGAAGGAAGGGCTCCTCTGGGCCGAGACCGATCTATCGAAGAACGCGCCGGAGTCCGTATTCGGCCGCATCGTCAACGCGGGCGGCTCGATCGAGGTGTATTGGCAAGAGACGACGGGAAAGAACGCGTATCGCGTGGAACGGCTCGCGCCGGACCGCAGCGTCCAAAGCCCGCGCCTCATCGCCGAAAATTTCGCCGCGGGCGGAAAGGGCCGCGGGGAGTTGGCGCGCCTGAGCCTCGCGCTCCCCGAGGATTCCTCGGGACTCGCGGGCTACTCGTGGGCTTGGGGGCAGGGATCACAGCCCGACGTACCGAAGGAAATCGGCCATCTCCCCCAGGAAAAGCTTCCGCCCATGGACGCCTCCTCAGACGGCGTTTGGTACCTGGGCGTTCGCGCTGCCGACTACGCGGGGAACTGGTCTTCTCCCGTGTACGTCGCGTATACCCGCGACACGACGCCCCCGGCCGCGCCCGTCATCGAGCGCGAGGATACCGACGCCGAGGGCTATCTCGCCTCGAATACCTTTAATTTATCCTGGCGGCCGTCCGAGTATGACGACGTCGCCGGGTATACCTGGAGCTTCGACTACGTGGCGCCGCTTGAGTATCTCGCGGTCCTCGCCCATGGCTCTCCGTCGGCGGGCTCGCTTAAGGCGGGATTGCAGAGCGGCGTTCCACCTTCGTCCTTCGACTTCGCGTCCGCGGCAATAAACAGTTTTAAGCCTCCCGCGCCACCGGCCCGGCTCATGACGAAGGACCAATCAGCCTCGTTCAGCAACATGGATAACGGCATCTACGCGCTTTCCGTGTCGGCGATCGACTCGGTCGGCAACATAGGCGCCCCCGCCGTGCGCTACGTCGTCCTCAATAAGTACGTACCGTTTACGTATATCACCTACGTCGACAGCAAGGTCGACGAGGCGGGGTCGGTATCCATGTCGATCATCGGCCGCGGCTTCGCCGAAGGCGGGCTCCTTTCCGATATCTATCTCGACAAGGACGGGGTCGCGCCTTATGACATAACCCTTTCGAGGAAGAACGGCCAGTTCACCGTCGTGAACGACCGGCTCATATCCGGGATAACCCTCAAGGACGTCGCGGTCGGCGAGTACCGCGTCGGCCTCACGCACCCGACGCGCGGGCTCTCGTTCTCGAAACCCGTGATCACGGTGACCTCGTCGGGCACCATCAAGTTCGGCGATTATCGCTACGACTTCACACCGCCGTGGAAGGTCGCCCAGGCGGAACGTGCGCTGCCGATCAGGCCCGACACCGTTTTGCTCTATTCAATACTCGCGCTCGCGCTCGCCGTCTTTTTCGTATCGATGTACGGAATCGCGTCGACCGCGCAGGACTCGATCAGCATTCGCGCCGAGGTCAAGGCCCTCATCGAAGGAGATATCATGCCGTCCGAAAAGAAAAAGAGATCCGTGTCGCTTAAGAAGAAGGGGATGGGGCTCAGGTTCAAGCTCGCGTTCTTCACGACGACGCTCGTCATTTCGGTTGTCCTCATCGTCTCGATCCCGCTCGGGCTCCGGTTCTCCGCAAATCAGGAAAGGACCCTCGCGCAGGGACTTCAGTCGCGCGTCGAGGTCTTGCTCGAGAGCCTTGCCTCGGGCGCGCGGGCGTACCTCCCGAGCCAGAACGTCCTAGAGCTCGGCTTCCTCCCCGCGCAGATGTCCGCGCTCGACGAGGCGATCAGCGCGACGATTACCGGCAACGGCATGGACGGCAAGGCGACGGGAATCGATTTCGTGTGGGCGACGAACGATTCCGGGATCGCGTCGAAGATCGACACGGCGGAACTCGCTCCCGGCCGCTCGCGGTACTCGAGCCCCGAGAACGCCGAGATCGACTCGCGCGTCAAGGTACTCGACGACGAGGCGGTCCGCTCGGTCGGCGAGCTTTCGACGGGCATTACCTCGCTCACGCAGGAAGGAATCAAGCTCGCGCTCAAGACGGACACCGAGTCGGTCAATAGGCGCGACGAGATACAGACCATCACGCGGCAGCTCGAGGAAAAGCTCAACGCCGAGCTCGCGCGCCTTTCGGCGAAGGGCATGGGCTCATACCCCGAGTACAACCCGCTCGCGCTTTCGCGCGACGTGACGCGGTACGTATTCTATAAGCCGGTTATGTACCGACGCGGCGCGGAGACGGCGTACGTGCGCGGAACCGTGCGCGTCGAGGTATCCACCGAATCCCTCCTCAAGACCGTCGGGAACGAGCGGCGCGCGCTCGTCGGCACGACGGCGCTCATCGCGCTCATCGCGGTGCTCATCGGCGTCGTCGGCGCGCTCGTGCTCGCCTCGATCATCATATCCCCGATCAGGAAGCTCGCGGCCCACGTCGCGATGATCCGCGATACCGAGGATAAGGAAGCGCTCGAGGGTAAGGACATCGCGCTCAAGTCTCGCGACGAGATCGGGCTTCTCGGCGAGACCATCAACGACATGACGCACGGGCTCGTCAAGGCCGCCGCCGCGTCGAAGGACCTTACCGTCGGTAAGGAAGTGCAGAAGATGTTCATACCGCTCGAGACGGACTCCTCTGGCAAGAAGCTCACCTGCGGAAGCTCGAGCGACGCGAACGCCGACTTCTTCGGCTATTACGAGGGAGCGAAGGGCGTTTCGGGCGATTACTTCGATTACATCAAGCTCGACGACCGGCACTACGCGCTCATCAAGTGCGACGTCGCCGGAAAGGGAGTCCCCGCGGCGCTCATCATGGTCGAGGTCGCGACGCTCTTCCTCGACTACTTTAAGGATTGGAAGTACGAGAAGCAGGGATACCGGCTCGACCTCGTCGTGTCGCGCATCAACGACCTCATCGAGTCCCGCGGGTTTAAGGGGCGCTTCGCCGCGTTCACGATGGCGATATTCGATTCCGCCTCGGGCGATATGTACGTGTGCAACGCGGGCGACAACCTCATGCACGTGTATGACGCGTCCTCGCGGAAGATGCGGCTCGTGACGCTTCCCGAGTGCTCGGCCGCGGGCGTCTTCCCATCGTTCATGGTCGACATGAAAGGCGGCTTCAAGGTCGTCAAGCAGCGCCTGAATCCCGGTGACGTCGCGTTCTTCTACACTGACGGTATCGAGGAGGCGAAGCGCCTTTTCCGCACGGAAGACCTCGCGGTGTATACCTGCGCGGAGCCCGGGCTCGAGAAGGAAGCCCCGCACGGGAACCACTCGGTAGGCCAGGATAACGAGGAGCTCGGTCCCGAGCGGGTCAACGCGATCATCGAGGCGGTCCTCAATCGCCGGAAGTACTCGCTTTCTAAATGGCATAATCCCGAGCGCGACGCCGCCTACGATTTCGACTTCACCGACTGCGAAGGCACGATCGAGGAGGCAATCCTCGCGCTCGTGTCCGTCGAGAAGGTGTTCCGCATGTACCTTGACCCCAAGGCGACCGAGTTCGACCGCGTGCAGGTTGATAGAAAGGTTGACGGCTTCCTGAATAGGCACTTTAAGCAATATTCGGTGTATTGCGGAAAGCGGAAGGACCACCAGGAGCATCAGGAGTACCTCTATTACACGAACGTCAGGGAAGACGCGCAGTACGATGACCTGACCATTCTCGGGATCAAAAAGCGGTAGCCTGGCAACCCGCCGAAAAGGAGCGCGCGATGGAAAACGGCCGACGCGATTTTGAGGACTACGTCCACGAGGGAATGGATTCATTCCTGAAGGTGACGGCGAAGGCGGGCGACTCCATTCGGTCGGCGAGCGATCGCGCGATCGAGCGGATCGATTTATCGCGCGTGGAAAAGCGGCTCGCTCGACTCTATGGCGAGCTCGGCGCGATCGCGTATCGGCGAGTGGGTGAGGGAATTGCCGTCGACCAAAGCGATCCAGAGGTCGCGCGCCTCGTCGAAGAGATCGCGAAAACGTCCGCGGATATCGACGCGCGGCGAACCGCCGGCCGCTCGCGCGGAGAAAAAGACGGTTACGGGAAAAAAAACGAAAATGACTATTGACCTTTTTTTCCCCGTTTGATATAACTATCAACGTTGCAGCGCAGACGGCTACCAAGCCTGAAAGCAGCAGCGGTTCTTTGAGAATGCTTACGGTTTGTACCCCGACGGTTCCGTCGGAAGTTCGACGTTCGAGTAATCCCAATTAAGAACAACACACTCTGATAATCCGGCAAGCGGAAACGCAAACCGTCGATTGATAAGCCGTTTCGTTTGAAAAGACGGATGGCACGTAATGGTCTTTGAAACTAAAGGGAAGGGAAAGAAGGACGCTGTTTGAAGCGTCGGA
>DAOPYF010000015.1:19421-32087 GCA_035352735.1 Treponemataceae bacterium | reverse complement strand
TCGACCAGGGAAAGAATCCCTTCCAGCTCGACAGCAAGGAAGGCGACTACAAGCTCGCGGACTTCATGTATAAGGAAGTCCGGTTCAAGAGCCTCAAGGCCGCCGATCCCGAGCGCGCCGCGGCCCTCCTCAAGAAAGCCGAGGAGAAGGCCAAGCGCCAGTGGAAGGAGTACGAGTACCTTTCAAAGCGCGAGTTCTAATCAACGAGCGCCAAGTCTTTTGGGTTAGCCATCGAAGCGATTCGATGACGGCCTAAAAAGACGATAAGGCCCTTCCGGGATACCGGGAGGGCCTTTTTTTTCGCGCGAGCGAACGCGGGAACGCGCGTCCCGGCACGGCGCATAGTTTAAACGAATGGGGCGAAATGCTATACTTCCGGGCGAAAAGGACTAATCCCGCCATGCACATCATAGACTTTCACGCGCATATCTATCCCGCGAAGATCGCCGAACGGGCGACCAAGGCGATCAGCGACTTCTATAACGCGCCGATGGCGTATTACGGCTCCGTGCCCGAGCTCCTGAAAAGCGGCGACGCGATCGGCGTCGAGCGCTACATCGTGCACTCGACCGCGACGAAAAGCGACCAGGTTCGCTCGATCAACGACTTCATCATCGGGGAAACGGAGAAGGAGCCGCGCTTCGTCGGGTTCGGAACCCTGCATCCCGACTTCGCGGAAACGCGCGAAGAGCTCGAGCGCATCACCACGCGCGGACTGAAGGGAATAAAGCTCCATCCGGACTTCCAGCGCTTCGAGATCGACTGCGCGAAGATGGACCCGATCTACGACCAGATCGAGGCGGCGGGGCTCCCGGTCCTCGTGCACGCGGGAGACGCCCGCTACGACTTTTCCGGACCCCGAAGGATCGCGCGGGTGCTCGATCGCCACCCCGGGCTTAAGGTCATCGCCGCGCATTTCGGCGGCTACACCGAGTGGGAGGAATCGCTCGAGCTTCTCGCGGGACGGGACCTTTGGTTCGACACCTCGAGCACCTTTTGGAAGATCAAGCCCGAGACCGCCGCCGGGATAATCGCCAAGCACGGAACCTCGCGATTCCTTTTCGGTTCGGACTTCCCCATGTGGCGGCACGACGAAGAGCTTGCCCGCTTCCTCGCGCTCGGGCTCAGCCAAGCGGAAAACGAGGCGATCCTCTCGAAGAACGCCGAGGCCCTGCTCGCCTCGGTCGGCAAAAAGCGATAAGCGCTCGGCGGGCGAATCAATCTCGAAGAAAGCGGCTATCGCTCGAGATACTTCACGAACTCGTCAAAGGGTAGGGGCCGCGACACGAGGTAGCCCTGCACGAGATCGCACCCGCGGGCGCGCAGGCGCTCGAGTTGATCGAATGTCTCGACGCCCTCGGCGATCGAGGTAAGCCCAAACGCGCGGGCCATCGACACGATGGCCGAAACGATATCGCCCCCGGCGTGGATATCGTCCATCGTCCGCACGAATGACTGATCGATCTTGAGGCAATCGACCGGAAGCTTATTCAGGTACTGAAGCGAGCAATACCCCGTGCCAAAATCGTCGATCGCGAAACTTACCCCCAAAGCCTGCAGCTTGCGCATTATCTCGGTCACGTGCGAGATGTTCCGCATAAAGCCCGACTCGGTAACCTCGAGCTTGAGAAGCTCCGGGGGGAGCCCCGTCTCGGCCAGTACCGACGCCACGCGATCGACGAAATTACCCGTGTCGAACTGACGGACGGCCACGTTCACCGAAACGGGTACCCGACGACCCATATCAAACCAACGCTTCGCGTCGCTGCACGCCTGCAAAAGAACCCAATCCCCGAGCGGGGAGATAAACCCCGTTTCCTCCGCGACGGGAAGGAAATCGCAGGGCTGGATCAGGAGATCATCCTCCGGGTTCCATCGAATAAGCGCCTCGACGCCGAAGAGGCCCGCGGACGAGCCGGGTACGGCGTCGTCTATCTCTGTCTGCGGTTGATAATAGAGGCGAAACTCCTTTCGCTCGAGGGCGCTATGCATCTTCGCCTCGATCTCGAGCCGTCCCCGGTTCGCCCGCTCCATCTCGCCAGACGCGTAGCAATAGATGCCCCGACCCGATTCCTTGGCGACGTACATGGCCGCGTCGACCTTTCTGAGGAGGGTTTCCGAGTCGGTTCCGTCCTTTGGATAAAGCCCGATGCCGATACTCGCCCCGATGTACACGTCGGACCCCTCGACCACGAAGCGCTCCGATAGCCGCGTGACGATGCTTGCCGCGATCATCCCCGCGTTTTCCTCCTGCGCGAGGTCCTGCAGGATAACGGTGAACTCGTCGCCCCCGATGCGGCAAAGGGTATCGGAACCCCTGATGCACTCTTTGAGCCTCGAGGACACCATAACGAGGAGCGTGTCGCCAGCCATGTGCCCGAGGGTATCGTTCACGTTCTTGAAGCGATCAAGATCGATAAAGAGAAGCCCGAAACACGAGGACGCGCGGCGCGCGCAGGCGATCTGATGCTCGAGCCTGTCGGAGAAGAGCATCCGGTTCGGGAGGCTCGTCAGCGGATCGTAGTAGGCGAGGTGATTGAGCCGCTCCTCCGCTTCCTTGATGACCGAGATATCCGTCGAGACGCCGATGTAGTTTACCGGCTCGCCGTTCTCGTCGTGGATGACGTTGATCGTCTGCCACTTCGGGTAGAGCATCCCGTCTTTCTTCCGATCCCAAAGCTCTCCTTCCCAATGCCCGGTTTGCGCGACCGTGTTCCACATGCGCGCGTAAAACTCGTCATCGTGCCTGCCCGACTTAAAGATCCTGGAATTTCGCCCAAGGAGCTCTTCTCGCGTGTAACCGGTCATCGCGCACATGGACTCGTTCATGTCGATGATGTTTCCCTCGAGGTCGGTGATAATCACGGCCTCGCTCGTGTTCTCGAGGATCTTCCTGAACATATCGAGCTTCGTGTTGATCGAGACGAGATCGGCCGTGCGCTCGGCGACGAGGCTCTCGAGATTCTCGTTCGTCTTACGCACGGACTCATGGGCGTCACGCACGCGCTTGTTCATCTGCTGAATGACCGCGGCGATGTGGCCGATCTCGTCGCGGCGCGAAAAGAGCGTCTCGATCTTGCGCTCCGGGTTATGCTCGGGCGGAGGCTGCGCCGCGCGCGGGAGGTGCGAACCCGACTCGAGGATGATCGAGTCAACGACGTTTTCAAGAAGGCTTAAGGGAATCACGACCCAATGCCTGAACGCGACGCTGACCGAAAAGACGAAAAAGAAGGTGAGGGTACCGAAAAGTATGAGCATGCCGAGCGCGACGTTTGCGCTTTGCGTCTTCAGCGCCCGAACGGTCTGCGTGCGAAGGAGCAAAGAAGGGCTTCCGTCCTCGGCCCGAATTTGTATATAGCCGGTGATGAGCGGGTCCTTTCGCGCGCGCCGCATCCCGGTTTCGATATCCGCCTCGCTTCTCCGATTCTCGAGATTTTCCGGAAGTTTTCCCGAAACGCGCTCGACGAATACACCGGTCCCGCTCTGTATGTCCGAGAGAAACTGATCGTCGATCCGCCGCGCCATAAGCATAAACCCCGCGGAAGGGCCGGAGCCGTCGGTATGGAGGATGGGCTCGCTCTCGACGATGAGGGGCTGCCCGTCGAATTGCCTGATTTCGGACGAATGCTCTCGGATCTTCCGGAAGTCCCCCGGCGCAAGCAGCTCGGGAAAGTACGCGCAAGGGCTATCCCCGCGATCGGGATCGTGCCTCCGCGAATAAACCAAATTCCCCGACGCGCCATAGATCGCTATTACGGCGAGATTGAGATTGTCGTATGCGGTCGGGCCAAGCCCTTCCTCGACATAATTCGGGTTAGTCCCCTTAACGTACTTCCAGGTCTCGTCCCAAACCGCATAGTCCCTGACGGTAACCTCAAGGCTATAAGCCTCGACCTTGATCGCGTGGATCACGCGGTTTATGTCCGCGCGCGCCAGATCAGCCTCGATCGCGAGGAATTTCGTGTGCACCATTACCGTGATGACCGACAAGAGCCCTATTGTATAAAGACTTACGAATACGACGGTCAGCACGAGAAGCTTGTTTCTGATCCGCACGGTATGTCGCTCCTCCATTGAAGTATATGGACGGGAGCCGCCGAGTCAAACGAGAAACCGCGCTTTTTTCTATTGAAGTCCGAGAATATCCTTGATAACGCGCCCCGCGATCATGATCCCCGCCGCGGGGGGCACGAAGGAAACGCTTCCCGGTATCTGCCGCCGCTTCGCGCAGGTCCGCGCCGAGCCGGGCGGGCACACGCAGCCCGTGGCGCAGCCCCCGCTCCCGTTATCCTTAGGGACAATCGGTTCCTCGCGGGAATACAGCACCAAGAGCCGCTCGATGCCCCGCTTCTTGAGCTCGCGGCGCATTACCCGCGCGAGCGGGCAAACCGAGGTATCGCGGATATCGGCGAACTCAAGGCGAAGCGGGTCGAGCTTGTTGCCCGTTCCCATGCTGCTGATAAGCGGGACGCCGAAGGCATGCGCCTTCTCGGCAAGGATAATCTTCGATGAAACCGTGTCGATGCAATCGACCATGTATGAAAAGGATGGGTACTCAAATTGATCGGCGTTATCCTTTCCGTAAAAGCACTGATGGATCGCGACGTCGGCTTTCGGGTTGATGTCAAGGATGCGCTCGCGCATCACCTCGACCTTCGCGCGCCCGATCGTGCTATGGAAGGCGATCGCCTGCCGGTTGATGTTCGTGAGGCAGACCTTATCGTCGTCGACGATCACGAAATGGCCGATGCCGCCCCGCGCGAGAGCCTCGGCGGCGTAAGACCCAACGCCGCCGACGCCGAATATCGCGACGGTTTTTCCCGCGAGAACGCCAGTCGACTCCGCGCCGAGGATGAGCTCGCTCCGTGAAAACTCAGAAAGCATACGACCATCATAACTGAGAACGCCAATCTTTGTCAGCAACGAAACCGCGCGCGATGAGCGCGGTCATTCGCCGATGATCTTCACGAGCACGCGCTTCTTTCTCCCGCCGTCGAATTCCCCGTAGAAGATTTTTTCCCACGGGCCGAAATGCAGCTTGCCCCCGGTGATCGCGACGACGACCTCGCGGCCCATGACTTGCCGCTTGAGGTGCGCGTCCGCGTTCACCTCGCCGACGTTATGCCGATAGGCCGAGACGGGATCGTGCGGCGCGAGCTTCTCGAGCCACTCGTCGAAATCCTGATGGAGACCGCCCTCATCGTCGTTGATGAATACGCTCGCCGTGATGTGCATCGCGTTCACGAGGCACAGGCCTTCGCGCACGAGCGACTCGGCGACGAGCTCCTCGACCGTCGGCGTGATGTTGATGAACTCGCGCGTCTTTTTCGTGTTGAACCAAAGTTCTCGCGTAAAACTTTTCATACTCATATCCCCTTGCGGGCATTTCGTCCGCGGTACATCGACAACTCCAAAAAGTAAATTTCCTCCAGAAAAAAATTACTTGACTCCATATCGCACTTATGTCGATACTCTTTTCGTGAAGGAGGACTTGATGTCCAAAGAGCTGAAGAAGATGGAAGGAAAACATTGCTACGCGTGCCTCCAGTGGGACGGACCGCGAACCTTCGACCCCGAAAAGAAGATGCTTCTCGTCGACGAGAACCTTGAGGAGAATTGCCGCATCTTTCATAAAAAAGTAAAAGGGTCATCAACCTGCGATCGTTTCTTCCCGTTTAGGTAAACCGGTCAAAAAAAGGCGAGGGACAAATCGTATCTTCGATTGAGTCCCTCGCCATCATTCACTCCGCGCGTCTCGCGCGAATCACCCCAAAATCTTTTTCAAGTCCGCCTCCGGCGTCGAGATCGGCGTCACGTTCCATTTCTCGACGAGCACCTTGAGCACGTTCGACGAAACGAACGCGGGAAGGGTCGGTCCGAGATAGATGTTCTTGATCCCAAGCGAGAGGAGCGTCAGGAGGACGCAGACGGCCTTTTGCTCGTACCACGAAAGCACGAGCGTCAGGGGCAGGTCGTTGACGCCGCACTTGAACGCGTCCGCGAGCGCGAGCGCGACCTTGATCGCGCTGTACGAGTCGTTGCACTGTCCCATGTCCATGATGCGCGGCAGCCCGCCGATCGTGCCAAGGTCGAGGTCGTTGAACCGGAACTTACCGCACGCGAGCGTGAGGATAACGGAATCCTTCGGGGTCGCCTTGACGAAATCCGTGTAGTAATTCCTTCCCGGCTTCGCGCCGTCGCAACCGCCGACGAGGAAGAAATGCGAGATGGCCCCGTTCTTAACCGCGTCGATCACCTTGTCCGCGACGGAGAGCACGGTCCCGTGTCCGAAGCCAGTCGTCATCGTGTGACCGCCGTTTATTCCCGCCATCATCTTCTCGTCCGAATATCCCTTAAGCTCGATCGCCTTCTCGATAACCCGAGAGAAATCCTTTTTCCCATTCTTTCCGTCGATATGCGCGAGCCCAGGGAAGCCGACGACCGAGGTCGTGAAGACGCGGTCAGAATACGAAGGCTTGGGCGGCATCAGGCAGTTCGTGGTAAAGAGAAAAGCCGCGGGAACCCCGTCGAATTCCTTTTGCTGGTTCTGCCATGCGGTGCCGAAGTTACCCTTAAGCTGCGGGTGTTTCTTGAGCTCGGGGTACGCGTGGCACGGCAGCATCTCCCCGTGGGTATACACGTTCACGCCCTTGCCGTCCGTCTGCTCGAGAAGCTCGGCGAGATCGTGGAGATCGTGACCCGACACGACGATGAAGGGGCCCTTCTCGACGTCGGTCGAAACCGTGACCGGAACCGGGGTCCCGTAGGCGCCGGTGTTCGCCGCGTCGAGAAGCTCCATGCACCGAAGGTTAACCTTACCGAATTCCATGTTGAGATCGAGGAGCTCGGGTACCCCTGAATCCGAGGCAAGCGCGCTCAAGCCTTTGTAAAAGAACGCATAGACCTCAGGATCGCGCTTACCGAGCGCCGCAGCGTGATGCGCATAAGCCGCCATGCCGCGCATGCCGAAAAGAAGCAGGGACTTGAGACTCCGCACGTCCTCGTCATTCGCGTTCCACAGCGACGCCATCTCGAAGGCGGACCCCGATCCCGCGCCAAGCGAGGCGATCGCGTCGTCGATCCTCGCGGCAAGGGACGATATCCGCTCGTCGTCGAAGCTCACGTTCGTGATCGCCGTGAAAAGCCCGTCCACGATGAGGTCATCGGTCTTCGCGTTCGCGCGCCCCGAGCCCGCCGCGAGCGCGAGCTTGATCAAGCGCCCCGTAAGTCCGTCCTGAAGGTTCGCGGTCGCTTCCTTCTTCCCGCAAACTCCGTTTACCGTGCAGCCCTTCCCGCCGGCGGTCTGCTCGCATTGAAAACAAAACATTGACATAGAGGTACCCCCTTGTATGTCTTGAAGTCTAATGGCAAAGCAAAATGGCTGCCGTTGCTTTTGCAACGCTATACGCTTATTTCGAGAAAATTTCCCTCAGGATCGCGGATAACGGCCTCATAGTAGCCATCGCCGGTACGCCGAGGGCCAGATACCACGGGGACGCCCTCGGCGGCGAAAGCCTTCGCGAGGCGATCGACCTCGGCCTCGCTGCCGCAGGAAAAGGCGATGTGGGCAAAGCCAAGGCGCTCTCTAGCCGGGTTACATGCATCGTTGACACCAATGGCGCGACCATCGCAACCGGCGTCCTCCACGATCGAGTCCTTTCTCATAAGCTCGAGGCGCGCACCGTCAGTAAAGGTAAGAAAATACGATGCAAACCCTTTGGCCCGATTTTCGTACCGCGCGCTCGCCGTCGCTCCGAAATGACGAACGTAAAAATCCTTCATTCCCTCGAGGTCTCCGGCCCAAAGGGCCGCGTGTTCAATTTTCATTTCTATCCTCGCTACCTATCCGATTGGTTTATATCTTTCGGCTGTCGTATGCCCAATGAAGGAGCGCCTGCCGCTGCCTTCTGCGCGCCGAAAGGTCTCCGGGCGCACTGTGCTTCCTCAGCTGCGCCACGTGCCGCTTCATGGCCTTCCATCGCTTGATTTGCCGGGCGTCATCGGGGCACCGCCTCCCGAGCCAATACCGGCAATACCACTGGAACCAGCCGCGCGGGTCCTCCGGGTAAATCCAGCCCTTCGCGCGCCAGTACGAAAGCGGCTTCGATGCGTTCACGAGGAAGTAATTGAGCTCGGCGCGATGCTCCTCGCGGCAGAGCTTCGCGCGAGCGAACCAGTCCGCGGGGAATTCGTCGCGGCAGTCGGTCATGTACTTCCCCCCGAAGACCCCCAGCGCGAGCATCTGCTTCGGCGTAAGCTCCGGCTTAAACTCGGGATCGAAGTTCTTCCCCGCGGGCTCGGTGAGATAGTATACATAACCGTCCTGCATGAGATCGTGCACTTCGACGCGTATCGGTTCCATACTCCCATCATTATGGACAACGTGCGGCCCGTCAAGGTAAAGTAGCATCCATGATTAAGTACATCAGGCCGCATCGAGCCGCGCCAACGGGGCAACGCTGATGGGCGAACGCTGTTATCGCTGCTTCAAACCCATCTCCAATTGTTTCTGCCGCGAAATCGAGACCGTCGACACGGGGGTTAAGTTCGTGATCCTCATGCACCCGAAGGAAGCCTATCGGCAGAAGACCGGGACGGGCAGACTCACGGCGCTTTCGCTCGCGGACTCCGAGATCATCGTCGGCATCGACTTCACCGACAACGCGCGGCTCAACGAGCTTATCAGCGCGCAAGGCGGGCGCGAAGGCTACGGCGACGGACGAGGGCAGTATCCGGTCGTCCTTTATCCCGCGCGCGACGCTCACTTCACCGACTCGCCAGAGTTTCGCGCATCGATCGGAAACCGGAGGCTACTCGTCATCGTCGTCGACGCGACCTGGTTCTTCGCGCACAAGATGATGACGCTCAGCCGCAACCTCCACGGACTCCCGAAGCTCTCGTTCAAGAACGAATATCGCTCCCGGTTTGAGTTTAAGGAACAGCCGAACCCCGCATGCCTTTCGACGATCGAGTCGACGTACTACCTCATCGAGGAGCTCAAGGCGGCGGGCATCGCCCGACCCGGAGCAGACGTATCAGGGCTCATGCGCGTCTTCCATCGGATGGTCAAGTACCAGCTCGACTGCCAGCAGGAGCGCCATATCGCGTTGGCTATGGAGCAATGCCCCGAACTCTTCGCCGCGCGGGACGGCGGGCGCGAAGCGTAAAAAAAGGGCGCTTGCCGAAGTTCGGCAAGCGCCCGAGTCAGTGCGAAAAATCAATCAATCCAGCGTCAAGGTCGCGAGGTAATTCGCGAAGGCGGAATTGGCGTCTGCCACGGCCTTGCGCGCCGCGTCGATCTTGAGTGAAAGCGCGTCGATGTCGGCGTCGGTGGAGCTGAGCTTCTTGAGGTAATCCTTCCCCTGCTGAGACTCGCTTCCCGCCGCCTCAAGGTTCTTCCGGACGCGATCCTGCTCGGCGATCTTATCGCGCTTCTGCGCTTCCAAAAGAGACTGATCCCGCTGCGCGTCGTCCGCCTTCTTCTTGAACTCCACCGCCTTGTCAAACGCAGCGCGCGCCTTCGCGGGAATCTCGCTCGACGATCGGTAGTATGCCAGGTTATCGAGCGAAAGCCCCGAAAGGACTATCGTCTCCTGCACGGGCTGCTGCTCTTTCACGGTAAACCTCGTCTCGGCCCCCGCGCCGAGCGCGACGCTGAATCGGTAGAGGCTGTCGGTTTTCTCGTCTGCCTTCGCCGGCTGCACGAGCGACGCGCTCTCGATAAAGGGATGCTCGACGATGATCCTCCTCGCCTTCGCCGACGCGTTCTTGAGCGCGTATTCCCTCACGTAGGTACGTTTCCGGTTCAGGGTCATCACCCCGCGCGAAATGACGACCGAGGTCATTTCCTGGTCGCTCGACGCGGAAACGATGCCGGTTACCGAGAGGTCCTCGCCGTACGCGATGAGCCGCTTGTCGTTCTCGGGGAAGAACTCGATGAGCGCGTCGCCCGCGTACGAGCCGTCGTCGAACACCGTGATCGGCCCGGCGGGAAGCTTCATTCCCGCCGAGTTCGTGAGCTCCGCGCAGAGCATCGGGTGGACGCTCCCGCCGGCGGCGGCCTTCTCGCCCGAGAAGACCGAAACCTTCTCGGCCTTCACCGCCGCCTCGACGAGCGGGATCATCGCGCTTTGCTGGCGGGGAAGGGTCACGGGACGCTTGACCGTAAACTCGAACTGCTCGCCCGAGGCCCGCGCGACGGTCGTCTCGACGACGCCGGAAGACAGGGTTTCTTTTTTCTCAGCGCCTCGCGCTGCCATCGATTTCGCCATCGCGGGAGCGGGCGCCGAGCGCGGGGCCTCGCGGTCGTAATCGGCGTACGCTTCCTCCGCCATCGCGTCGTTCGTCGCGACGGCGCCAAACCCGGTCTCATAGGTTTCCGCCTCGGCGATGCCCGCGATGGAAAGCGGCACGACCGGGCGGGGAAGGTTGAGCGGCGGGTAGAGGATCTGAATGAAAGAGACGGGCTTGCCGGTCACGAGGGAAAGCTCGACGTCGGTCCAATCCATATCGCTCGCGTTGTCGACGATCGCCCAGCCTTGGAGGAACGGCTTCTCGCCCGCGAGGTCAAGCCGATACGAGGCCTTCCATACCGGCGAGGGGATGACGTACCCGACGGAAACCTCGCGCGGGCCCTTTCCGGGAAGGCTCACGCGGAGCACGCGGGTCTCCGCGTCGCGCGAGGAGAGGATAAGGTCAAGCGCGCGCGCGAGGTCGTCAGAGATCTTTTTGTCGGTAAAGCCGAAGGACGAGATCTCGGAGAGCGCGAACACGCGGATACCGTCCTTCGTGAGAAGGGAGATATACGACGCGGTCGAGGGAAGCGTGTCATTCCCATCGGCGCGCTGCGGTGTTACCGCGCGCGTCTCGACCCCGATAATACGTCCGGTGACGGGGTCGGGCACGTTCACGACGAGCTCGGAGCCACGAAGCCCGTCAAGGATCTCCGCGATCCCCGGATGGCCCGAAAGATCAACCTTAAGGCTCTTCAGGGTTTTCGCGAGGGTGTCCTCCGCGGGGTACATCACGGAGGGGGACGCGGACGCGGGGTCGTTTATGATGAGCGACTTCAGGACATCGTTGACCGCGGCAACGGAAAAGGGAAGGGCGGCCTCTACGCTGCCCGACACCGTGCACCGATGCTCGAAGTAGCCCACGCCCGAGGAATACAGCGAGACCTTAACGACCGGGATGTCGGCCTTCTGCATAGGCGCGGCCGCCGATTCGGCGACGGGGGCGGATCGCGCCTGCTTCGCGGGTTGCGGAGTATCCGCCGCGAAGGCCGAAAGGCTCACCGCCAGAGCGCACCCCATGGCACATAGAAACTTTCTTGCCATCATGTAGTCCTCCTGTAAAACTCGTCTATCTTTTGCATATAGAGATTTCTCGCGAAAAAATACGGCCCGATATGCGGCGCCTCTGGGATAACAACCGATTCGGAGCCAGGTTTCAGCGAAGCCGAGAACATCGGGCGAACCATCCCGATCGGAACGAGCGCGTCGCATTGCCCGTGAAAGAAAAGGATCGGAACGGGGACGCGAGAAATATAGCGCGCGGGGGCCGCTCGCCCGAATCGGATTCCGGTAAAGACGAAACTCGTAAAGCTCGCGCCCAAAGCGAGGCTTTTCGCGATAACGCGATTACCGACCGCGAAACCGAGCAAGCGGACGAATACCTCGAGATGGCTCGCGTACGCGGAGTCGGCGATTATCCCCCGCACCGAACGCGGAACCTCGGAAGCGAGCGCTGCGTACAAAAGTGCGCTTGCCGCGCCCATCGAGACGCCGTGAACGAAAATGCGCCGGGCGCCGAACCGCGACTCGAGAAGATCAACCCACGATCCAAGATCCTCTCCTTCGCGCACGCCCATCGTACGCCGAGTCCCCTCGCTCTCACCGTGCGCGCGGAGATCCACCGAAAGGACGTCCCATCCCCTTGCGTGGTATTCCTCCGCGAGATATCCCATCCCGATGGAGGAATCCATCATCCCGTGCGAGATCAAGACCGTCGGGGCTCGCTCGTCCTCGCGCGGCGACTCCGCCCGCCAATAAAAACCCGCGAGCGTAATGCCGTCGCGGGCCTTAAGCGATAGGGTTTCAATAAACCCGGCGTCACGCCGCTTTTGCCAGCGCTCTTTTCCTTCGTTTATAGGATTCATGATCCGGGGATCTTTCGTATGCGCGTAGAGCGGTGTTTGCCCCTCGGTCTTCGTCAGGCCTTTCGGCTGCAGTCCCGCGAGATCCGTCGTAAAGCTCGAGCAATAAAGCACGAAACCCGCGGCCAGCGAAAAGACGAGCCAGCCTGCCGCGCACGCGCAGATGAGAAAAAGGGCGACTTTCAGAACGGTAAGGTATGGCATGAAAGGGTCCGTGCGGTGAAGTATACTTCACCGCCGGTCAGCCCGCAATCCGCGCGGGCCAGAAACCCTTTCCCTTACTTTTCCTTTTTCGCCTGCTTTTCCGCCTTGAGAATCGCGTTGAAGTCTCGCGTTTCCTTGACGATGACGCCCGAAAGCCCGAGAAGCGCGATGAGGTTCGGGATTGCCATCAACCCGTTGAAGACGTCGGAGATATTCCAGACCATGTCGAGGTTCGTCATGACGGCGCCCGCGCCCGCGACGAGGATGTACAGGACGCGGTACGGCATGATCGCCTTCTGCCCCGCGAG
>DAOPYF010000015.1:0-19321 GCA_035352735.1 Treponemataceae bacterium | reverse complement strand
AGCGTCACGACCAGGATTACCGCGGTGATCCAGGGTGAGAGGCTGAAGGTCTGCTGAAGCGAGGTCGCGATCGAGTTCGTCTGCACGCCGCTTCCGATGCCGAACGAGGCGACGACCGCGAAGAACGCGAACAGGAGCCCGAGCCACCGGGCCTTGAGCCCGCGCTCGATGTAGAACATCGGGCCGCCGGCCATCATCCCCTTCTCGTCGGTCACGCGGTACTTCACCGCGAGGATCGCCTCGCCGTATTTCGTGGCCATGCCGACGAGCGCGCTCATCCACATCCAGATCATGGCGCCCGGTCCGCCGATGACGATCGCGGTCGCGACGCCGACGATGTTGCCGGTTCCGACCGTGGCGGCAAGCGCCGTCATCAAGGCTTGAAAGTGGGAGATATCGCCCTTCGAGTTATTGTCCTGATGCTTGGAGAAGGCGAGCTTGAGCGCGTACGGCAACCGGGTAAACTGCAAGCCCTTCAGCATGATGGTAAGAAAGAGGCCCGTCCCGATCAAAAGAACGAGAACCGGCGGTCCCCAAACGATGTTCGACAGCGTCGAAATAAACTGTTCCATTTCGCATTTCCTTTGTATATTGAAGCAATAGCGCCTATTATACATTGATTAGGAGACTTGCTGTATGTTTTTCGACAAATATTACCTACTATTAGTCGTTCCGACCTTGATTCTCGCGATTTACGCGCAAATCAAGGTCCAAGCGACCTTCGCTCGCTTCTCAAAGAAAGAAAGCAGGGGCCATGTCACGGGCGCCGAGGCCGCGCGGGTATTGATGCGCGCAAACGGAATCTCCGATGTTTCGATCGAGGAGGTTTCGGGCTCGCTCACGGACCATTATGATCCGACCGCGAAGAAACTCCGCCTCTCCGAGTCGGTATACGGCGAAACCTCGATCGCGGCGATCGGAGTGGCCGCGCACGAGACGGGACACGCGATCCAGCACGCGACCGGATACGGACCCCTCGCGCTCCGAAGCTACCTTGTCCCCGTCGCCAATATCGGGTCAATGATCGGCCCGTACATCGCGATCGCTGGCCTCTTTTTCGGGCTCCCGTTCCTCCTCGACATCGGTATCGTCCTGTTCGCTGGCGCCGTCCTCTTTTACCTCATCACCCTGCCCGTCGAGTTCGACGCCTCGGCGCGCGCCGTCGCGATCCTCCGCGGCAACGCCGTCCTTTCGGACGAGGAACTCTCCGGCGTTAAAAAGGTCCTCTCGGCCGCGGCGATGACCTACGTCGCGTCGGCCCTCACCGCCGTCGCGAGCCTTCTCCGACTCGTCCTCCTCGCCCGGGACCGGCGAGACTAGCAGGATTCTGCAAGTCGCCGTTTCCTTGAGAAAAGGGGCGGCGACTATGCTATACTTCTCCGCAATGACAACTACAGAAACCGCAAACGCCCTGATCGAGGGCCTTTCCTCGGTGATTCGGGGCAAGCGGAACGAACTCGAGCTTTTCGTCGCATCCTTTCTCGCGGGTGGGCACGTCCTCGTCGAGGATTTCCCCGGCCTCGGCAAGACGACGCTTGCCCGAACGCTTTCCCGACTCGTCGGAACCGATACGGGAGCCCTCAGCTTCAAGCGCATTCAGTTTACCCCGGACCTCCTTCCGTACGACATCACCGGCGTCGACGTCTTTAACCCGGACGAACGCCGCTTCTCCTTTATGCCCGGACCCGTCTTTTGCGATATCCTCCTCGCGGACGAGATAAACCGCACGACGCCGAAAGTCCAATCCGCGCTCCTTGAGATCATGGCCGAACGGCAGGTTACCATCGGAGGGGAAACCCACGAGGCAAGCCCGCTCTTCTTCGTCGTCGCGACGCAAAACCCCGTCGAGACCGAGGGAACCTATCCGCTCCCCGCCGCGCAGCGGGACCGCTTCATGCTGCGCCTTTCGCTCGGCTATCCCGACGAAAAGTCCGAACGCGCGATCCTCCATACCGATCCCTCTGAGACGATTCTCCCGAACCTCGACGCGGTCATCTCCGCCGAGGACATCGTCTCCGCGCGCGAGGAGCAAAAGCGGGTGTATTGCCATCCCGCGCTCGAAGGCGCGCTTCTTGCCATCGTCCGAAAGACGCGTAACCACCCGGCGTTCGACCTTGGGGTCTCGCCCCGCGGGGCGCTCCAGTACCTTCACGCGGCGCGTTCGCTCGCGTTGGTCAGGGGACGCGCGTGGATCGAGGACGGTGATCTTATTGATTTGGCCGTTCCGGTTCTCGCTCACCGCGTTATGGCAAAGGATTCGCGCACGGACGCTCCGTCCATTCTCTCCGCGTTCGCCGCAGAGACCCTCCGCAAGCTCGACCGAAAGACGGATTGGTCAAAAGATGTCCCCGCAGAAACGGTCGGTTAAAGGGCATTCCCGCGGGCGCGCGTCGGTAACCCCATTCGGCGTCGCCTTCCTCGCCACGGGTCCGGCGCTTCTCGCCGCGGGACTCCTCAACGGCGAGCTCGCGGCGATCCTTTCGGGCGCTACGCTCATTCTCTATGCCGCGTTCTCGATTTTTCTCGTTGTCCTTTCCGCTTTTTTCTGGCGAAAGGCCCTCGTTACCGCGGAATGGTCGGGACTTGAGCATATCACGATACACGTCGCCCCTTCCGCCGCGACCGCGCCGCTTGCGGTTCCCCTTCTTTTTTGCGATATCCGGTACACGGTTCGCTATACCCCAGAGTCCGACGATAAAGGCGCTCGGGCATTCACCCTCTCGGTCCCGATCGCCCGAACGGAGGCCAAGCAGGCCATTACGATGCCCGGGCGCGGGGACTACCTCGGCTCGGTTCCGACGCTTCGCGTTTCGGACTTTTCCGCCTTGTTCCGTTTTGAGCTGGAAATCCGGGACGCGCGGGGCGCGGAGGAACTTCTCGTTCCGGCCGAACCCGAGGGCTGCGCGCTTCCGTCCTTGCCTCCCGGGAGATCGGGGCAATTCGCCGGCAAAAGCACCTTTCGGCGCTCCGACGAGCTCTATGAAACCCGGCAATATCTCCCCGGCGACGATCCGCGAAAGATTAACTGGAAGGTCTACGCGCATACCGGCTCGCTCGCGGTCCGCGAGGGCGAGCTTCTTCCCCCGCCGTCCGCGGAATACGTCGTGATCGTAAACCCCTGCCGCGACCGCGCCCTTCGCGGAGAGGCGAGAAAGGCCGCCGAGCGTCGCTTTGAGCGACTGGTAAGCCGCGCCGCGTTCGTAGCGCTCCGTCTTTCGGAAAGCCGACGGATCGTGACGATCGTTACGGAAGGAAGCGCGGGCACGCAGCGCCAAGAGAGGATTGTCCCGGACTCAGGCGATTGCGTACGGGCGATCCGATCGGCGTTCGCCCGATGCGCGCTCCGCGCGCAAGATAATGGGCAAAGCCCGATCCCATCGGCTCAACGGGGAAATCCCGAAGTGACCTATCTCTTTTTCACGATGCCGGATCAGCCGGTTCGATTCATGCCGCGCCAAGCGGAAGCCGTCGTGCTCCTCGGCCCAACCCCGGAAAAGCCGCTCCCCTGGTCGCCGAAACGGGAGCTTTTGCGGTTTGTCTTTCTCGACGCCGCGAAAGGGTCGGAGCTTTCAAGCCAGGGATATCACGCGCGCTATTCTGAAGCACTCAACGGCCTAAAAAAGGAAGGGTACGATGTCCAAGGCATATAGCGGCGAAGGCTTTCTTCGCGCGATTTCCCTCCTTTTCCTTTTTTTCGCGTTAGCGCTTTATCTTCCGGCGATCCTCCCCCTTTGGGCCCTTCCCCTCGTCGCGCTCGCGGGTGTCGTTTCCGCCTCGTTCTTTGACCGACTGAAGCTTCGGGCCCTTCCTGCGTTGCTTATCGCTCTCTGCGCCGCGGGCATCCTCTTTGCCCTCCTGTATCTTACCGCGTTGGGCTCTTCGCGCACGGATATCAGCGCGCTTTTTCTCCACGTTGCCCTCGGATACTGGCTCTTCGTCATCACCGCGGCGGCGAGCCTTGGCGCGACCCTCGCCTGGCTCCGCGCGCCCCGCTGGCGAACTGCGGAACCGCTCGTCATCCTCGTCGCCTTCGCAATCGTCTTTTGGTCCCAGGGAAACCACGCGATAACGGTGTTTCCGCACCCGCTTTACCTCGCGCTTTTCGCGACGGGCATGCTCTTCGTCACGCTCCTTCGCCTCGTCCTCGCCGCGAAGGGCGGTCCTCGCCGCGCCGTTCCCGTCCTCGCCTTCGCGCTCCCCTTCATCGCCCTTCTTTTCAGCGTTATGGGCGCGTTCAACGCCCTTTCGGTATCGAATAACGGCGGGCTCATCCAGCCGACGCTCTTCCGCTTCGATTTCTCCCCGTACCTTTCGCTCCAAAACGAGATCAAGCTGAACGATAAACTCGTCCTGATCGTCAGGACGGCGGAGGAAAACTCGACGACGCTCCTGAGGCGCATCTACCTTTCGGGTTGGAATCCCGAGCGCGGGTTCTTCGAGGAAAACCCTCCGGGAGAGCGCCGACAGGTCACCGCCGTACCGGGTAAGCCGACCGACATCCCCCACGACGATTTTTCGCTCCGCTCAAAGGCGGATCAAGAGTACTTCATCGTGAACTTCGACCCATCGTCGCTCATAGCCATGGATTACCCCGTCCACATAACCCCATACCGGATATGGGACTCCGCATCGTTTAACGGCGCGTATTCCGTCACGAGCGAGATCACGGGGTTCATCCCCTTCGAGCTCTTCGACTGTTCCGCCCCGACGGGGAATCCCCGCGAGGGACTTTCCGCCAAGGCGCTTGCATACTATACGACCATCGATCCCAAAACCGCCGAACTCGTCGGGAAAATCGCGCGAAAGCAGACGGAGAACGTCGCGGGCTACTACGATAAAATACAGGCCCTCACCTCATTTCTCCGCGACGGGGACTTCCGCTACTCGCTCAAGCCCGGCGTCGCTCCGGACGGGAACCAACTCCGGTATTTCCTGGAAGACACCCATAAGGGATACTGCACCTATTTCGCCTTCTCGCTGTGCCTGATGCTCAGGAGCATCGGAATCCCATCCCGCATCGCCGCGGGCTTCTTCCTCCAGCCGGATTCGGGGGCGCTCGGCTACTATCCCGTCCGGGCGAACATGGCGCACGCATGGGTCGAGGTTTTCTTTCCCCGATACGGGTGGATCGCCTTTGACCCAACCTCGAACGAGCTCGCCGAGGGGGAGAACCTCCAAATAAGCTCGAACCCTGGCGGGGACGAATTCCTCGACTTATTGACGGAGATCATCGACAAGCGAAACCTGCTCGTTACCGAGAATCGAGGTTCCGAGAAACAGGGATTGGGCACGGCCTTTTTCCGGGCGATTTCTTTTTTCTTCACAAGCCATTTCCGCGAGTATTTCCTCGCCCTTGCGCTTTTCCTCGCATCCGTTCCCGCGTTCGTGAAAACCCGGCGTTGGCTCGTCATTCATCGTTCCACGAACGTCCGAAAAGCCATCCTTTTCATCGCGGACGACCTCTATCGCGCCCTCAAGCGCGCGGGGTTGCGGCAGACGAGGCAGGAAAGCCGGCACGCGTTTATCCAGCGGGTAAACGACCCCGAGGTGTCGGCATTCTTCGCCCTTGAGCAGCAGGCGCGCTATGCCCCACTCGTTACCGATGCCATGAAGCGCTCGGCGCTTGAGCTCTCCGCGCTTCTAAAAACCCGCTATCGGCGGCGCCGGAGGCACCTGTTTCATAAACCGCACGCGCTTTTCGCGCTCCTTCTTCTCGCGTTCTCCCTTCGGGGGATCGAAGCCCAAGAACGAGACGCGAACGCCGAGATCCTCCTAGCCCGGGCGAAGACGGCTATCGAGGCAGAAAACTGGGAATCGGCAATCTCGGTCCTTACGAGCGCGATTCGCGCGTATCCGGCGAATCCCTCGTTCCACTATGTCCTCGGCAACCTCTATTCGGACCAGAAGCTCTACGCATCTGCCCGGAAAGAGCTGCTCTTGGCCCTATCGCTGAACTATCCCGACATAGAGCTCTATTCCCGGCTTTCGGAGGTATCGAGCCTTCTCAATCTCGACGAGGAAGCGCTCACGTACATCCGCCATTACCTCGACGTAAAGCCGGAAGACCTCTTCGGGTGGTCAAACTACGGATGGCTTTGCTATAAGACGAACCGGCTCGACGAGGGAATCGGTAAACTCCACGCGGTCCTCAATAAATACGGACCGGACAGCAACCTCTACGTGGGACTCGGAAACCTCTATACGGCGGCGTTTAACTATCCCGACGCGAAGAAATACTATACCCTCGCCATCCAAAACGCGGAGCGGCTCAATCAGCCCTATCACGCATCCATCGACTACTACAACCGATCGATCCTCGAGGAGGTTTTTTACCATTTCGACGACGCGTACCGCGACACCGAGCTTTCGCTCGAGGCGACGCCGCGCTCATCCGGCTACCTCATGCAAGGGGAACTCGAGTTGCGCCGGCACGCGTTCAAGGCCGCCTTCGCCCAGTATCTTAAGGCGTTCAACCTCGATTCGACGCCGCTTGCGTCGATGGGCCTCGCGGATACCCTCATTAAGGCCGGCTATCCGAACGAAGCCGCGCAATACATGGACGCTATCGAGCGAAAGACCGATCTCTCCTGGATATCGAACTACGGAACGACGACCGACCAGTATCGGGCGGATATGCATAAGATTCGGACTGATATCTATCAATTCGCGATGAATCGGGAAAAAAGGACGGTTGTCCACAGCTTATCCACATTGTTTTTAAAATACTGGGATTTAGGGAAGTATTCCGTGCTCCATTGGTATCATGATGCCATGAATCGGGTCATGACCGCGCGGGTCGCGCGCTACTATGAAACGAGCGAGCGGCAGTACAACAAGCTTACTGGCGAAGGGCTTCGGGTCAATAGCTTCTATTTCATGGCCTTCAACACCTGGCACACCCTATCGGCGCCCTACCTCTCTCGCGCGCGCGCCATCGAAACCGCGCGCATTCCAGAGGCGGAACCTTCGTATCTCTACGAATCGGCGCATTTGGACGGAGATATGGCGCGAATGGACGGCGCAATTGCCACGCTTGATCCTGAATGGGAACGTCAATACCTTTCAAAAGCTCTTTCAGAGCGTATTCAAGGCATGCCTCGCCTCGATAAGGCGGTTAAGCTTCAATATATTGAAAAACTCTATGCGATCCATCCTGCGGCGTTTGTGATACATGACATCAAGCTCCCCGTATCATTTAAATACCAAGGAGAAGACCAAAAGGGCGCGAAGCGCCGATTTTTAAAAATCGTCCGGCTCATGCGCAATGCGGGATTTACGCAAGCGCCGGAAGCGCCCTTTATAATCCAAGCGACCGGCCCCGCGACTGCGCTCACCGTTTCCCTTATCGAAAAAAACAACAATCGAACACTTTATACACAAGTTATCAACTTATCCACAGGGAATTCACGAGATATCTACCGCTTTGTCAACGACTTTTCCACAAGGGTGTTTCGAACGGACATAGGGCTACCCTAACAAGGTTCGCTACGGAACGATCGGCGTTGGGGTTTCCTTTTCATAGATGAAGAGCCAAGCCCCTCGACAAAGGCGACCGACGCGATCCTTAGCGGTAACATATACCTCATAAAACGCGGGCCGCCTCAAATCGACGGTTTCGACGAAAAAATCGGTATCCTTGATGTGCTGCAATTCCAATCCCTCGAATGAGGTGACGTGCGATTGCACGGTCGATTCGTCATAGGCCTCTGCGTCATCAAGAATAAAGGTCACGTCGGTCGTTTCCGAGTTCACGCGCGCGAGCGCGCTCGGCTGCGTCGAGGAAAAAACGAGCGGGGGGGCCGTCGCCTCTTCCAGGAATTGCTTAATAGGCATCGATGCCTTCACGATAATGCGGTTCATGTTCCATCGGTCGGCGCGAACGTCCGAATTCACCCCATTTACGTTGAAAACCATCGTATACCCTGCCTCGATAGCCTTCTGCCTAATGTAGGCGTCGAAAGCGCCAAAGGGGATCGCGAGCTCCGTAACCGGGCGTTTAAGTTGCGTCTCGATCGCCACGCGTGAGTTCGCGATCTCGTTTTCGAGCCATACATCGTATTCTTTCCGATCTTTTATCGTCTCGGGTGGCTTCGTGAGAAACGGATGGGTCATGGTGTGGGAACCGATCGTAACCCCATTGGCGGCCATTTCCCTCAGGTCGTCCCAATCAACCCCGTGCTTCGCATGACCCTCGTCCACCGCCTTGGGATACACGAAAAAGGTAAAAGGGATTCCCCTCTTTTTCAAAAGCGGATACCCGGAGCGGAAGACATCGTAGTTACCGTCGTCGAAGGTGATCAAGACAGACTTTACCGGGATCGGTTTGCCTTGAACGAAAAAATCCTCCAGGGCGCGCGAATCGATGAAGGAAAAACCCGCCGCCTGCAGCGCGTCGATCTGCTCCGAAAGCTGGGCGCTCGTCACGGAATACTCGGTCTTTACCGCGCAATCGACGTGATGGTAGCAAAGAACCGTGATGAGGGGCCCGCCTTGCTCCGCGGTAACGATCGCCGGATAATGCGTTATAAGGGCGCGCTCCTCCGCATTGAGGCAAAACGCCGAAAGCACCAAACACACGAGCAAAGCCCGGATACGCTTCGAAAATACCATTGCCATATAATCCCCTACAAAAAGGGCTGCCTTAAATAAAGGCAGCCCGATGCTATTCACCCGCAGTGGTCACGGCTTTTTTCCTGTCACGGGCGTCCTTACTTAACCGAAAGAAGCTCCAGATCGAAGGCGATAAACGAATTCCCCGGTATTGCGCCGGGAACGCCCGCGGCGCCGTAGGCAAGCTCGGGCGGAATCACGATGGTTCGCTTTTCGCCGACCTTCATCTCGAGGGCCTGCGAATCAAAGCCCGGGATAAGCTGTCCGCGCCCGACCTGAAACTCGAGCGGGGTATGCATGTCGGAATCGTCAAAGACGGTGCCGTCAAGCAGGTATCCCTTGTACTTCATGGTCAGGGTCTGCCCCGCCTTGAGGGCGGCTCCCGAGCCGGGCTTGGTCACGACGAAATACACGCCGGATTCGGCCTTCGTCGCGTTGGGCCATTTCTTCGCGATCTGATCAAGGGTGTCCTTTCGGGCGGCGTCCTGCGACGCTTTTTCGCGAGCGGAGTTGCCCGCGACGTATTTGTTGAAATCCTCTTGGGTCGCGGTAAAGGCCTTCGCCGCGCTGCCACGGCGCTCGATCTTGACCGAGATGATCTTGTCGCCGACCGCGATGGCGTTCACGACGTCCTGTCCCTGTACGACGTGACCGAAGATCGTGTGCTTTCCGTCAAGCCAAGGAGTCGGGACATGGGTGATAAAAAACTGGCAGCCGTTGGTTCCGGGACCGGAGTTCGCCATGGAAAGGACGCCGGGGGTGTCGTGCTTCAGCGAGGGATCGAACTCGTCGGGGAAGCGGTATCCCGGGTTTCCGGTTCCGTTACCCGCGGGATCGCCGCCCTGGATCATGAAATCCTTAATGACGCGGTGGAAGGTCAGTCCGTCATAGAAGGGCTTGCCCTTTGCCGCATCAAGGGTTCCTTCGGCGAGGCCGACGAAGTTGCAAACGGTCATCGGCGTTTTCTGGAAATACAGCTCAAGTATGATGGTGCCTTTGCTGGTTTCCATCACCGCGTACATGCCGTCCTTATCGATTGCGGCCGCTTTGTTTTTATCGCTCATCTTTGAAACATCTCCTGTTCCGGCGGCATTGCCGCCTATTAGTATGGCAGCCGCCGTAGCGCTTCCAACGATTACCAATAACAATACCACGATTAGCAAAATCTTCATCTTTTTCGTCATTTCTTATACTCCCTTGCCGCTTGAACGGCCTTATGCCACAAGGCTAACCGTTTCAGGCGATCTTTCTCGTTCATATCGGGCTCAAACCGGCGCTTCAGGCGCCAGTTATTCTCGATTTCGGCAACCCCATCCCAATAACCGCACGAAATACCGGCCATATACGCCGCGCCGAGTGCCGTGCTCTCGGCGATCTCGGGGAGCAAAACGGGGCGTCCCGAGATATCGGCCTGGAACTGCATCAGGAAGGAGTTCGCGGTCGCGCCACCATCGGCCTTGATGCTCTCGACGGGTTTCCCGAAATCGCTTCCCATGGCGGCGATCAAATCCTCCGATTGGTACGCGATGCTCTCAAGGGCCGCGCGGACAAGATGCGCGCTCGTGACCCCGCGGGTAATCCCGACGATGGTGCCCCGCGCGTCGGGGTCCCAGTACGGCGCGCCGAGTCCGACGAATGCCGGGACGAAGTATACGCCGTTTGTATCGGGAATGGAACGGGATATCCCCTCGGTTTCCTCGGCGGTCTCAATAAAGCGCATCTCATCCCGGAGCCACTGAATCACCGCACCCGCGATGAACACTGAGCCCTCGAGCGCGTACGTCGTCTTTCCGCCGATTCGCCAAGCGACCGTCGTTAAAAGATTGTTCTTCGACCACACCGGTTTATTGCCGGTATTTAGCAGGGAAAAGCACCCCGTCCCGTAGGTATTCTTCGCCATGCCGGGCGAAAAACAAGCATGGCCGAATAGGGCGGCCTGCTGGTCGCCGACAACGCCAGAAATCGGTATGGAGACGCCGAATATCTCCGGCTTCGTCACCCCGAAATCGTCGGCGCTCGACTGAATCTTCGGCAAAACCTGAGGGGGAATGCCCAAGACGGAAAGGAGCATCGGGTCCCAAGTACCGTCGTTGATGTTAAAAAGAAGCGTCCGGGACGCGTTCGTGATATCGGTCTCGTGCCGCCCGGTAAGGTTCCAAAGAAGCCAACTGTCGACCGTGCCGAAGAGGATCTCGCCGTTTTCCGCGAGCGCCTTGAGTCCCGGTATCTCGCGGAAGAGCCAGCAGAGTTTTGTCCCGGAAAAATACGGGTCGAGCCTGAGCCCGGTACGCGCGCGGAACTCGTCCTCGAGACCCGATGATACGAGCTCCTCGCATATCGCGGTCGAGCGCCGGCATTGCCAGACGATCGCGCGGTAAACCGGACGCCCCGAATCCTTATCCCACATGACGACGGTTTCGCGCTGGTTCGTGATCCCGATCGAGGCGATCTCCTCGGGGCCGATGCCGGCCTTCGCGATGGCCTCGCGCGCGACCGCGAGCTGCGACTCCAAGATCTCGTTGGCGTCTTGCTCGACCCAACCCGGCTCGGGATAGTATTGCCGCAGAGGGCGCTGCGCCATAGCGACGATCGCCCCGTCGTGGTTAAAGAGTATCGCGCGCGAGGACGTCGTCCCCTGATCGAACGAGAGGATGTATCCCGAGTTACTGCTTTTCATATTCCCGTATAAACCATTCGTAGATCGCTTCCTCTCGATTCGAGAAGGACGCGTTCAGCCGTGACTCGATCGCGGGCACGGCGGGAAAATCCGCGCGCGTTAGTCCGTACACCAAAAGATAGTCCCCCAAATCCTGAACGATCAGGGAAACGCGCAGCTTCCCCGGGTCGATCAGCTTGAGCACCATGAAATTCATAGCCTCGGAATTCTGGGAAAAAAACGCGACCGTATCCGCCGTTTGTCGATACGAATACTGGTATACGTACTCGCCGAAGGTAAGATCCTTTTGGAGCGCGTATACGGAAAGGCCTTCGGCCGATCCAGCGACGGGGTCGGCGACCCGCGCCTTCGTCTTGGGTCCCTCGACGCAATACGACTTTTCGTACAGAGTCCGCATCTTCTTTCTGCTTACCGAGTAGTACTGGACGCCCTCAAGCCGCGAAAGCGAGCGGAGAATCGCCGAGATTCTCGGAACGTCTGAGCCCGGTGCCGTCGAGGCGGGATTTTTCTTTTTGTAGAGATACAGGGATTCGGCAAAAAAGACCGCGTCCTTACCGGACCAAAATCCGATGGCCTCCCCCGAAAGGGCCGAGGAAGGCGCAAGCGTCGGAGAGACACCCTTTTCCTTATATGAGCTTTTTTGCACCCGCCCCTTCGCGAGAAGGAGCGAGACGGTATCGCCGGGAAGGACGGCGGAAAGCCGTTCCCCGATATCGGACGCCGACACGGCGCCGATCGCGCAAACGCAGAGTACCGCGGAAAAGAGCCGCTTCATCTACCGTCCCTTATAAAATACGCGAACCTGCTTATATAGGCCCTCGCCCTCGCTCTTGGTATCGATGTCGCCGATGTCGTTCAGCGTCGTGTGGATAAGCCTGCGCTCGAACGGGTTCATCGGCTCAAGGAGCATCGAGCCGCGGGTGGTCCTCACGCGGTCGGCCGTCGTGTACGCCAGGCGAACGAGCGACTCCTCGCGCCTGATCCGGTAATTCTCAGAGTCGAGGATAATCCTCGTGTCCTCGCGGCCGAGCCGCCCGGCGTATACGTTCGCGAGCAGCTGAAGCGCGTCGAGGTTCTTCCCCTTGCGCCCGATGAGGATCGACGAACTCCGCGAGCTCAGGCGGAGCCCGATCTTCTTTTCCTCGCGGGACATGACCTCGACGGTTACGTCGTAGCCCATCTTCCTCACCATCGACGCGACGAAGTCTATCATCGATTTCTCGAACTCGTCCTTCGGGAGGGGATCTTGAAAGAGTCCTTTCCCCTTGGGGACCGATCCGTCGAATTCGGAATCGATATGCTCTGCCTTACTCGGCAATCGGCTCACCTTATCGTCCGTATGGACGCAGATGCGCACGAAGCCTTTCTTGAAAATGCTGTTCTTCTGGGCCTCAACGATCTCAACGTCAAACTGATCTTTCTCAAGCCCAAGTTCCGTAGCGGCAAGCTCAATGGCTTCCTTCTCGGTTTTCGCTTCAAATTCATATGTCATATAAACGCTCCTGGCGAAATAGTGTTACTTTTTTACGAGCTTCAGCCCCGTTTCCTTTTTCGCGTGCATCATCCGGTTGATGATAATCTGCTGCGCCAAGGTCAGGATGTTCGAGAACGTCCAGTACAAAAGCAGTCCGGACGGCGCGTTATAGAACAGGAAGAAGAAGAAGATCGGCATTCCGTACACCATGATCTTCATCGACGCGTTCTGCTGCGCCGTAGTCGGGGTCTGGGTGACCTTTCCGAAGAGAAGCTGCGATATCACGTAGATGATCGGCAGGAGGCGCAAATCGGTCCAATTGAGCACGGGAAGCGCCGAGGTAAACGCCATGATGCTGTCCCCGGCGGAAAGGTCCGGAATCCAACCGGGAATGAACATCGCGCCGCGGAACTCGAAGTAGTTGTTGAACAGGTTGTACATCGCGAAGAGGAGCGGGAACTGAATCAAGAGCGGCAGGCAGCCGGACATGGGGTTATACCCGGCCGTCTTGTAAAACTTCGCCATCTCCTCGTTCATCTTCTGCGGATTGTTCTGATACTTCTGCTGGATTTCCTGGATCTTGGGCTGGAACTCCTGCATCTTGAGCGTGGACTCCGAGCTCTTCTTCGTGAGCGGGAAAAGGATAATCCGCGTAAGGACGGTCAGGAGGATGATCGAGACGCCCCAGTTCGGAATCAGCATGTAGAAGAACTCCATGATCCATTTTAGGAGAACCTCAAGGGGCGCGAGAATCCCGCTCGAATCGACGATGGCGTCGATATGGGTATCGGCGAGCTTATAGGGATTATTCATCGCCACGTTATAGGGGGCGAGGTATTTGTCCGTTCGGGGTCCGATATAAAAGCGCCACACGTCGGTGCTTTTCGCGCCCGTTATCGCCGCGCGGGTAAGGAATATCTGATTAACCGTTTGATCGGGGCTCGCGCTTTGCCCGGAATAGAGAACCGATGAAAGCGGGCTTTCGGGGAGCGCGATAAGCGAGAAGTACTTCCCGGTGACGCCGGTCCACGAAAGGTTTTCGGGTCCAGTCTTGGTCTGTCCCTGATTGACGGCGAAGGACTTCTTCTTCCCGTCCATCATGTAATAGTACTTTCGGAATTCGTATTGATTATGCTTCGCGACCCACTTCGGCCCGATCTCGGGCGAGGTCTTGATCGTATACGCGGCCTGGCCCATCTTGAGCCCGGCGAACGAACTGTCGCCGTCGATGATGACCTTAAGCTCGAACATATAGTCGTCGGGTCTAAAAGAATACTGCTTCGCGAGGGTAAAGGTTCCCGTGGTACCGTCGGGATTCTGCACCGTAAACGAGCGGAAAAAACCTATCTCCGTGTCGCTGATCCGCTTCACGTTGAAGGGCTGATCGATCGGCGCGCCGTTTGCGTCCCCGAACGCGAGGGAAAACGCCCGATTCGCCGCGGTCACGTGATCCGCCATTTCGACGGCATCGTTTTTCGCGGAATGCTGTTTCAGCTTATAGGAAACGATATCCCCGCCGCGATTGGTAAAGGTGACCTTTACGAGCGGGGTCTCGATCACGTCAGTCTCTTCGGGAATCGCCGCCTCTTCGGTGACGGTCGCGGCGGTCGTCGTCGCCGCCTGATTCGCGGGCGCCGTACCGCTATCGGTTACGGTCGTGGTTGCAGTCGGGGTAGGCGCTGGCGCGGGGGTTGTCGTATTGGCGCTCGGCGCGGGAAGGGCTTTTTCGGTAGCCTGCGCGCGTTCCTTGCTGGATGCCGAGGGGAAGAACTTCGTCTGTATCGTCACTCCGGCTATGATGATAAGGGTAGAAAACACGATTGCGTAAACAACGTTCTTGTCCATACCGTTCGGGCTCCTTTTCAGTTAGGGAACTGGATCATAACCGCCTTCATGGAAAGGATGGCAGCGCATGATACGTTTAACCGAAAGAACAAAGCCCTTCATTGGGCCATATTTCTTGATCGCTTCGTACGCATACGCAGAACATGTCGGATAATACCTGCAAGCTGACGGTAATAGGGGGGATATGAATCGTTGGTATAGGCGTATTACGCCGCACAATAGATACTGAAGCAGCCTAGTCCTCTTCTCGCGACCAAATTCCTGCCTTCCGGAAAAGCGTCTCGAGTTGCCGCTGTCTTACGGCAAAAAAGTCTTTTCCTGGGAAGAACAGAACCGTTAAATCAAAACCGGCAACAAGATGCTGTTTTATCAAACGATATGCTTCGCGGCTCAATCGTCGGGAATGATTTCTTTCAACGGCCGTTCCGTACCCGCGCGGAAAGGTAAACACGACCCTGTTCCGCTCCATCCCGTTAGCCAGGACAAATAACTTTGCCCCGTCGCAGCTGTATTTTTTTCCCTTCCGGAAAACAGTTTGGATAGAAGCGGAACCCCTCAGGCGTTCCGCTTTCATAAATCCTGAGCGTTTCACTGCTCAATACAAGGAATTAGTACGGCTTCTTTTCGTCAGAAATAGAAAGCTTGTAGCGGCCTTTCGCTCTTCTGCGTTTCAGGACGAGACGACCACCGCGGGTTGCCATGCGGGCGCGAAAACCGAATTTACGATTGCGTTTTACTTTGCTGGGCTGATAGGTCCGTTTCATGGATCTTTGACTCCTTTATTTGTAAGAACCTTAGCCCTTGCTTTGCAATAGACCGGTTCAAATGGTAAGGTTTTCCTGATACAACAGGCAACGAAGTATACATTTATCGATACGGTAGGTCAAGCGCCAAACTATGAATCGGTCTTTCCCTTCCTAATGCTGTTCTTCAGGCGCGAAAGCACGTCCTTGAGCGGGTCATCCAGGGATTCGTTCACCGGCACGTCAGGATGGCTTTCCTCGCTCACGCGCGCAACCCCTTCGCCGACGGGACCTTCGGGCCGTTTATACGGGATATCGCATTCGGCCACGACGCGAAGCACGAGTGTTTTGATTCCCAACTCGGGAAAGCCCCGGGCAAGAGAGGAAAGGATAGCCGCTTTCCGGAGCTGTATCTGCTGGCTCCATCCCGGGTGGTCAACCTCGACGATCACGGCACCGCGATCTACGTCCACGATGCGTGAATGAGCCGCGATTTTCTCCCCGACGAGCGACCGCCAATTTCGGAAAAAGGCGTTTGCCTTTTCCATACCCTCGACGTCAAACCCGTTAAAGAGCGCCGTCACGACCTCGGAGGCCTTCCTGAATTCCTTATTCACTCCAGCACCCCCCGCTGATATGATATACCCTCGTCGAGGTTCTTTTATACCGCTCATAGGGCTCACCCGGCAAAAAGGTGCAGAAAAGCTGGTCATACTCGGGGAGGAGCGCGGTGAATCGCTGCCTTTTGTCGGGGTCGAGCTCAAGGAGCACGTCGTCCATCAGGAGAACCGGAGCCCTCCCGGTAACGTCGGTATAGAACGTCGCCTGCGCGGTCCTCAAGAGCAGGGACAACAGGCGCCGCTGACCCGTCGACGCCGTCGGTACGAAAAGGGCTTTTTTCCGCACGAAGCGAATGCGGTCACGATGGGGTCCCGACATGCTCGTTCCCATCGTCACGTCGAACTCCCGTTTCTCGGCGAGCCGCGCCAGAACCTGCTCTGACGTGCGTTCCTTCCATGACGGGGAATAATCGATCGTAACCCCGTCGATCCCGCTCACCTCGGTATAGAGTCGCGCGAACACGCGATTAAAGTCACGGATAGTCGCCTCGCGGCGCCTGACGACCTCGAGCCCGCTTTCCGCGAGCTGCGAGTCAAGGACGTCGAGCACCGCCCGTTTTTTTTCCTTGAGGACGGCGTTTCTCGTTTTGAGAATTTTCTTATAATTCCGGATAATGTCGATATAGGTGCTGTCGTACATCGAAAGGGATTGGTCAAGGAAAAACCGCTTTCGTTCGGGAGCGCCCGCCGCAAAATCGAGATCCTCGTGGCAAAAAAGGACGCACGGAATCGTGTCGACGAGTTCCTTGCGGTCCGTTATCTGCTTGGCGTTTTTCTCGATCCGCTTTTTTCCGTCCTTGTACACGATCGATATGCCGTTCGTTCGTTCCTTTTGGTCGCGGAATATAGACCGAACGCTAAAATCCGCGCATCCGTCGCGCACGATCTCCGCGTCGTTCCTGGTCCTAAACGAGGATCCGTACGCCGACATATAGAGGCTCTCGAGGATGTTGCTTTTACCCTGCCCATTCTCGCCGACAAAATAGACCTCCCGGGAAAGGAGGTCTATGGTGCTGTCGGCGATATTCCTAAAGTTGGTAAAGGATGCGGAAAGAAACGGCACGACGCGTCTTGTGTCTTACTCCATCTGCATGGGCATGACGATATGGAAGAAGTCCTTGGAGGGCTCGGCCTTGACCGTTATAGCCTTCATGGACTCGGTAAACTCCACCCGCACCCGATCGGAGCCGATAACCTTGACCGGTTCCTCGAGATAGAGGTAGTTGAGCGCGATCGTTATCTCGGCGCCGTCGTACTTGCACGGAATCTCTTCTTTCGCCGTTCCAATCTCCGTTTCCTGGGAGCTGATCGTCAGGGTTCCGGGAGCGGCGGTCATGTAAATTCTCCGCGACTTTTGCTCGACGAGGAGAGCAACGCGCTTAAGGGCCTCAAGCAGCTCCTTGGTATCGACCTCGAAGGAAAAATCCTGCGAGGCGGGAATGACGCGGGCGTAGTTGGGAAACTGCCCTTCGATCAAAACCGACGAGAACTCGTAGTTCGCGAAGCGGAAGTAGATATTCTTTTCCCCGACGCCGATGGAAAGAGGACCCTCATCGGAAGCACGGCGGGTTATTATCGTGAGAATCTTCGGCGGAATGATGATCCCCTTAAACTCAGGGATCGAGATTCCGAATTCCTTGGCGATATACGCAAGGCGTCGTCCGTCGGTCGCGATAAGCTGAAGCTTATCGTCCTTCTTTTCCATGAACACGCCGTTCATGAAATACCGCGTTTCGTCGTCGGATACGGAAAACACGGTTTGATTGACCATCTCCTTGAATTCCTTTACCGGAACGTCAAAGAAAGAGACGCTCGCCGGGGCGGTAAACTCGGGGAACTTATCGCTCGTGATGCTCTTGAGCTGAAACTTCGCCTTTTTCATGGAAGGACGGATGGTTATCTTGATGTCGTTCTGCTCAAACTCAACCTCGCCCTGAGGCAAAGAGGAAATGATGCTCATGAACTTGTCGCAAAAGACCGTTGTTGATCCCGCTTCCTGGATATCAACCGGAATCTTCGTTTCGAAGTTTACCTTGATGTCCGTGGCGCGGATCGTCAAGGTTCCGTTATGGGCATCGAGGAGAACATTAGAAAGAATCGATATCGCGTTTTTCGTGGCGATAATTTCCTGAGCTATGGCTATCTCTTTCAAGAGAGCGTCTCTGTCAAAGGTAAATTTCATATGTCCTCCGATGTCTTATATCTATTATTTATATAAATAATAATAGTAATGGTAATAGAGCCTGTGCATTTCTTGATAAGCCATCTAACTCATTATCAGTAAACGCTTTAAGACGCTAATAACTTATTGCGATTTCTTCTCCCTGTTATGCACTTTTCCACAGGGGGCGAAACAATGCACACATTATAAACACATAAACAGCATATATTCCACAAAAAAACTAGCTATTGTAATCCTTGATCATCTTGTTCAGTTTTTGGATGGTGGTCTCAAGCGAAGGCTCCGCCTTAAGGCGTTCCTCGATTTTCTGGCACCCGTGCATGACCGTCGTATGGTCCCTTCCTCCGAATTCCATGCCAAGCTCGGTGGTCGAATACTCGGTTATCTCCCGAGCGATGTACATGGCAAGCTGTCGCGGAAAGGAAATTGCCTTTGTCCTTTTTTTGCTCTTTAGGTCGGTATAGGAAAGAGAGAAATAGTCCGCAACGACCTTTTGAATCGTCTCAATCGTGACGTTATTCTGCTTTGGGGCTCCGAAGACATCACGGAGCTGCTGCTGCGCGGTCTCGAGGGTAACGGGCTTTTTCGTGAGCTCCGCGTAGGCTATGAGCTTGGTCAGCGAGGCCTCAAGGTCTCGGACGTTTGAGGAAACGTTCTTCGCGATAAGGTTTAAAACCTCGGTTGGGATCGATATGCCGCGAAGCTCAATTTTCTTCGAGAGTATCGCGCAGCGGGTCTCGTAGCTCGGCGGCTGCAAATCAACGTTGAGTCCGCGCTCGAAGCGGGAACGAAGACGTTCGGACAGATTCTTGAGCTCCGAAACGGGACGGTCGCAGGTAAACATGATCTGCTTTTTCGCGTCATAGAGCGCGTTGAAGGTATGGAACAGCTCTTCCTGCGTCTCGATCTTCTTTTGCAGAAAATGGATATCGTCGATCAAAAGCATGTCGGCGTTCCGATACTTGTTCTTAAAATCGGTCGTTTTGTTGTTCTTGATCGATTCGACGAATTCATTCGTAAAATTCTCGGCGGTAATGTAGATGATCTTGCAGCCCTTTTCCTTCCACGCGAGGTTTCCGATCGCCTGCATGAGGTGGGTCTTTCCGAGTCCGACGCCGCCGTAGATGAGGCAGGGGTTATACGCCGTTCCGGGGTTTTTCGCGATCGCCA
>DAOPYF010000014.1:27555-33224 GCA_035352735.1 Treponemataceae bacterium | reverse complement strand
GAAACGATTCCCTGATTTCGGCGGGCGTCCAACTCGCCCGTATCGAGTTTATCCATCCTTCGGAGATCTCCGTGCCGATTCTCTTGCGCGCGAGCCGCACGATCAGCCATTCCGCGAAACCGAGATCGCGCCGCTCGTCTGCGACGTAGACCCCGCCCGTCCTCGTCAGAATCCGCTCCATTTCCCCGAACGCCTTCGCGGGATCGATCCAGTGATGGAGCGAGTCGCGCGAGATGACCGCGTCGAACGAGCCCGCCGCGAAGCGGGAAAGGTCTTCAGCGACGCCTTCCTCGTAGGATACGGCGGCGAGTATCCCCTCGTCAGCGACGTTCTTCCGCGCTGCTCGGATCATATCGGGCGACGCGTCGATCGCCGTGAGGGTGATGTCAGGCCGTAGTTTGAGAAGCTCTATGCCGGCCCAGCCGGGACCGGGGCCGATTTCTAGCACCCGCGATCCCCTCGGCAAATGGAGAACTGCGTTCGCCCGACGCGCGAACCGCCGGTATTCTTCGCCGAGCGCGTCACGCATGCGCTTTCCGTACTCCTCGCAGGAGAGGAGGCTAGAATCCCGAATCGCCCCGCCCTCGGGTACCCGTTCCATTGGTTTCATAGAAACTCCTTAATATACAATAAGTAAATATACAATATTGTATATATACAAAAAATAAAACGACTTACATGCTACCGGACACTTCGCGAAGCCAGGCAAGCTCGGCTTTAAGCTGATAGCGGGCGTGCGAGAAGATCAAGCGGCTTTCCTGCGGCATGCCGGGCTCTGCGAGGGTTTCCCGTTCGTGCTCGCGGAGGCGGCGAAGGTGTCCTTCCAAGGCGTCGATCCGCGTCGCGAGATAGCCTTTGATTTCCGCGGACGGGATGTCTCTCATAAAGGCGATGCCGATATCGAGCGGGCTTCGCTGCCGCGCCGTGTCCTGCCAGAGGTCGCGAAGCAGCCTGAGGTATTCCTTTTCGCCTGAGCGGGTAATCGTGTAGACGATGCGCGAAGGCCGCCTGAGCGCGCTTTCCCTAACCTCCGCCGTGACGAACCCGTCTTTCGCGAGCGCGTCCAAGGCAAAGTAGATCGAGCCGAAGGCGATGTCGGTCCAGTCGCCCATCTCCTGCTCGATGATGCGCTTGATCTCGTAGCCGTGGAGCGGCTCCTTTTTGAGGAGCCCGAGTATTACCGCCTTGACCGACATATCCACCTCGTATACAAGCTTGTATAACATCCCGGGAGGATTGTCAATGAGTTTCGGATCCATTTCCCTCCGATCCCGATTTATGCTACGCTTGCGTCATTATGAAACGCTCCGGTGCTTTTATAATCGCCGCCTTCGCGATCGTCGCGGCGATATCAGCCGCCATCATCGTGCAATCGCGCGGGGGGAATTTCCTCGATGGGGGAAAAGGCGAAACACTCTTGAAGTCGATTAAGCGGGACGCGCCGACGGACACAGGCGGCATTGCCTCCGTCCCGACGCAGAAAAGCTCCGAGCTGAAACCGTGCATCCCCGCGACCGGCGTCATTACCCTCGACGACGAAACCTTCGCCTCTGGATATGACGAGCTCTACGATCACCGCGAATCCTACTATGGCCGCGAGTTATACGTTTCGGGATACGTGGAGAGCGAGAACCTCCCGCCGGGGCAGTTTCTCATCGGGCGGGACCTCATGTGGTGCTGCGCGGCCGACGAGTACTTCATCGGTTTTCTCGCGCTAATCGACGGCTCTGTTCCTCGCGCCGGTTCGGCGCTTCTCGTGTCCGGAACGATCGAGCCCGCGCCGTATAAAGATCCGTCGACGGGCAAGACCTTCGACGTTCCCGCGATACGGGTAAAGCGAATCGCGCGCGCGGCGAAATTCTCCCGCGAGGTGTACCCCCGGTAGTCTCGGCGCTTATGTCCCGCTATTCCCGAGTACGCGAGCGATGGCTCAAGATGGGGCGAGATACCAGCGTTTAGGGGCTGATATGACCACATCGAATTTTTTTTAGCGGGGGATGACCGTCAAAACGGCGAATAAAAAAACCGCGGCGCTGCCGAGGACGCCAAAGGCCGCGGGTACGCAGCGCGCGCGCGCGTCCTTTTTCCGGGCGGCTCCCGCGATCCCCGCCGATCGCAGGGCGACGCTCGCGACTCCGATTACGATCAGGGTTATCCACATGCCAAGCGAGATGGCGACGACGGCGACGAGCCCGGCGCCCGGGTTTCCCTCATGGAATCCATACAGGAGAAAAAGCGCCGCGCCGGGGCAGGGAGAGAGACTTCCCGAGACGAGGAGGGTGATCGCGCCCCGCTTCGCGGTGGGAGCCGTATTGGCGATGGCGTGATCGCGCGAGGAAGTTTCATGATGGTCATCTCCGCACGCGCACGATCCTTGATGATCGTCCTCGCCTCGAAGCGCCGCGATGAGGCCGGTGAGCCGTCGGTATACCATGATGAGCGAGAGCGCAATGAGCAGTCCGCCCGAGACGACCGTCACGAGGTTGCCCGCGCGCGTGACGTCCATGACGCCGAGCCCCGAGCCGATGAGCGCGAGAAGCGCGAAAAGGCCGATGACCGAGGCGGCATGGCTCGCCGAGGCGATGCCGCTCGCCGCGAGCGCTGTCCCGAGCCCGCCCCCTTCCGAGATGAGATAGCCCGACACGAGCGTTTTTTGGTGTCCGGGGCCGAGCGCGTGCAGGACGCCGTAGGCGAGGGCGAGGAGCGCGATCGGCGCGAGGCCTCGAATTCCCTTTTGCGCGGCGATGAGCGAGCGTATGCCGTTCCCGAGCGAGAGCATGGCCCCCGTTCGCGATGTTCTGGTTGGCGCCCCTCGGCTGATCCTACCCGAACCGTCAGGTTCGCCGTCGGCTTTCGCGCCGTCATGCGCTTGCGGGGCGGCGGGCGTGCCCGTCTCGAGTGGGGACGCTTGCGCGCGCGCGACGTCTTTCGCGAAAAGGCCGACGACCCGGAAGGAGAATAGTTTTCTCGAGGCGCCCGCCGTGCGCGACTCGATGAGCTTTCCCGTTTCCGGGTCGCGGATGCGAAAATCGCCGTTTGGGGCGAGCGTCGGCTCGAGGAATCGGACATGCTCGCCGAGTACCATCCCACGCTCGTTGACTGGCGGATTAGCGCCCCAGCGCTCGGGATGGCCGACGAGCCAGACGACGGCGCCTCGAAACGAGGGATCGCCCGAGACAAGCGCGCGGAGCTCCTCGTCGTTCGCCTTCAGCTCGCGCGACTCAAAGGACGCAATCCCGCGCTCGGCGAGATACCCGTTTATGGCCTTCGCCACGACCGGGGCGTGCGTGCCGTAGTTGTCCCAGTGGACGCTGCCGTCCTTGTTTCGCCTGCCCGCCGTAATGTCGTCGCACACGAACGACGTTTCTGGATCCTTTCCCTTCGGGATCGCGGCGAGTATTGCGTCCTCGGTGAGATCCCCGACGCCGGCGATTGCGAGCGAGAGCCTGATGAGGGCGATCTCGCAACTGAGGGTATATTTTTGCCGGTAGTCGCCCATATTCGCCGCGAGCCAGAAGGAGACGTCGGCTTTCGACGCGCCTGCGACGGGGGACGATGTCCCGGTTGCGGGGACCGTTTTCGCGGCGGGTGCGGTCGCGGCGGAGGCCGATGTCGCGGCGAGAGGGCCCGCGACGACGCGCACGCGCGCTCCCGAGGGAACCGTCTCATAGAACCATCGGGCGTTCTCCAACGATAGCCTGACGCATCCATGGGAAGCGGGCTTTCCGAGCTTTCGCGCCTCCGCCTCGATGATCGCGCCGTTCTTGTCCATCGGCACCGAATGGAACAGGTACGTTCCCCCGATGAAGCCGACCCAGTATCGGGCCCCTTCCCCGTATTTCTCGGAATAGAACCAGAGCCCTCGCTTGGCGCCGCTTTCGTTGAGCGTGTAGTCGCCCGTCGGCGTCGCGTCGTCGGTTCCGGGAATCCCGGTCGAGCAGATCATCGTGCGGACGACTTCGTCGCTCTTGCGCACGCGAACCCGCTGTTCGGCCACGGAAACCTCGACCGTCCAGGCGGAACTGCCCTGAGCTTCCGCCTCGACGTGCGTCGCCGAGAAAAGGCAGAGAAACGCCAAAAAACATTTCGCGACCGTAAGCCGTTTCATCGTGTTGTATGCCCCCCGTTGCGGCATGAGTATAACCCAACGGGAGGCGTCGCTCCATTGGGCGGCGCTTCCCGTTGGGCCTCATTCGTTCAGGCTCGCGCAGATGGCGTCAAGATTATGGCGCATTCGGTCGAGATACGATTTACCGTCCTCGGCGCCTTCCATCGTGTAAATGGTCTCGACTTTCGCGCCGAGTTCGCTCGCGAGGGTTTTGGAAACCGCGGGGCTCGCCATCTCCTCGGCGAAGATCGTCTTCACCTTTTTCGCCTTCGCGAACTCGACGAGCTTCGCGAGCTGTTGCGGCGTGGGCTCCCCGCTCGCGAAGGCGTCCTCAACGCTGTTTTGCTCGAGCCCGAAGTCTCGGCAGAGATACCCGAAGGCGGCGTGGCCGGTGACGATGGCGCGCGAGGGGGCGGCCTTCATCTTGGGCGCGTATTCCGCGTAGAGGCCCTCGAGTTTCGCGACGAACGCGTCGGCGTTCTTCCCGTACGCGGCGGCGTGCGCGGGATCCGCCTTCGCGAACGCCTTGGCGACGTTGCGGGTCTCGATCTCGGCGCCCTTGAGACTAAGCCAGAGGTGCGGGTCGGTGTTTCCGTGCTCGATCGCCTCTTCGCCCTCAAGGGCGATGGGCTCGGCGCCTTCGGACGCGTCGACCGCGACGAGCGCCTTATTCCCGGCTACTTCGATAGCCTGCGGGGCCCATTTTTCAAGGCCAAAACCGTTGTAGACGAATATGGCCGCGTGGCTCAAAGCCGCCATGTCCTGCGCCTTCGGCTCGAACTCGTGCGGTTCCGTCCCGTCGGGGATGATCGTCGCTATATCCGCGTATTCGCCGCCGACGGCGCTCGCGATTTCCTTAAGTGCGTTGAAGCTGACCGATACCTTGAGCTTGCCCGCCTGATCGGAAGGCGTCCGCGCCGTTTTTCCGCATGCGGTGAGGGTCAACGCGATCAGCGCCGCGCAAAGCGCTAGTTTTCCTCGTTTCATAAAAAACTCCTTTTGCGAATGATTTGCACTTGCAAATGATTTGCATTTGCCTATAATACTCTCGCGAAACGAAAAGTCAAGTGCGAGAAGGATGTCAAGTCATGCTTGAAATGAATAAGGTGACGTTTCGGTATACCCCGGGCGAGCCGAACGTTCTGGAGAACTGCACGTTGCGGGTGCGGAAAGGCTCATACGTTTCCGTCGTCGGCGAAAACGGCTCGGGAAAAAGCACGATGCTGCGCCTGTTCCTGGGATTCATCAAGCCTTCCGAGGGAACCGTCGAGCGCCGCGCGCTCAGGACGGGATACGTTCCCCAAAAGAAGGAGTTCCTCAACGCGCAGTTTCCCCTGACCGTGCGCGAGATGCTCGATTCGTACCGGGCCCTGCTGAAAATCAAGGATCGATCGGTTGTCCGGGACAGCCTCGCGCGCGTTCGGATGGAGCCGTTCGGCGACGCGCTCGTCGGCACGCTTTCAGGCGGACAGGCACAAAAGGCGTTTATCGCGCGCGCGCTCATCGGGGAACCCGACCTTCTCATCCTCGACGAGCCATCCACCGGCGTCGACGCGAAGGG
>DAOPYF010000014.1:0-27455 GCA_035352735.1 Treponemataceae bacterium | reverse complement strand
GGGAACCCGACCTTCTCATCCTCGACGAGCCATCCACCGGCGTCGACGCGAAGGGTCAGGCCGAGATCTACGCGATGCTGCGGGACCTGAACCGCGACGCGGGGATTACGGTCGTCTCGGTCGAGCATAACCTCGACGCCGCGATACTGAACTCCACGCTGATCTTTCACCTTGCGGACGGGAGGGGCCACCTGTGCGATCCCGAGGCGTACGCGGCCGAGGCCCTGAGACGGCTTCCGGAGGCGCTCAATGCTTAACTACACTTTCATGCAAAACGCCTTCGCGATCTCGTTCTTCATCGCCATCCTTTGCCCGGCGATCGGGGTATTCCTCGTGGTTCGCCGGTACGCGCTGATCGGCGACACGCTCTCGCACGCCTCGCTCGCGGGCGTCACGCTCGGGCTCCTTGCCGGAGGCAACCCCATCGTCGGCGCGTTCGCGTTCACCGCGTTCGCCGGCGCGCTCATCGAGTTCCTGCGCTCGGCGCTCCGGAAATACACTGACCTCATCCTCTCGATCGTCCTGTCGCTCAGCGTCGGAATCGCGATCACCGGCATGAGCTCGGGAAGGCTTCACGCGAATGCCGAGGCCTACATGTTCGGCAGCGTCCTCACGGTGACGCGCGCCGACCTCGTGACGGTGAGCGTCTTGAGCGTCCTTTCGGTCGCGACGCTTTTGGCGTTCTACCATCAGCTGCTGTACCTGTCCTTCGACGAGGAGACCGCGCGGATCGCCGGTGTTCGGGTACGCGTCATCAATTACGTGTTCTCGGTTTTGGTCGCGGCGACGATCTCCGTCTCGATCAAGATCGTCGGCATGCTCGTGCTGAGCTCGATGCTCGCGCTTCCGGTCGCTACGGCGCTTCAGTTCGGGAAGGGATTCAAGAAGACGCTTGTCCTGTCGACCGCTTTCAGCGTCGTCGACATCATGCTCGGTCTCGTCCTCTCCTGGTCGCTCAACGTGGCGCCGGGCGGATTCACCGCGCTCGTGTCGGTCGCCGTCCTCGCGTTCGTCATCGCGGCGAGGAAAGCCATGTCGCTCGTTGCCCTTGGGGCCCGCGCCGCGCCGAGAAAAACGGCGTCGCCGGATGATCGGGCTTAGGATAACCTAGCGAGCAAGCGCGTTGCGGATAAGGCTGAGCATAAAGGGCTCGGCCATGTAAAAGGCGAAGAGCAAGAGGAAGGAATAGCCGAAGAGTTCGACCGCCGCGGATACGCGCGCGAGCTTCGTCCCGTTGCTTTTGAGTGCGAGGAAGAGTCCCGTGCGGCCGAACCAGGCGAGGTATCCCGAGGCGATGATCGGCACGCTCATGCCGAGCGACATGGCGAGCACGGCGAGTATCCCGATTCCGGTGATGTCGAGGGTGAGCGAGAGCACGAGAATGAGGATCGCGCCGGGGCAGGGGTACACGCCGGTGACGAGGATCGTCCCGAGGCCCATCGTGTCGGCCTTCGCGTCGTTTGCCCCGCGCGCGAGGTCGCGGATCGCGCTGACGACGAGATAAAGCGCGACAGCGATGAGGAGGACGTACGCGAATCCCTCCATATAAACGGTGATGTCGTCGGCCCTGCCCGAGATCGCGCCCGAGACGCCGCGCAGGGCGAGAAGGAGGACGACTGCGGCGCCCGCGTGGAGGATCGCGAGGAGCGCCCCCGTGCCGGCGGGTTCCCACGGCGGGGCCTTGCGCGCGAGGTAGAGCGAGAAGATGACCGTCTTGCGGTGACCGGGACCCAGGGCGTGGAGAATGCCGTATAGGAATGAGACTCCCATGATCCCCCAGAACAGCGCGCGGGACCCGCTTTCCTTCCATGAGTAGAAGTAGTTCCCGAGCGCGTCGCGGAGGCTCGCCTGCTTTGCCACGAGGTTTCGGTCTCCCGGCGCCGCCCTCACCGGCGACGCCTGGCGTGATTGTTTCCCGTTAGCGCCATCCTGGGCGCCCATGAACGGGTTAGCGACGGGCGCTTGAAGGCAGATGAAAAGAAGCGCGAGCAACGCGATAATGCGGCCGACGGCCCGGCCGCTATCGCGCATAGGTAATCCTTATCTCGCGGGGATAATAGGTTTGGAGTCCCTTCTTCCAGGAGTAGTACACGGTGTTATCGTCGATGGCGCCAAGGGGATTGTAGTATACGGGATACTCTTTATTCTCGACGATCTGGTATGAGGGCTGAACGTATGCCGGGTCGAAGGTGAGCTTGACGGGATTCGCGTTGGGGTACCGAATGTCGCAGAAGAAGGTATAATCGTAAATCGAGAGATTGATCTCGCCCGGCGCGGCTTTAGAAAGGTCGATGAAAAACCGGTACCACATGCGCTTATCGCGGATGCCCGCCGTGAAGTTTGCCACCGAGGGCGGGTTCGTCCGGGTTTTCCCTTGCCTGATAAACGTGAAGTAATAGTAGTTCTTCAGGTTGATGAACGCGCCGTCGTAAACCTTCTTAGTTTCCTCGGCGCTGAATTTTCCGTCGCGGTTGGCGTCGTACGCCTGGATGATATCGGCGCTGAAGAATTGGTCGAAGGTCCATTCGATCCAGCAGCCGGTAAGCGTCGCCTTGTCCCAGACGAGCTCTTCCTCGCTCGTGAGGAACATGTGCGGGTGGGCCGAAAGGACGGCCGGTGTCAGCGTAAGCGCGATAATAAGCGCGAGACGGGTTCCGAGATTTGCTTTACTCATGATGATTGCCTTTATCGGGCTAAACAGTGCTGAATCCCGAATGGTAACGGGACTCAAGCGCTTTCGGCGGCGGTTAGTTTCTGTTTGCCGTGGGGGAGGATCCGCAGGAGTCGCAGCAGGATTGGCTTCCGCACGAGCAGCCTTCGGCCTTCGGCGCGCAGCGCTCGATCGCGGGAGTCTTGGCCCGCTCGGCCGCGTCGGCGATTTTTCCCGCGTCGCTTTGCGCCTGCGACGGGAGGCTCGACCAGACGAGGGCCGACGCCTGCGCGACTTCCTTTCTCCAGGGAAGCGAGACGACGAGCGGGAGTCCGAGGCGATCCTCGCTCTTTCCGTTACCGTCGTCGAAGAGCTCGATCGTTTCCCCGCATTTCGGGCAGATGAGCGAGCGCATGTTTTCCACGACCCCGAGGATGGGCGTCTTGAGGGCTTCGGCCATGCGCACGGACTTGCGGACGATCATGGACACGTAGTCCTGCGGAGTGGCGACGATGAACACGCCGGCGAATGGAATCGTCTGATAGGCGGTGAGGGTGACGTCCGAGGTGCTCGGGGGAAAGTCGACGATGAGGTAGTCGAGTTCGCCCCACGCGCAATCGGCCCAAAACTGCTGGATCACGCCGCCGAGCATGGGACCGCGCCAGATGAGCGGGGCATCCTCGTCCTCGCTGAGGAGGTTGATCGACAAAAGCTTGATGCCCTCCGCGTTCACGACGGGAAGGACCTTTTCGCCGTCAGACTCGGCCCTGAGTTCGTTCACGCCAAGGAGTCGCGGGATGCTCGGCCCGGTGACGTCGGCGTCGAGAAGCCCGACCTGCTTGCCGCGCGCCGCCAATGCCTGCGCGAGGAGTACCGCGACCGTCGACTTTCCGACGCCGCCTTTACCGCTCACGACGCCGATTACCTTCTTGATCCCGTCGACATACTGCTTCTGTGGAACTGAACTCATACCGCTCTCCTGTAAATGAACATATGTTCAGAATAGCGATTATGAAACGCGCTGTCAATGAACGCGAATGGCTCACGCGCTTTTCGTCATTGCTTTCCCGCACGTTTTGTCAGGGTGATCGCACGGTTTATCAAGGAAGCGCGGCTCGATTCCGGGGCACAATGCGATCGGAGGCGAAACATGGAAATAACGATGCATGAAATCGGGAAGGTACGCTCGAAACGGGGATTCGCGGTCGAGCTCGCGGCGGAATACGCGGCGGGCCTCACCGGGCTCAAGGGCTTCAGCCACGTGCTCATCGTCTGGTACGCGGATAAGGCACCCGCTTGGCGGCCGGAGGCGCTCTTGATCGACAAGCCCTATCGGCTCGCGCCCGAGCGGCTCGGGGTGTTCGCGACGCGCTCGTCCTATCGGCCGAACGGGATTTGCGTGAGCGTCGCGGCCGTTTCCTCGATCGACGAGAAGAAGGGTGTCGTCAAGCTCTGGTGGACGGACGCGGAGGACGGGACGCCGGTGCTCGACGTCAAGCCGTACCATGCCTCCTCGGATGTCGTGCTCAAATCGGAGCGGCCCGAGTGGTGCGCGCATTGGCCCGAGTGCTACGAGAAAAGCGGTGACTTCGATTGGGGAGAGGAGTTTCTCTTCGCGGAATAGGGCGCTGCCCGCGGCGGCGTGCCCGCGCGGATTGATCGTGGAGGCGCTATCGCGCCGACGAACGCTCGATGGCTGTTAGCGGAGCGCCATCGGGATGTAGATCTCGGTGGCGCCTTCGCGGTAGCGCTGAAACTCCCACCGGTCGAGCGGCCGATCGTCGCGCGCGGCGAACCAGTACTGAAAGATGTAGCGGTAGGTTTCGCCGATGGAGGCGATATCCCCTTCGTGCGTGAACTTGAGGTACGTCGCCCGAGGGACGGCTCGCGTCGTGAAGAGCGGCTCCTGCGCGGCGCCGGGCGCGGTCTCGAGCGCGAAGAGTACCGCTATCCCCTCGACGGCCTCGTCGTCCGTCCATGACGAGAACTGGCAGTACGTCTCGGGAGTGACTCGGTCCGATACCCGCGCTTGCGCCTTCATGAAGGTTTCCCAGTGCCGGCGAAAGGACACCGTCCCGCTCTCGATAAAGAAGGAGAGCCCGGTAAGCTCGAATCCCGCTTGCTCGACGACCTCGGGCTCGCGCACGGCAATTCGCGCCGCCTGGTCTGCGCTCGGTTCCCCGAGCAGCGACGGCGCGAGTCGCGGAACGAGCCCGGAGGGAAGTCTCCGTTCCTTGCGGACGGCGCTCGGCGTACGGAGAAATCGCCGCTTGAACGCGCGCGAGAAGGTTTCGTAGTCGGGAAACCCCGAGCGCTCCGCGATGAGCGCGAGGCTCTCGTCGGTCTCCGCGACTTGCCGCGCCGCCTCCGAAAGGATTCGGCCCGCGAGGTATTCCTTGGGATGGGTATTCGCGACGGCGGAAAAAAGCCGGGTGAAGTGATACACGGAATAGCCCGCGCGCCGCGCGAGCTCGGAAACCGTCTTGATGGGTTTCCCGCCCGCGTCCGCGGAGAGCGAACGCTCGAAGAGCTCGATCGATTCCCGAACGTTCTCGTATCCGGTCATCGCGCCCTTATTGTCCTTCGCTCGGCGCCGCGCCGTACTTCGCGGCGATCTCGGCGGCCGCCTCGACGAAGTGGGCGCAGGGCCGCTTCGCGTAGTACTCGGCGTTCCGCACCGCGGGATCGGGCTTCGGCAGGCATCCTGCCTTGAGGAGGAGTTCCCGGCACGAGGTCGTGCCGAACCGCTCGATAAACTCGTCGAGGGCGGCGCGAACGTTTGTATAGAACGCGGTTTTCGCCGCGTTGTCGTTCGGGTCGTAGGCCCCGCCGTAAACCCCGATCGCCCAGACCATGCCGGAGACCGCGCCGCACATCCCTCGCGTCCCTCCGATACCGCCGCCGAATCCCGCCATCATGCGGAGAACCGCTTCCGGGCTCGCGCCCGCGTCCTCCGCGAAGGCCGCGGCCGTCGACTGCGCGCAATTATATCCCTTGCAGAAGTACTCGACCGCTTTCTCTCCGTGACTCATTTCGTTTGCCTCTTTATGGAAAGATGTATAGCGCATTTCGACTTCCGGGGCAAGGTTCCCGGTCGCGGGGACGAAGCGGCGACTCGCGCCACGGTGACTTGGTCACGGATGGTTTTCGCGCGCTCGGGTATTATAGAGGCATACGGAGGTTGCCGTGAACGGAAACGGAAACCTCCACGCGCGAGTCGCGAAGAAAGGAGATACGACTATGGGAACGCAGAAGGTTACGAAGGCTAATTTTGATGCTGAGGTGGTACGCGCCGACAAGCCGGTACTCATAGATTTTTGGGCGCCCTGGTGCGGGCCGTGCAAGATGCTCGGGCCGGTCATCGAGGAAGTAGCCGACGAGGTCGCCTCGCGCGCGAAGGTGTGCAAGGTGAACATCGACGAAGAGCCCGAGCTCGCCGAGGCGTATGGGGTGATGAGCATACCGACCCTCCTCGTGATGAAGGCCGGCAAGGTCACCAAGAGCTCCGTCGGCTTTAGGCCGAAGGACGCCATCCTTTCCCTGATCGCGTAAGGCGCGGGGACTAGAGCGACCCAGAGAACCGCTGCACGGCGAGCGAGACGACGGCGACGGCCGCCCAGCAGGAAAGCCCGAGGATGATCGGGCGGCGGCCCCCCGCGACAAGTCCCCGCACGTCGGTCGACGCCCCGATCGCCGCCATCGCCATGACGATCATGAACTTCCCGCATTGCGAGAGGAAATGGGTCAGCGCGGGCGGGAGGGCGCCGAAGGAATTGACGAGCGCCGCGGCGACGAAGCCGAGGACGAACCACGGAAAAATCTTGACGAAGTCGAACCGGCCGCCGCCCGATCCTTTTTTTCGCGCGGTCCAAAAGGCGAGTGCGAGGGTGATCGGTATGATGAGGAGCGTTCGGGTCAGCTTCACGATCGTCGCGAGCGAGAGAGCCGCGTTGTTTCCGGCGACCTCGCTCCACGCCGCCGCGGTCGCGACGACCGATGAGGTATCGTTGACCGCGGTTCCCGCCCACAGCCCGAATCCCTCGTCGCTGAGGCCCAAGAGCCTCCCGATCGCGGGAAAGGCGAACACCGCGATAATATTAAAGAGAAAGATGGTCGAGATGGACTGCGCGATGTCGCGGTCGTCCGCGTCGATGACCGGGGCCGTCGCCGCGATCGCCGAGCCGCCGCAGATGCAGGTGCCGACGCCGATGAGCACCGCCTGCTTATCGTTGACGCGGAGGAGCCGGTACAGGGCGAAGGCGGTGAGGAAGGCCGCCGACACAGTAAAGGCCATGACGAAAAGCGATCGGCTCCCGACCGCGAGCACCGTGCGGATCTGGAGCTCGAATCCGAGGAGGACGATCGAATACTGCAGGATCTTCTTTCCGGTAAACTTAATCCCCGAGACGCAGCGCTCGGGGCGATAGAACGAACCGACGATCAAGCCGAAGGCGATGGCGAATATCGCGCCCCCGATGATCGGGACGAGTTTCCCGAGGAACCAGGCGGGAACGGCGATGGCGAGTGCGAGCGCGATGCCGGGCAAAAGCGATGTGTGGTGTTTCATAGGTAATCGGGATACTAGCCGTTTTGAGTCATAATTGCAAATTATATATTCTGATGATAGTATAATAAAAACTAATGATTAGGAAGCTGCACGTATGACCGATTTTCGCCTCCGTACCTTCATTCAGGTTTGCCGGGAGCGGAGCCTTACCCGCGCCGCCGAACGCCTCCATATCACCCAACCGGCGGTTACCCAACACATCAAATTCCTCGAAGAGGATCTCGGGCACGCGCTCCTCGAGATACGGGGCCGGAACGTGACGCCCACCAAGGAAGGCGAGCTCTTGCTCCGCTACGCCGAGACGGTCGAGTCCGACGCCGCCCGAACCCGCGAGCGGATCGCCGCGCTCGGGCTGTGCCGGTCCCTGCGCTTCGGCGCGACGCGAACCATCGGAGAATTCGTCATGCCCGACTATCTCGCCGCGTGGGCCCGCGATTACCCCGGCGCGCCGATAGCCATGACCGTCGACAACTCGGACGTCCTATTTCGCGCGCTCCATTCGGGCGAGCTTGATTTCATCTTCGTCGAGGGCCCGTTCGACCGGGATTCCTATTCGGCGGACTTGCTCTTTCGCGACCGTATGGTCGCCGTCGCGTCCCCGCGCCATCGCCTGTCCGGGAGTTCCGTCGGCATCGCGGGGCTTTTAGGCGAGACGCTCATCGTGCGCGAGCGCGGCAGCGGGTCGCGCCAGCTCATCGAGCAAGCCCTCGCCTCGGGGAACCGGACGCTCGGCTCCTTCGCCCGCGTCGTCGAGATCGGGAATATCGGGGCGATCAAGCGGCTCGTCGCGGCGGGAACGGGCATCGCCTTGCTCTACGGGCGCTCCGTGGCGCGCGAGCTTTCGGCGGGAGAGCTTTCGGCGATCGAGGTGACGGACTTCGGCGTCTCGCACGAGTACTCCTTCGTCTGCCTCCAGCGCTCGCTCTACGAAAGCGAGTACCGGCTTTTCCTCGAGCATTGCCGGTGTCTAGACGCGCGCGCGTCTCAGGCGGAACCGCGCGAAGGCCAATGACGCCCCGACGAGGCAGAGCGCGGCGATCGCGCAGTAGATCGGCCTGATCGAGCCGATGAAGAGCGCGTCGTTGCCGTGCGGGTAGTCGGTGACGGCGCGTCCGGAGCTCGCGCTCATGATCGCGTAGAGCAGCGAGGTCGAAAGGGTGACGCCGAGGACGATGCCGAGGTTTCGCACGAGGGAATTGACGCTCCCGGCGATGCCGAGCTTGTCTCGCGGCACCGAGGACATGATGATCGTGTTGTTCGACGGCTGGAAGAAGCCTTGCCCGATGGCGATTACGGAGAGAAAGGCGATCACGAAGGCGAACGGGGTCGCCTGCCCGAGGGTCGCCAAGAGGAGAAACCCGGCGCCCATGAGGGCAAGCCCGAGAAAGCTCGGTCCCCTCGGCCCGTAGCGGTCGGCGATCGCGCCGCACACCGGCGAGAGGACGCCGATGAGGACGGGCGATACGATGAGGATGAGCCCGGCGACCGAGGCTCTGAGCGAACGCGCGTTCACGAGGTAGAACGGGAGCAGGATGCCCGAGGAGCTGATGCAGATGAACGACACCGCGGCGCACGCGAGCGCGGCGGTAAAGCCAAGATTCCGGAAGATCGCGAAGTCGAGGAGGGGCGACTTCGCCGAGCGCTCGCGCGCGACGAACGAGACGAGGCATGCGACGCCGAGCGCGAGCGACGCGAGCACGGGGATATCCGCGAACCCGCGCGTTTGGCCGACGGTCACGCCGACGATGGAGAGCGCGATGAAGCCTGCGAAGAAAACCGCGCCCGGGATGTCCAGGGTACCAGGCTTTCGCGCCTCTTTCGGCAGGACGCAGCGCCCCGTGACCATGGCGAGGAGCCCGAGCGGGACGTTGATGAAGAAGATCCCGTTCCACGCGTGATTCGTGACGATGGCGCCGCCGACGGCCGGCCCGAGCATGTTCCCGAGCGCCACCGACGAGCCGAGGGTGCCGAGGGCGCGGCCCCGCTCGCCGGGCTCGAAGGTTTGCGCGATGATCCCCTGGTTGTTCGCCATGTACGCCGCGGCCCCGATCCCCTGCGCGATCCGCCACGCGATGAGCGCGGCGAGCGAATGGCTCAGGCCGCAGCCGAGCGAGCTTACGGTAAAGATGACGGTTCCCCACTGGAACACCCGCGCCTTGCCGTGCATATCGCCGAGCCTCCCGAACGCGAGGATCGTCGCGCTGATCGCGACGAGATACGCGGTAACGACCCACTCGATGGACGACATCGGGCTCTTGAGCTCGGCGCTCATGGCGGGAAGCGCGATGTTGACGATGCTCGAGTCGAGACAGCTCATGAAGGTCATCAGGATGACGACGATGCAAATCACCCATCGCGACGACGCTTTGCCCGGAATGCCTTGTTCCATAGGAATCCTCCGAAATAGCATGAAATTGCGCTACTATTCTTGTCTGGTTAAGTGAGGATATCCGTTTTTCCCGCAAATGACTTGAATAGAATTGATAAAACATAGCACAAAATTGTGATATATTTGACGTTGCCATGAAAGCCATCGATAGCGCGTATTACTACAAGGAAATGACCGAACCGGGTTTTCCCGTCGATGTCATCCACCGGAGTCTGGGAACCCCGGGGATGATGACCGAGCGGCACTGGCACGAGCACATGCAGTTCTTCGCGTTCCGCGGCGAGGGCAAGGCGGTCGTTACCTGCGGCTCCGAGCGCGTCGTCGCGCGGGGCGGCGACCTTGTCATCGTCAATTCCCGGGAGCTGCACAGCGCCGAATGCGTCGAAGGCCCCATGGAATGGGACGTCATTCGCGTCGACTTCGCGTTCCTCGCCTCACGGGTTAACGACAGTTGCCAGGCGAATTTCATCGCCCCGCTCGAGGACGGCGATATCGTCTTCCGAAACCTCGTGCGCGACGATCAGGCGGTTGCGGAATGCGTCTCTCGGATCGTCTGCGACTTCACGCGCCGCGAGCCGGGTTTCGAGCTTTCGATCAAGGGATCGCTGTACTCATTGCTCGCGCTTCTCTTTCGGTCGCACTGCGTGCGGAGGATGGATAACCGCGAGCGCGAAGAGCGGGCGCGGAACGTCGAGCGGCTTTCCTCCATACTCGAGTACATCGACGGCAACCTCGACTCGCCGCTGAAGCTCAGTGATCTCGCGACGCGCGCGGGCGTCACGCCCTTTCATTTTTGCAAGATATTCCGCGCGGGTATGGGGATGACCCCCGTCGAGTACGTGAACCGGCAGCGCGTCGCGCGAGCCGAGCGGCTCCTCGCGGAGACCGGGCTCACCGTGACGGAGATCGCCTACGCGTGCGGCGTGGGCGACGCGAATTATTTCAGCAGGCTCTTCAGGCGCTATCGGGGCGTTTCCCCGAAAGAGGCCCGCGCGAAGTCGGGCGGAATCCCTGCCGCGGGGAATGGCGCGTGACGGGGCTCGGCGGCGCTCGGCGGCGCGCGATTTTGTCGACAAGGACGGATAAGGGCGGTATCATGGTGTTTATCTGGAGAGAACGATGAACGTCTGACGCGCGCGTACGCTCGCATATTTGGAGGTAGCATGGAAACGCCATCGATTGAGGAAATCATCGCGCAGGATATCGAGTCGCTTCGCAAATGCCCGCGGAAGCTCGACTGCGCGTCGTGCGAGCGGGATACCTGCGTGAAGGTCGTGTCCGTCGCGGACTTTCCGACCGCCTATGGGCGGTTTCGCATCATCGGCTTCGTGAACAACAAGGACCGAAAGGACCACATCATCGTGCTGAAGGGCGAGGTCGGCTCGGGCGAGGCTATGCTCACCCGCGTCCACTCCGCCTGCCTCACCGGCGACGCGCTCGGGAGCCTTCGCTGCGATTGCGGGCCGCAACTCCATCTCGCGCTCGAGCGGATAGAGTGCGAGGGTAGGGGCGTGCTCCTCTACCATCAGGAAGAAGGGCGCGGCATCGGGCTCGTGAACAAGATCCGCGCCTACGCCCTGCAGGACGCGGGGTACGACACGGTGGACGCGAACCTCGCGCTCGGGTTCGCCGCCGACGGGCGCGACTACCGCGTGCCCGCCGAGATGCTCAGGAAGATCGGCGTCGTGAGCGTGCGCCTGATGACGAATAACCCCGAGAAGGTCGCGGAGATGGAAAAGTACGGAGTCGCGGTCGCCGAGCGCGTGAATCACGAGCTGCCCGCCCACGACGATGACCGTCGGTACCTCGAGACGAAGAAGGAGCGCTTCGGCCATCTTCTCGATCTCGACCACGAATCGACCGCCGAATGATCCCGCAGGAATGCCTTACTGGTCCTCTTCCCCCAGCTCCGGCACGGGGCGCGTGATGAGCACCTTGTCGATCCGGTGCGCGTCGATGTCGACGACCTCGATCGTGTGGCCGAGGACCTCGAGGCGGTCGCCGATCTCCGGGATCTTGCTCATCTTGCTGAGGACGAAGCCCGCGACGGTCGAGTAGTCGATGGCCTCGAAGTCGACGGTAAAGCCCTCGATGATCTCGGTGAGTCGCTCGACCGGGGCGTCGCCGCTGACGAGCACCGTCTCGTCGTCGCGCACGAAAACCTCGGGCTCGTATACCTCGCCTTCCTCGGGAATCTCGCCGAGGATGTTCTCGACGATGTCGTAGAGGGTGATGATCCCCTCAAACCCGCCGTACTCGTCGATGACGACGCAAAAATAATCCTGCGCCCGCTTGAGCAGCTCGAACACCCGCTTCGCGTCGGTGTTCTCGGTGACGATTTGCGGCTTGACGATGAGCGCCTTGGCGTCGGGCGTCGCGCCCGAGCTGAGCGCGAGGAGATATTCCCTGACGCGGAGATAGCCGACGACGTTGTCGAGGCCTCTCTCGCAGCATATCAGTTTGCTGTGGTGCGCGCCCTTGATCCTTTCCTCGAGGGCGGCGGGCGCGTCGGTGATCTCGATCCACTCGATCTCGGTCCGGTGGGTCATCAGGTGCTTCGCGCGCTTGTCCGAGAAGTAGAAGAGGTTTTCGTGTATGGACTTTTGGCCGGCCTCGATGACGCCCTCGCTCGAAGCGGTCTTCAGGAGCTGCCTGAGTTCCTCCTCGGTGACCTCGTCGGCCTTTCGCTTGATGCCGACGATCGCGCCGATAGCGTTCGTCGAGCCGGATAGGAGCTTCACGATCGGGAAGAACACCGCGCAGAAGCCGTATATGAGCGGCGCGACCGCGCAGGCCGTTCGTTCGGGATCGCTCAAGGCGAAGGTTTTCGGGACGAGCTCCCCGAGCACGATGGAAACGTAGGTGATGGCGAGCACGGTGAGGGTAAGCGCGATCTCATGGGCGTAGGGCGCGATCGGACCGAGGCGCGCGAGAAGGGGATAGACCTCGGCCGCGATGCTCGTGCCACCGAACACGCCGGTGACGATGCCGATGAGGGTGATGCCTACCTGGATCGCCGAGAGGAAATTCTCGGAGTTCTCCCTGAGCTTGAGGGCGGTCTTCGCGCCGCCCTTGCGGTCCGCGGCCATGCTCTCGAGCTTGACCGTCTTGCTGGAAACCAGGGCGATCTCGGACATGGAGAAAAATCCGTTCAGCACTATCAAAACAAGCAGTATTGCGATTTCCATGGATTAACTATACCAGATTCGGCGCGGCCCGTCAGGTACCGCCGCCCGCGGCGCGAGCGCAATGCGTCGCCGCGGTTACCGGAACGCTTCGCGCGCGGAAAGCTCGCCGGGACTATAGGAGGCGCTTGAGGCCCGCGCGGTCGATTACCCGCGTCTCGCCACGGCCAAGCGAGACGAATCCCTGCTCCTCGAAGGACTTGAGCATCCGCGAGACGACCTCGCGTGCGCTCCCGACGTATTTGGCGATCTCGTCGTGCGTCGCCTTGATCGTTCCTCCCTCGCGAGAGGCGGACTCGTCGAGGAGGAAGATGGCGAGCCGCTTGTCGAAGCGCATGAACAGGACCTGCTCGATCGCCCACATGACGTCGGAAAACCGCTCGACCGCGTTTTTATAGGAAAAGTTTTCGGCCCAGACGTTGCGCTTGACGATCTCGCCGAAGGCGCCCATGCCGAGCCTGAAGACCTCGGCCTCTTCCTTCGCCTCGATCGCGACGTCGAAGGTGATGCTGTTGAGGAGGCACGACGCCGAAAGGACGCATACCTCTCCGGGCCCGATTCGATAGAGCGTCACCTCGCGGCCGTCGTCCGACCTGATGAACGCCCTAAGCTCCCCCGTATGGACTAAAAGGACCCCGAGGCACTCGGAATCCTTGCTCCTGAGGCTCTCGCCCTTTTTAAAGCGGAGCTTCGCCACGGAGCGGTCGAGCGCCGCGCGGTCCGCGGGCTCGAGCTTGGCGTAGAAATCGAGGCGTTCCCTGACGAACGAAAGATCGGATTCATCGAGCATGCGATTCCCTTTCTCTCAGTAGCCGAGGCTTTCGCCGACGATGATGACCGTGAAGTCGGAAAGCCGCGGGCGCTGGCGGAGCACCGAGTAGATCCTGCAGATGCGGCTCTCGCCCTTGCAGTCCATGCAGGTGCCCGTCTTGACGCACGGGTTCGCGATCCCGAGCCGCTTGTTGTTCATCGGCGAGGCTCGAAGTTCGCAGCGCTCGCGCGCCTCGTCGAGGTCCCGCACGATCTTGTTGAAGCCCGCGACGACGACCGTTTTCTTCGGGCCGAAGGTGAGCGCGGCGACGCGGTTCCCGTTTCCGTCGATGTTGAATATCTCCCCGTTCAGGGTGATCGCGTTCGAGCTCGAGAGCATGAGGTCGGCGGTGAGCTGCGCGCGCATGACGGCGAGCTTCTCCTCGGGGGTGAGTCCCTTCGCACTGTGGTCGAGAACCTTCGCGCCGAGCTGTCCCGCGCGCTCGTGGGCCTTGAGCGCGGTGAGGGTCATCGATCCGCCGATGGCGACGGTCATCCCCGGCTTGATCATCGCCTCGATGAGCGCGATAGCCTCTTCGCCAGACTTAACATAGTGAGAGTCGAATCCGTTTTTCTTGAGCGCCGCGCACGCCGCTTCCCCGATCGTTTCCCGGTGCCAAGCCTCGGTCGCCGAGACGTATTCCTTTTCTGCCATTTTCCCCTCCGCTTAGGTGAAAGTATACCGCGCCGAGCGGAAAAAGGCGACACTGGTTTGGGTGGCGCCTTGTCCGCGTTCCGTGTACAATATTGAGCGTGATCTGGGAGGTGGCGCGTATCATGAAACGTACGCTTGCCGTGGGGTTGAGCCCCGCGATACAGAAAACGATAACCTTCAAGGGGCTTGCGATCGATAGCGTCAACCGCTCGACCGGCTATCGCCTCGACGCGTCGGGGAAGGCGGTGAACGCCGCTCGCGTGATGAACCAACTCGAGCCGGGATCGGCCATGGCGCTTTGCCCGCTCGGGCGCGAGAACGCCCAGGAGTTCCTGGCCCTCGCGCGTGCGGACGGGCTTCCCGTCGAGGCGGTCGAGGTGCCGGGCCGCGTGCGCCACTGCTATACCCTCGTTGAGCCGGGGACGGGGCGCGCGACCGAGCTCGTCGTGGGCGAGCCCGACGAGGCGGGTGAGTGGGACAAATTGGCGGACGCGTTTCTTGAGCGGGTCTCGGTATCGCTCGACGGCGTCGACGCGCTCCTTTTCGCCGGCAGTAGGCCGCCTTCGTGGCCGCCCGACCTTCCGGCGCGGATCGTCGCGCTCGCCAAGGAACGGGGGGTCGCCGTCATGGCTGACTTTCACGGACCCGATCTCGCGTTAGCCCTTTCGCGCGCGGCCCCCGACGTCATCAAGATTAACGAGGAAGAGTTTTGCGGGACCTTCGGGTATGGGTTCCCGCTTGCCGAGGACGAGCTTGCCCGATTGATCGGGGAGCGGAGCGCCGAGACGGGTTCCCTCATCGTCGTCACGCGGGGCTCGCGTGATACCCTCGCCGCGTCGCGCGGATCGGGATACCGCGGGCGCGTCGCGCGGGTGGGCGCGCTCAACGCGATCGGGTGCGGCGACTCTTTCAACGCGGGGTTTCTGCACGCCTTGCTTTCCGACCAAGACATTGCGTCCGCGCTCGAGCGTGGCGCCTGGTGCGCGACGCGCAATGCGCTGAGCCTCAGGCCAGGCTCGATCCGCGACCCAGACGCCGAAGGAGAGGGGCTTCGCTGACGGGCCGTTTCGCTAGCGCGCGCGTCCTTTCATGCGCCAAAGGTTTCCTTTGATCTTTCGCAGGAGCCACGCGCTTTCTCCCGGGACGCGGTCCGCGAGCCGGGCCGCCGCGATGGCCGGCCACCATGCGCGAATGTCCTTTCGCCTCAAGCCGGAACGCTTGCGGTATTCCGAGAGGTAGGCCTCGGCGAGTACGCGCTTATACGCGAGGAACGCGAGCCGTTTCGGGAACGAGAGCGGCATCGGGATGAACGGCGAGGCGAGCATCAGGTAGCTCCGGAGCGCGTCCCCCGCGCGGTCGCCCGCGTACGCGTTCATCCAGTCGATCGCGATAAAATCGTTTCCCTCGACGATGAGGTTCCCGCAATGGAGGTCGCCGTGGCAGACGGATTTCCCCGCCTCGCGCGCGGCGAGCCAGCCGAGGATGCTCGGTCGATATCGGTCGATGCCTTCGGCGTTCCGGATGAGGTAGGAAAGCCGATCCTTCTCCGAGGGAAGCCCGGAGCATCGTGCGGTGCGCTGCGCATCACTCGGCGTCGCGTCGAAACGCGCGTCGTGCATCGCCGCGTGTTCGCGCGCGAGCTTTTTGATCAGCGCGATGCCTCCGCGCGGCTTTTCGGCAAGGAGCCTGGCGAAGAGAAGGTCCCCCGGAACGAAGTCGTACGCGACGCCGATCCTTCCGTCGATCGTCAGCATCCCGCGATAGCGCGGCGCCTTGATCGCGGTCTTGCTGACCGCGTCGGCGATCCCGGCTTCGTAGCGCGCGGCTTCCTCGCCATAGGATTCCTTGAAGAGCTTCACGATCGTGTCATCGGAAAGCCGATAGACGTCCGCGGTCGCTCCTGAGCCAATGAGCCGCAGGTCCTTCGCGTGGACCGGGTTATCGCTTGTCATTCGTCATTCCCATTTAAAAAGCGCGGTCGATACCGCGATGAACGCGACGCTCATGCCCGCGAGGATCGCCATCTGGGGCCATACCGCGGAGAGTCCCGCGCCGTCGAGCATGACCGCGCGCGCGGCGTCGAGAAAGTGGGTGAGCGGAAAGGCCTTCGCCGCGTTCCTCAAGGGAGCGGGGCTTCCCTCGAGCGAGAAGAAGACGCCCGAGAAGAGCATCATCGGGAAGGTGAAGAGGTTGATGACCCCCGACGCGAGTTCCTCGCTCTTGAAGCGCGTGGCGAAGAGGAGACCGAGGGCGATCATGCTGAGGATGCCAAGCGCCAGGATGACGGTAAGGAGGAGATAGCTTCCCTCCATCTTGAAATGGAGGAACGCGTTGGTTCCCGCGTACACGACGATCGAGGTGGCGAACGCGATGAGGAAGCGGGATACCGCCTGCGCGGTGAGGAAGTTGAGCGCGCCGACCGGCGTCGCCTTGAGCCGCTTGAGCACGCCGTTCTTCCGGTAGCGCACGAGCACGAATCCGACGCCGAAGAGGCACGAGAACATCATGTTCATGCCGATGACGCCGGGGACGAGCCAGTCGACGTACCGGATCGAGTCGCCCGATACCGTCTTCGCGGTAAAGCCGCCTGTCGCGGGCTTGTCAGCCGCGGTCGGCTTGATCCCCGCCATCGCGTCTGCGTCCCGCACGCGCGCGGCCTCCCCGGCGAGAAGCCGTGAGAGGGTGTCGCTCGCGGGCGAGCGGTCGTTGAGGTAGTAGTTTCCCTCGGAAAGGTCGACGACCATGTCGAGCTGATGCTTTTTAAGCCTGTCGAGCGCGGTCGCGAGTCCCGGCTCGCCGGATGCGGCGGACGCGCTTGCCGCGTCGCCGTAGGGGATGAGCTTGAGCTCCGGGATGGCGAGAAAGCCGCGCATCGCGCGCGGGTCGATCGCGTCTCCTTCGGGGAGACGCCGCGCCGACGCGGGGGCCTCGAGCGCCGCGCGGTCCCCGATGAGGCCGACCTTAAAGAGGGTCTTGCCGTCGCCCGTGAAGGCGAATGAAAAACCGGCGACCATCAGGATGGGAAAGAGGAGGTTCCAGAAAAAGGTGCCGCGGTCCCTGACGAACTCCATCGTTCTCGCCTTGAGCACCGCGAGGAATTTTCTCATCATGTTTCACTCCCGTTTTTGCGTGGTCCGATCATCATGATCTCAGCGATGACCCGGTCAGCTTGATGAACAGGTCCTCGAGGTCCGGCTTATGGATCGAAAGGCCGTCAAGGCTGAGGTTCGCCTCGAGCAGTCGCTTCATCGTCGCGTCGAGCGCCACGGTGTCGATCTCCCAGTAATCGCCCGAGCGCCTCGCGCCGAGCGCCGAAAGGATCTCCGTCGTCTTTCCGTTCCCTTCCTGGAGGGGAAGCCTGATGAGCTGCCCGGTGAAATGCCGCTCGATGAGGCGGGCGGGCTCGTCGAGCTCGAGGATCTTCCCGCGGTCGACGATCGCGATGCGGTCGCACAGGGCCTGTGCCTCGTCCATGTAATGGGTCGTCAGGAGGATCGAGGTGTTCTCGCGCTTGACACCTTCGATGAGATCCCAGAAGTTGCGCCTGGCCTGCGGGTCGAGCCCGGTCGTCGGCTCGTCGAGAAAGAGCATCTCGGGGCGCGGGATGAGCGCGATCGCGAGGAGCATGCGCTGCCGCTGCCCGCCGGAAAGTTTCCGGTTGTCGCGCTCGAGGATGTCGCCGAGCGAGCAGAGCTCGACGATGTCGTCGATCGTTCGCGGCGCGGGATAGAAGGCGCGAAAGAGCTCGAGGGTTTCCTTGACGGTGATGAACTCGGGCAGGGCCGTGTTCTGGAACTGGATGCCGACCTTCTCGCGGAAGCGGTGGCCGATCGGCTTTCCCCGAAAGAGCGCGCTACCCCCGTCGGGGGAGAGGATTCCTTCCATCATTTCGATCGTCGTGGTCTTCCCGGCCCCATTCGGGCCGAGGAGCCCGAAGCAGCTTCCCTCGGGGATCGAGAATGATATCCCGCGGACGGCCTCGACCTTGCCATACGACTTGCGGAGGTCGCGGACTTCCATGATTGGCGTTTTGTCCATTAAACAAAAATAGGCACAAACGGGAAGAATGGCAAGGGAATTGCCGCGCGTCGCAAGGTTTCCCGCTCGGCGCGCGTCATGGTTCGATTGATGTTCGCCGTCCAATCGGGTATAAAGGCTCAAGCGAGCGGAAGCGCGTGCGCGCCGACGACTCGCCCCGTGAGGAGATGCAATGCCCGCTCATATCGGAGAACTCGCCGCGCTCGGCACCGCCGTTTCTTGGACCGTCGCCGCGCTTATTATGGAAAAGGCCGTCAAGCGCGTCGGCGTCATGGCGGTCAATACACTCAAGGTCACGTTCGGCAGCCTCTACCTCGCCGCGCTCGCGTTCTTCCTTATGGGGAGCCCCGTTCCCCATGGGCTATCGCCTTCCGCGTGGGGCTTTCTCGGCGCGTCTGGTCTCGTCGGTTTCGTCGTCGGCGACTATTTCCTCCTGCACGCCTACGACTGGATCGGCTCCCGCCTATCCATGCTCCTCATGGCGCTCTCGGTCCCGTTCACCGCGCTCGGCGCGTTCGCCGTTTTTGGGGAGGCACCCGGGCCCTGGTCGCTTGCCGGCATGGCCCTCTGCGTCGGCGGCATCGTGCTCACCGTGTTCGCGGGAAACCGCGCGGGAACGGTTGCCTCCGGTTTGGGCAAGGGAAACGGACGGTACTGGAAGGGCATCATCTATGGAATACTCTCGGCGATCGCCATGGCGGTCGCGACCCTCCTCACCAAGGCGGGCGCCTCGGGCGTGAGCTCGGTGTCGGCGACCCAGGTCAGGATCGCCAGCGCCCTCGCCGGGTTCCTCGCCTTCGCGCTCGCGACGGGGAAGGGAGGAGAGATCGTCTCCGCGGTCCGCGACCGAAAGGGACTCAGGCTCATCGCGACGGCCTCGATCTTCGGTCCCTTCGTCGGCGTCGGGCTCCTCCTCTTCGCGATCCAGCACGCCGCGGCCGGCGTCGTCTCGACCTTGAGCTCGCTCACCCCCGTGCTCATCATCCCGCCTTCGGTTTTGATCTTCGGGCGCCGCGTCGGCGCGCTCGAGATCGTCGGCTCGTGCGCCGCGGTCGCCGGGCTCGCGCTCTTCTTCGTCGGCTGAAACCCGAGTATCGCGCCTCGCGCCCTGCCGCCTCGGCTTATTTCCCCTCGGGCAGGCGAACCCGTATCGCGACGTAGAGATTGACGAGCGAAAGCGCCGCGGCCAGGTAGAAGATGTACTGCGGCCCCCAGCGCGACCACACGATTCCGCCCGCGAACGCGCACGCGATCGAGACCGTGTGGTCCATGCTCATGCCGAGCGAGAGCGTCGGGGTGACGTCGCGCGGGTCGACGGCGATCGTCCTGAGGTAGACCGTCCTGATGATGCCCATCTGCGTCGACATGCGGTCAACGACGAAGACCCCGTACGCGAGAAATACCGTCCATCCGACGGTGGGCAGGGCCCCCGAGGCGTAGCCGCCGGACACGAGCCCGTACAGCAGGTACACGCCGATGAACGAGAGCGCGTCGGCGTAGAGCATTGCCTTGATGCCGAAGCGGTCGAGCCATCGCCCAAGCGCCGGGATGAAGAATACCCCGCACGCGGAGCCGATAATGCCGAGTATGGCGAGCGTGTCCGCCTTTTTGCCGAGCAGCTCGATGAGTACCCATGGGCCGTACACGAGCATGATCTGCTTTTGCACGCCGAACATGATGACGAGCGCGTAGTACAGGCGATACTTCTTCCGTATCACGAAGCGGACGCGTTCGTGCGTTATCTCGTTTTTGCGCGTTCTCGCCTCAAGTACGGCGAGGATGACGAGCACGAGCGCGAAAAGCCCCGCGGCGATGACGAATACCCACTTCACCGGCGTCTTGAAGCTGAAAAACCCGAACCTGAATCCGAGGAAAACGGCGATGGCGGCGAGCATCTGAAAAGCCGTCGTCACGCCCTTGAACTGACCCATACGCTTTCCGAGATTTGCCCTCCCGACGAGATTCATCCCGATCGAGTCCTGGAGCGGCATAAAGAGATGCTGGCCGAGCGAGTTGACGAAGATGAACAGGAGCATCAGCCGGAAGGTGGGCGTCGCGAACCCGAGCACGGTGATGCCGGCGAGGGCGAGCGCCTGCGCGATGATCGAGATCCATATGTCGCTGAATCCCGCGAGGATCGCGACGACTATTGTCGTTATCACGCCGGGCAATTCGCGCGGGAACTCGATGAGCCCGCGCTGAAACGGCGTGACGTTATACGCGTCCTTAAAATAGTTCGAGATGATATCGTTGGAGAAGCCAAGCCCCAGGGCTGAAATCGCGAGCGCGGCGAGATAGAGCTTGAGTTCGGGGGGTAGGCCCCTTACCCGTTCGAGCGCGCGCGCGGGAGTGGTGGAAAACTTCATGCGATGTCCTTTTATGCAATCGAGTCGTTATTCCTGGAGTCTACCCGATGGGCGCGGTACGGGCAATACGGAGAGTAGGGGCGGGGCCGCATGAGTCGTCCCCTCCACGCCCATCGTCCCGCCTGAGCGCGTATTGTTTTTCGTGCTCGATCGTCGGTATACTTTCCGCATCATGAGCCAAAAGAACGTGCTGCTTTCGTTTCTTCCCGGGTTTGCGCCGATCCTTCTGTACATCGCGGTGGACTCGTTCTGCGGCGAGACCGCCGGGCTCGTCGCGGGCGTCGCGCTCGGGCTTGGCGAGTTTTTCGTCATCCTGATCAAAGAGCGCCGCGTCGACGCCTTTTCGCTCGTGGATACGATCCTCCTCGTCGCGATGGGCGCGCTTTCCTGGGCATTGTCCGACCCCGTGTATTTCAGGCTTAAGCCCGCCGTCTCGGGCGGCGTCCTCGCGCTCATGATGATCCTCGGCGCCTTGGGACCGCATCGATTATTCCTTCCGTATATCGAGCGGAAGTCCGGTCTCGGGACCCTCCCCGCGGCGGCCGTCGGGCGCATGACGGCGATGATCGCGGGTTTTGGTTTTCTCACGCTCGCGCATTCGGCGCTCACGGCGGTCGCCGCCCTCTATTGGTCGAAGGCCGCGTGGAGTTTCATCGCCGGCGCGCTTTTCTGGATACTTGCCCTTCTGTACGTCGCGGCGTGGACCGTTCCCGCGTTCGTCGTGCGTTTTCGCATGCGCGGGGTGAACGCCCGTTCGCGCGGGGTGAACGCCGGAGCACGCGGCGTAAACGCCGAGACGCGCGGGGTTAATCCTGGCGCGAGCGGGGTGAGCTCTGGCCCTGTCCCCGAGGGCATGGGCGAGACGCTCCCGATCGTCGACGCGTCGGGAGCCGTCGTCGGATCGGCTCCGCGCCCGCTTTGCCACGCAGGCGGCGCGAAACCGCTCCATCCCGTCGTGCGGCTCTGGCTGACGGACGGCGCGGGTATGTTCTGGATGCAAAAACGCTCAATGGCAAAGCTCGTTCAGCCGGGAAGGTGGGACTGCGCGGTCGGCGGCCACGTCTCCTTCGGCGAGACCCTCGAGACGGCGCTTCGCCGCGAGGCGCGCGAGGAGATCGGCCTGATCGATCCCGGCGCGGTGCGGCTGATCGGGAAGTTCGCGTGGGAAACCGCGATCGAACGCGAGCTTGTCTTCGCCTTCATCGCGACGCTTCCGCGCGCGGTTGCCCTCGCCGCCGATCCCGCCGAGGTCGACGAGATCAGGCTCTGGTCGCGCGCGGAACTCGCCGCCGCGCTTGCCCGCGGGGAAACCAACGCTTGCGGGGAATCTATCGCAGACGAGCTCACCGCGCTCGCGCGTTACGAGCTCGCCCTCATACCCGCCCTCAAGGCACCCTAACGGCGAGGAACGGTCTTCGCCTAGTTGATTAAACCCGAACTTTCGTATTAACCTACGCATCTCTACACGTTCGTAGAAATTCTCAAAGACGATATTTTCTACCGGTACTGAAACGCACGCGTAATATGATCAATGGAGGTTGTATGACTTCGGATCTGTCGGTGCACATCAGCGGGGCAAATACCGTCTGGGTGCTTCTTTCCGCCGCTCTCGTCATGTTTATGACAGTTCCCGCCCTGGGAATGTTTTATGGCGGCCTCGTCAAGAAAAAAAACGTCCTTAATATCATGATGCAAAGCTTCACGAGCCTCGGGGTCGTGAGCGTCATCTGGGTGACCTTCGGCTATAGCCTCGCCTTTAGCCCGAGCGAGCTCGTCCCCGGAATCCTCGGCGATTTCCGTTGGGCGATGCTCTCCGGGATCGGGCCCTCGGACGTGAGCCCGTACTTCGTCAGCGACGCGACGGGCCGCGTACCCCATATCGCCTTCATCGCGTTCCAGTGCATGTTCGCGGTGATAACCCCGGCGGTCATCTCGGGCGCGATGGCCGAGCGGATGAAGTTTCCCGCGTACGTCCTTTTCATCTCGCTTTGGACCGTCGTCGTCTATATCCCGCTCACGCACATGATGTGGTCCGCGAACGGGCTCTTCGCGCGGCAAGGGCTGGCTGACTTCGCGGGCGGCACCGTCGTCGAGATCAACTCCGGGTTCAGCGCGCTCGCGTGCGCCCTCGCGCTCGGGCGGCGGCGGAACCTTCGGGGCGCGCCTCCCCATGACCTTACCTATACCCTCGCGGGCGCGGCGATGCTCTGGTTCGGGTGGTTCGGCTTTAACGCGGGTTCGGGTCTCGCGGCCGACGGGCTCGCGGCGCAGGCCTTCCTCAACACGAACATGGCGGGCGCCGCGGCGGCGCTCGTGTGGGCCGCGCTTGACTGGATTATCCAGAAAAAGCCGACGATCCTCGGCTTCGCGACCGGCGGCGTCGCGGGACTGGTCGTCATCACCCCGGCGGCGGGCTACGTCAACCTCGCGGGCGCCATGGCGCTCGGAGCCGCGGCGGGTCTCGTCTGCTACGCCATGGTCGTCTTTGTCAAGAACGCGCTCCATTACGACGACTCGCTCGACGCCTTCGGCGTGCACGGCATAGCGGGGCTTCTCGGCATACTCGGCACCGGCCTCCTCGCCGATCCCGCGATCACGCGCGGCTTCGCGATGGCGGGCGGAACGGGCATCGCGGGACTCGCGTTCGGCGGCGCGAAGCTTTTCGGCGTCCAGGCGCTCGCCGCGCTCGTCACGATCTTCGCGGCCTTCTGCGGAAGCTCGGCGATCCTGTGGGTCGTCGACCGCCTGATAGGGCTTCGGGTTTCGGAGAAGGATGAGGCGATCGGCCTTGACGCGACCCAGCACAACGAGCGCGCGTACACGGTAATCGAGTGACGCGGAATTAAGGAGACGATACGATGAAAATGATAGTCGCCATCATCCAGCCGTTCAGGCTCGACGAGGTTAAGGACGCGCTCTACGCGATAGACGTGCACCTCATCACGGTGTCGGAGGTCCTCGGCCACGGCAGGCAGCGGGGCGTCACCGAGCACTACCGCGGCACCAAGGAAACGGGGAATCTCCTCCGGAAGATCCGCATCGAGATCGCGGTGAACGAGGAGTTCGTCGAGCCGTGCCTCGAGGCGATCCAGAAGGGCGCGCGCACCGGCGAGCTCGGCGACGGGAAGATCTTCGTGTACGACCTCGCCGAATGCGTCCGCATCCGCACCGGCGAGCGTGGCACCGAGGCGATCGGCTAGATTGCCCGGGCGCAGGGCGTACCGTTTACGCTGCGGCCCGCGCCTGACGCCGACGGGATTCTATTCTCCCGGCGGGGAATTACCCTCCCGGCGGGGTGCGTATCTGTCGGCGGGGCGCATACCAGACGGCGGGGCATTATCCCTTCGGCGGGTATCTCCGCCTGAGCTCGCGCGTCACGAACTCGTAGCCGCCTTCGTCGTGGACCTTCAGGCACGCGGAACAATCCTTGACGCCGTGCGTCAGGGTAAAGTCGCCGCCGCAGTCGAACGGGTAGAGCGGGCAGTAGCAGAAGAGGCAGTTCTGGCCTTCGAGCCCATGGCAGGGCCAGAACTCGCACGCGGCGTTCGAGAAGAAGGTACAGTCGGCTTTTTTATCGCGCATCACGGCTTATAGTATACCCGATCGGGACTTTCGGGGAAATGCCCGGTAATTTTCTGGCGGCCGCATCGCCTGAGGATTACACTTTACCTATGGAAGAACGGAAATCCGTATCCGCGTACCGCGCCGTCATGGGAAAGCTCGAGGAAACCGGTCGGTATTTCGCCTTTCTCGGCGAGATCGCCCGCCAAGCGGTTAAGCCGCCGTACCGGCTCTATCTTCTCGTCGAGCAGCTCGAGTGCATCGGGGTCAACTCGGTTTTCATCATCTTCCTCTCGAGCCTCGCGATCGGGATGATCTTCGCCCTTCAGATGGTGACGCACCTCCAGCCCTTTCAGGCGGAGATCGGCACGGGGGCGGCCGTCGGGATGTCGCTCGGCAGGGAGTTCGCCCCGGTCATCACCTCGCTCATGCTCATCGCGAAGGACGGCTCCGCGATGGCCGCCGAGCTCGGGACGATGCGGGTAACCGAGCAGATCGACGCGCTTGAGTCCATGTCCGTGAACGTCACCCAGTATCTCGTGCTCCCGCGCGTCGTCGCCTCCATCCTCGCGTTTCCCGCCCTGACCCTCCTCGCGAACGTGATCGGCGTCGCCGGCGCGTATTTCATCTCGACGGGTCTCTACGGCATCGACAAGGCAAGCTACCTCCATTTCATGTTCACCGTCATGAGCGTCAAGGACGTCTATTCGGGGCTCATCAAGGCCGCCTTGATGGGCTTCGTCGTCTCGAGCGTATGCTGCAACGTCGGCCTCTCGTCGTCGGGCGGGGCGAAAGGCGTCGGCGTCGGCGCGACGAAGGCCGTCGTCATCTCGTCGGTCGCCATCCTCATCGGCGACTATCTCCTCACGACGCTCATGATGGTGACCATATTCAAATGAAACCCGTCATCAGCATCCGCGACATGAAAAAATCCTTCGGCTCCCAGGTCGTGCTCGACGGGGTGAGCCTCGACGTCGACGAAGGCTCGATATTCGCGGTCATCGGGCAGAGCGGCTGCGGGAAAAGCGTTCTCCTCAAGGGGGTGATCGGGATGATCCCTCCCGACTCGGGACGCGTGTGGTTCAGGGACACGGAGCTTACCGCGCTCTCCCATGACGGCCTTCTCGCGATGCGCAGGCGCTTCGGCTACGCGTTCCAGAACGCCGCGCTCTTCGACTCGATGGACGTCGGCGAGAACATCGCGTTTCCGCTTCGCGAGGCGCTCGGCATCAAGGACAAGCGGGAGATCAAGCGTCGCGTCGCGCGGATGCTCGAGTGGATCGAGCTTCCCGGGATCGAGGGGAAGCGCGTCGACGAGCTTTCGGGCGGGATGCGCAAGCGCGTCGGCTTCGCGCGCACGCTCGTCATGGAGCCGGACGTCCTTTTCTTCGACGAGCCGACGACCGGCCTCGACCCGGTACTCGCCGAGACGATCAACAACCTCGTGCTCCGCGTGAACCGCGAACTCAAGGTGACCTGCATCCTCATCACCCATGACATCCCGGCGTCGTTCCGCATGGCGAACTCGATCGCGTTTTTGCATCAGGGAAAGATCGTCGCCTCGGGCGACGCCGCGGCCATCTCGGCGTCCGATCACCCGATGGTGCGCGATTTCCTGAGGATCGCCTTCGTCGAGCCAGGCGGAAGGGACGGTGGCCTATGAGCATGGCGCGATACGCGAAGGTAGGGATTTTCTTCATCGCGATCGGGATCGCCGGCGCCGCGTACATGATCCAGACGAGCGACGGCTATACCCGCTTCAATACCCACGACTACGCGGTCGTCCTCGGCGACGCGACGGGCCTCGCGGTCAATTCGCGGATCTTTCTCGCCGGGGTTCCCGTCGGGAAGATCCGCGCGATCGGCCTTGAGGAAGGGAAGGCCCTCGTGACGGTCGCGTTCCTGCGCGACGTGCCGATCAGGTCCGGCGCCTATATCACGAGCAGGTCCTCGTCCCTCCTCGGAACGTCGGTTCTCGTGCTCGTTCCCGGCGACGCCTCCGGGGCGGAAATCCCTCCCGGCGGCCGAATCGCCGCGGGGCCCGCCGCCGCCGACATGGCCTCGGTCGCCGCGTCGGTGCAGGACTTGAGCGCCCGGCTCGCGGGCCTTCTCGAGGAGTCGATCGGTTCGATCGGATCGATCGCGAGGCGGGTCGACGAGCGGTCGGAGCGCGACCTTGACCGCGTGTCCGCGATCCTCGAGTCGACGGCGCGCCTGACCGATCGCCTTGACCGCATCCTCGCCGCGCGCGAGGGCGAACTCGGCTCGTCGTCGGCCGATCTTGCCGCGGCGCTCGCGAACCTCCGCGAGATCACCGCCGATATCCGCGACGGGCGCGGCGCGATCGGGCGCGCGGTGACCGACGACGAGCTCTACGTGAAGCTCCGCGACACGGTCGACTCCGCGAATAACCTCGTGAAGAACGCGAACGATATCGTGGGAAAGGCTTCGGGGCTCGGCGTGCAGTTCGATACCGTCGGGCGGTACGACGTGATCGCCGCGAGCGCGCGGGCAACCGCGTCGCTCAGGCTCACCCCGTCGTCGGATGACCGGTGGTACCGCGTCGGCGTCTCAAGCGCGCCTGACGGGATCGTGACGCGGAAGACGACCGAGACCTCGGAGTCGGGAACCCCGACGACGCGCGTCGAGACGACCGAGACGAAATCGGGATTCACCGTCGACGCCGAGATCGCCCGCCGCGTCGGTCCCGTGACCCTCAGAGGCGGCCTTCTCGAGAGCACCGCGGGCATCGGGCTCGACTTCGAGCCCTTCAGGATGCTCGCGATCTCGAGCGAGCTCTTCGACTTCAGCGCGACCGCGAAGCCGAACCTTCGCGAGACCGTTACCGTCTATCCATTCTTCGACCCCCGCTCGGGCGTGCCGTGGAACTGGCTCTACTTCCGCGCGGGGCTTACCTCGGCGCTCGGAAGCGACCGAGACTGGTTCGTCGGCCTCGGGCTCCGCTTCGAGGACGAATACATCCGCGGACTCGTGGGCCTCGTGCCGACGGTATCGAAGTAGCGCCTTTTTATTGCTTCGGCTGGGTCGTCTTGATCGGGACGACGCCCGCGAGGTCGCCGATCACGTTGACGAGCTCGCCGTTACTCGGCAGGACGATCTTCGCGTTGTTCTTCAGCGATTCCTCGACGGTCTGAAGCCTTCTCAGGAGCTGCGCGTTCCCGACGAAGTACTCGTTGGCGGCCTCGTTCACGAGCTTGATCGCCTGCGCCTCGC